>CAMWTH010000028.1 GCA_947177125.1 uncultured Mycoplasma sp. | reverse complement strand
TCCTGTAGACCCAGTTGATCCAGTTGATCCTGTAGACCCAGTTGATCCAGTTGATTCCGTAACTTATGCAACTGCTCCAACTGATGATGTTTTTACACCTCAACTTACAATGTATACACTTACTGATACTTCTTTGAATAATTGGTTAAAAAATTATTTTGCTACTAATACTAATGATTTACCAAAATATTTAGTGAGTGGTAATCAATATAGTAATGTAAATATTACCTATGTTCAAAATTCAGCAAGTTTCACAACTAATAGTTTCCAAATTAATGTAACTCCAGTTGATGGAGCAGTTTGACAAAATGGTAATAATAAAGATCAAAAAACAGTAGTTGTAACAATTGATAAGTCTGTTAGAATTCCAGATGCTACAGTTCCGGCAAAAGCAAAAAACAGTAGTTTTAATGTTACAATCAAAGATCAAAATTTTAAAACAAATGCTGATTTAAATAAATGGTTAAGTAACTATTTTAAAACAAGTTATAAATTAAATGATTTTACACCTGTTACTGCAGACAATGTATTTAAAAATGTAAGTTTATCATATGTTGAAAATTCAGCAGATCTAGCAAACAAATCATTTAAAGTGAAAGCTACTCCTTTAGCCGGTCATGCTTGAGCAAGTAAATCTTTCTATAAAGATACTGTTGTTGACTCTTTTGATATGGATATATTGATTGGAAACATAATTGATTCAAGTAAAACTATTACCCTTCCAAATAGATGAGGAATTAGCTATGTTATTACTTCTAATTTCCCATTCCATAGTTGACCATCTCACATTTTAACATGAGAAAATATTAGTTGATTTTTTGAAGATGGATTTGACTACTATTGATATTGAAACAATCCAAAATACTATAAAGAAAAGAGTGTTGAATATCAACGTTTACTATATGAAGAAGGTTGAAAAGATGTTGCTAGATATTACCCAGTTGAATTAAGTGGTACATTTGAGCAATGTGAATGAGGTTATGTTCAACGTATTAATGATGGAATAACTTTAAACTTTAAAGTTCCAATGAAACCAAAAGCAGGTTACTATTGATCAGATGGTACAAATGGTACTAGAATGGTACACTTAAATTTATTTGTAGCAAGTAATTATGATACTCAATATACTGCATTATTAGGTTTAAGTAATACTAAAAAAATAGAAGACTTAAGAGACTTTTATAACTACCACCAAAATGGAATTGAACTTCCTGTTAGAAATGTTTGAATTACAAATGATTTAATGATTATTAGTGAAAAATTAACTAGTGGTACTTGGGACCAAAATGTTAAAATAATTGAAAATATTGTTAAACCAGATTTAGAAAAAACTTTTCCAAATTATAATATTGAAGTTTCTAATATTCATTCTGCAACTAAAGGTTATCCATATAATTACTATGGAACTTGAACTTATACAATTAAATTTACATCAAAAGCAAATCCATCATCTACAAGAACAATAAGTGGTTACTTGTTTACAATTAACTAAAACTAGTTAAAGTGATTTAAAAAAAAGACTAAAATAAAATAAAAATTATTTTGGTCTTTTTTATATTGTGTTCAGTAAAAGATTATTATAAAAATTTAGCTAATTTATAATTAACTTTCTAGTGATTTGATAAAATAAATCAATTAAAAATAGTTACTAATTTATTTGTGAAATTTTTATTGTGTCTCTTTAATTATTATATTTTTTTTATAAATATTTAAATTGGACAAAATTTAATTATATAACAGTTTGAAAGTAAATGTTAAATTATTTATAATTAATATAGTATATTGTTTATTTTATATATTTTCATTATTTTTTTAGTTTGGACTTATTATGTATAGAAATAGAAAAAAAATTATTGCTGTTAGTATAGCTTCAGTTGTTGCTTTAGGATGCTTTGGGACTATTGCTTGAGGAATTGTTTATGCTTCTCATCAAAAACCTGAAGACAGTATTTTAAATTCTGAATTAAGTGGATCTACATCATATTTGGGTAATGGTGGAACTTTTCAGTATGGTAAAATGTCTTTTAATGATTGATTAATTTATACAGCACCTAGATACATTGAATCTAAGACTGAAAATAATGTAACATCTTTTACTTTTTATAGTTCAGGAACAAATTCTACTAACAAAACTTCTCCTATTGCAACATTAACTAGAACTACTGATGGTAATAATGCAAGTTATGTTTTATCAACAGCAGAAAATAATAAAGTATTAGTGTCATCTGAATATAAGAAAGAAAAAAATTTAATTTCTTTTACTGATAACTTTGATAGTTGGAATAAAAGTGCTAATAAATCTTATAATTTAAATTTAACTAATTCAGTTTATTCAAATAAAAATAGTGATGGAGTTACATTAGAATATTCATCATCAACTACAGATAGCAGTAGTGTTTATACATATAAAATTACTTCTAACACTAATACTTTACTTTGACAAAAACAAACAACAATTAATGGAAATACTACAACAGTTAATTATTCTTCACAAAACCTTACAACACCATTAACTATTACATATATTAAATCATCAACAGATAATAGTTATGCAATAACTTATAGTAGTGGTAATGCAACACTAGCTAATCAAGAAGCAGTGCTTAGACTACTGATTTCTAGTTCAGAAAATTCTGATAATAATGAAATTATTTGAGATTTTAATACATCAAAATTAACTAGTAAAGATTATTCATTATATATTCCTGAAATATTTTAAAATTAAAAATTAATATCTGTAATCTGTTTTTGGTTACAGATATTTTATTTAATTAAAAACACAAAAATGTTTTTATTTTTTTTTATATATGATAATTTAAAATATAAAGTATCATTCTTTAAGGAATTTTATGAAAGAAAATACAAAAAAAATTTTTGATGCAATTTTAGATCGTAAATTTTCAAAAAATATGAGTGCTGGATATGATCCATTAGAAGTGGATATTTTTTTAGATGGTATTAGAAATTTCTTAATTAAATTAGATAAAAACCAAAGATTTTTAGAAGATGTTATTAACCAAAAAATGGCTGAAATAACTGAATTAAAAGAAATTATTAGTCAAAAAAATAGCATTATCAAATCACTTAATGCTGATATTGAAAGTTTAAAACAAGATGGATACCAAAGTCAGAAACTAATGAATGATGTTGGAAAATTACAAGTAGCTGTTAATGAATTACAAAACAACAAAAATAAAAAATAATTATGCTGTTGGTATTGATGTTACAAATATCCAAAAATTTGTGAACAAAAAAGAAATTTTTGCAAAACGAATTTTAACTAAAAATGAATATTTGGATTATTTAAAAACTGATGATTATTTAAAACCAAAGTTTTTAGCTGTAAGATGAGCATTAAAAGAAGCAGCATATAAAGCAATTAGCAAATTTAAGAATATTTTTTTTACTAATATTGAATTTATTAGAACAAATAATTATTATAAATGCATTACTTTTGATGAAATAGAAGTTAGTGTTTCTTATAATGAGAACCTAGTATATGCTATAGCTATTTTTTTGAAGTAATTTTTTTTCAAGAAAAAAGAAAGAATTTTTCAATAAATTAGATTGATTTTTAAAATTGTTGCTTGCTTTATAAAGTGTAATATTTTTATGTACTAACAAAATTAGTACAAATAATTAAAAAATTTATAGAAAGTGAGGGCAAATTGAATTTAATAGCAATGATTGGTACTGTTGAAAAAATCAAAAGAAATGAAAAAACATCAGTTCTTACTCTTAAAGTAGAAAAGCCTTTTTTTGATAGTACCAATGAAAATGATTATTTTGATTCTATTGATGTAAGTATAACTAGTGCTTTATTTGCACAAGATTTAAATGCAATGAATTCTGGCTCGTTAATAGGATTGAAAGGTCGTATCAAAACAGAAGATAACCAATTAAAGGTTATTGCTGAAAAAATACAAGTATTTTAGATATTTTATCAAATCACTAATATATATCCTTTCATTATAATAGAAATTTAGATACACTTATTTTTCAAATTTTTGTAGGTTTTACATCAATCACCTATGCAATAGTATAGGTGATTTTTTATTTTTATTAATATAGGGGAAAGATTTTATTTAATTATTTTATAATCATTTAGATATAATTTATTTTTTAGGTTTAGGTTGAATAAATGAAAAAATTTTTTTTCAAATTAGGGCATAGTCTTGGTTTTATTTTTGTTTTATTATTTTTATTTTTTTCTTTAATGAAAAGCAAGAAAAAGTATCTTGCATGAGAAGAAGAAAATGAAATTATGAGTTTGGAAGATAGATATGAATATGTTTATGGAATGGTAAAAAAAGCTGTTTTTTGCACTTTTACTAAAATAAAAATAAAAGGTGAAAAAAACATTCCAACTAATAAACCTGTTATGTTTGTTCCTAATCACAAATCTAATTTTGATGTTTTAGTTTTATTAAAAGCTTTTAGTAAATTAAGGAAAGAAAATTCTGGAATTTTAAATCCTACCTTTTTATCAAAAATAGAAATTTCTAAAACTAAAAAAATCAGTTATGCAGCTAGACTAATTAATACTATTTTTATTGATAGAGGTAACCTTAGAGATCTTGTTAGGGTTATAAAAGAAGAAAAAGAATTGCTTCAAAAAGGAGACCAATCTTTAATTGTTTTTATTGAGGGAACAAGAGTTAAATCACATGAATTAGGAGAATTTAAAGCAGCAGCTTTGACTCCTGCTTATTCTACTTTTTGTCAAATTGTTCCAGTTGTCATCTATGGTACTTTAGGTGTAGAAAAAGAAAACAAAAAGAATATTTTAAAATATAAAGAAGTAACTGTTGAGTTTTTAACTCCAATTAAATATAAAGATTACATCCAGCTAAGCAAAGATTTAGTTGCAGAAAAAATGAAAGTAAAAATGCAAGAAGCATATGAAAAAATAAAAGAAAATCCTGACTGAAAAGAAGAAAAAGAAGAATAAATCTTTTTAAGGTAATTTTTATGAATGATAACAATGAAATTAAATCTGAAGAATTAGAAATAAAAAACAGCAATGAATTTAACATTAGTATAACTGACAATACTGGAAAAGAATTTAGTGGTCCATTCGAACTTTTTTATTCATTAATTAAAGAGCGTAAAATGGATATTTTAAACATTAATTTAGCTGAGATTATTCAATTATACGTAAACTATATAAATGAAAATTTTAATAAATTAAAGATTGATGATTTGACTGAATATTTATTAATGGCAACATATTTACTTGAACAAAAATCTAAAAAAATAATTCCATCTATGGAAACTGATGAGGATGTTGCAAATGACATAGAAAGGGACAAGTATATTCAAAGACTTTTAGTATACAAGCAATATCAAGAAATTGTTCCAAAATTAGTTGAACAAATGAATAAAAGATCTAGAATGTTTGAAAGACCAAGACCAACTCATGAAGAACAAATTAGTATTTTAAAAGAATTTCAACAAGATGATTTTATTGATACAATGGACTTAAATGTTATTTTAAAAGCAATGCAAAAAGTTTATTTAAAATTAATTAATACTAAAAAAACTAGAAGTACAACTGCTGGTGGAAAAGATAATGTAAAAGTGATTGGGGTGAATGAAATTTCAATAGATGATGTTGAAAAAGAAATTCGTGATTTTTTTGAACCTTTTCCACACTTATATCGTATTTCTTTTATGGATTATTTTAAGCAAATTCCTGATGAAAAATTTACTAGAAGATATTTTGTTGTTGCTTTTGTAGCATTTTTAGTTTTAGTTAGAAATGGTTTTATTCAACTAGAACAAAACGATAATGAGGAAGATATTTTTATTGTTAAAATAGATAAAGAAGAGGTGGAAAACAGTGAGTATTAATGTAAAAAGTGTTATTGAAGCAGCATTATTCATTGTTGGAAGTGATGGTGTCCATAAAGACAAATTAAAATCAATTTCTAGACTACCAGAAAGTGATTTTAATGCAGTTATTGATGAAATGATAGTTGAATATGAAAAAGACTCACAAAGAGGATTATTATTAAAAAAAGTAGGAGATTATTATAAATTATTTACAAAACCAGAAATTGCAAAAATTATTTCTGTAAGTTTTGGAATAAAACAAAAAAATCCACTTAATCAAGCAATGATAGAAACATTAGCTATTGTCGTCTACAATGAACCTTGTACTAGATCAAAAATTCATGAATTGAGAAAAACTGACCCAACACCAATGTTAGAAAAATTAATAGAAATTGGGTTGGTTGAAGAAGCTGGAAGATCTGAAGCTGTTGGTAAACCTTATTTATACCAAGTTACTCCAAAATTTTATGATACTTTTGGAATTGATTCAATTAAAGATTTACCAGAAATTATTGTTCCTGAAAAAGGAATTGAAGAGCTAACATATGAAGAAGAAATAAATTTTTTTGACACTAATAGAGAAGACAACAATGAGTAGATTAACTAAAAATATTAATATCAATTAAATTGGAATTAAAATATATTAGATTGCTATAAAGAAGCATTTTATATTAATTTTTTATTTTTATTTAGGAGAAAAAAATGGATTTAGGATTAATTTTAGGATTAAGTTTAGGTTTAGGAATTCCTATTGCTCTTATTATTGGCGGCTTTATAGGATATTATATTGCTGGAAAGGTTTTTAAAAAACAATTAAAAGAAAATCCACCTATTAGTGAAAATCAAATAAGAATGATGTATCAACAAATGGGTAGAAAACCTACTGAAAAACAGATCAAACAAATTATGAGTGCTTTTAAAAAGAATGTAAAAAAATAATGGCAAGTTTCATCAAATCTTGTTTTTCAAGTAATGATTGAATTAATGATGATAAAAAAGAAGTTTGTTTTATTGGAAGATCAAATGTTGGCAAATCATCATTAATCAATGCTTTAGCAAATGCAAAAATTGCTAAAACTTCTAATACACCTGGAAGAACCCAGTTGGCAAATTTTTATGATTTTAATAAATTTAGATTGGTTGATTTACCAGGTTATGGATTTGCAAAAGTAAGTAAATCTAAACATTTTGAATTATCTAAAATCATATCTGAATACATTTATTTAAGAAAAAATTTAATTGCTGTATTTCAAATTGTAGATTTATCAGTTATCACTGATTTAGATGTTGAAATGAGTAATTTACTATCTGAAAGATTTAAAAATCACTATATTATTTTAAATAAAGCAGATAAACAAGCAAAAAGTTATTTTGACAATAATATAAAAAAAATTACATCTAAATTTAATAAATCTCAAGATAGCTTCATATGTTTAAGTGCAAAAAACAAAACAAATATATTGGCATTAAAAAACATATTAAATTCAATAAGTTAAGGGATATTATGAAAAATAGTCAAAAAATTGAAAAAGAATTAAATTCTAAGTATGATCACAATTTTTGTGAGAAAAATTTTTCTTTGTGAAACATTCAAAAAAAAATAAATTCTAAAAATCTGAATGCAAGTAAAAATCTTTTTTCAATTTTAGTACCACCACCAAATATTACTGGTAAATTACATATTGGTCATGCACTAAATTTAACTATTCAAGATGCATTAATTCGATTTAATTTATTAAATGGGAAAAATGCTTATTGAATTTGTGGAATGGATCATGCTGGAATTGCAACACAAACCAGATATGAAAGATATTTGAAAGAAAATAAAATTATTGACAACAGTAAATCTAGAGAAGAAAAAATAAAAAAATTACATACTTGATCACAACAAAATGCTTCTGAAATTAGACAACAATGAAAAAATATGGGTTTATTTTTAGACTATGATAATGAGCATTTTACACTAAATGAAAAATCTAATGAAATAGTAAATCAAGTTTTTGTAAAAATGTATAAAGATGGTTTAATTTATCGAAGCAAAACACTTGTTAATTGAGATACAAAACTAAAAACTGCTATTTCTAACATTGAAGTTATTAAAAAAGAAAAAGAAACTAATTTATATTTCATTAAATATTTAATTAAAGATAGCAAAGATTTTTTAACTGTTGCTACAACCAGACCTGAAACTATATTTGTTGATGAGTGTTTGATTGTTAATCCAAAAGATGAAAGATATAAAAAATATTTAAATAAAACTGCAATTAATCCTTTTACAAAAAAAGAACTACCAATTATTAGTGATTCTTATGTTGATAAAGAATTTGGAACAGGTGTTATGAAATGTACTCCTGCACATGACTTTAATGATTTTGAACTTAGTAAAAAATACAATTTAAAAATTGAATCATGTTTTAATGAAGATGGAACTACTAATAAAAAAGCTATTGGATTTGAAAATTTAAAAATTGCTGATTGTAGAGAAAAGTGTGTAGAATTTTTGAAAAACAATAATTTGCTAATTAAAACAGAAAAAATAATTAGCAGTATTGGATTCTCTGAAAGAACAGATGTTGTTGTTGAGCCTATGATGTCAGAACAATGATTTGTTAAAGTATCTGAATATGCAAAAAAAATAGTAAAAATTCAAAAGACTAATAATAAAGTAATTTTTCATCCTAAAAAATATGAAAAACTTTTAATTAATTGATTATCAAATTTAAATGACTGATGTATTTCTAGACAACTATGATGAGGTCACCAAATTCCTGTGTGATATAAAAAGGATTCAAAAGAAATTTATGTAGAAACAAAACCTCCTAAAAATCCAGAATTATACATAAGAGATAATGATGTATTAGATACTTGATTTTCATCAGGGCTATGACCTATAACTACCACAGATTCAATAACTAAAAAAAGTTCTAAATATCCAACAGATATTTTAGTAACAGCTTTTGATATAATCTTTTTTTGAGTTTTTAGAATGATGTTTTTTGGTTTGTATTTAAAAAAAGAATTGCCATTTAAAAATTGTTATATTACAGGATTAATTAGGGATGAACAAAACAGAAAAATGTCTAAATCTTTAGGTAATGGAATTAATCCAAGTGATGTAATTAAACAATATGGAGCTGATGCATTAAGACTTTTTTTACTTTCTTCATCTTCGCCTGGAGAAGATTTCATTTTTTCTGAAGCAAAAATAAAATCTTGTTGAAGTTTTATTAATAAGTTATGAAATTCATTTCGATTTATTGAAATGAAAAATAAAAAAACAGAAACAAAAAAGAACTATAAATCATTAAGTGATTTTGATAAATGAATATTGAACAAATTTAGTTCTACATACCAAGATTTTATTAAACATTTTGAAAAATATAATTTTTTAATTGCGATTAAAAAATTAACTGATTTTATTTGAGATGATTTTTGCAATACTTATATAGAACTAACAAAAAATAGAATTGAAAATGAAGAAGCAAATATTTGGGTTTTAAATTTTATTTTAGAAAAAATTTTAATTTTGTTACATCCAATTTGTCCTTTTGTTACAGCAAATTTATATGATAATTTTTCCTTTAAAACTAAGAATTCAATTTTAGAAGAATTAAATATTTTTAAAGATCTTAAAAAAAATTATGGACAAAATAATATTGATAATGTTTTATCAATTATTAACAAAATTAGAACTTTTAATTTTGAAAATAAAATTCAACCAAGTAAAGTCATAAAGATTTTCATAGAAGTTCTTGATAATAAGTCTTTGAATTTAAGTAAAGAAACAATAAGCATTTTCAGTGCTGCAAAAATTGAAATTGAAAAAAATAAACCTAATAATGGTGTTAAACCAAATTTTGTTGAAAACAACTATTTAATATATATAACAAATCTAAATGATTTATTGATAAATCAAAATCAAACTTTGGATTTAGAAAAAATTAAAAAAGAAATTGCATATATTGAAAGCGAAATTGATAGATGTAACAAAATGTTAAATAATAAATCATTTATAGCAAAAGCACCTAAAGAAAAAATAGATTTAGAAAAAAATAAAAAGAAAAAACACTTAGAAAAACTTTCTGAGTTAAAAAAATTAATTTAAAAAACAATCGAATAAATTGTTTTTTAATTTATTTTGTAAATTTTTACATATCTATATTGTAGGAAAATAAAGTTCCTACAAAAAATGTGAGGTATTAAAATGAGAAAGTCAAAATATTCTTTCAAAAATCTTGTACCCTTATCTAATGGGCACAAGAAAAATATTAAAGGTGGATCTTTTTGAACAGCAGCTTTAGCAGCAACGCTTATAAGTTCTACAGTAATGAATTTTATTCAAATGATTTACAATCTTGTAAATGCTTTAACAAACAAAGATGATACAAGTACACAGCAAAAATCAAATTCTAGTTCATCACTAACTGCATCTACGCTTGTAGGACAATCAGATAATTATATTAGATTATCAAATTATCCATCTAAAACTGCTTTTACTTATAAGTTATAGAAAGTAAAGCTTAGAAAAATAGGGAGTAATTACTATTCTCTATTTTTTTTATGCAGTTTTTTTGATTTTATTACCTATCTATATTGTAGAAAAAAACATTTTTCTACAAAGTGAGGTGAGAATGAAAATAGTTAGACAATTAAGTTTATGAATGTTAATATGTTGTTTTTATTTTGATAATTTGGTTTTTAGTTTATTTTTAATTGCATTTTTTTTAGTTAGTTTTTTAATTAACAAAATCAAAAAAATTCATTTATTTTTATTATTTCTAATTGGAATATTTTATTTAGTTTTTATAACTTATATATACAAAAATGATTCATTTGATTTTTTAAATATTTGAATGAACAAAATATTAACTTTTGATTTAAGAAATAAAATTCATGAATATTTTATAAACATCCATAGAGTACAAACAGGTTCATTTTTGAGTTTAATTTTATTAAATATCAAGAATAATCAAAATATAAATTTCTACTATAAATTAGTTGATTTATCTGTTGTTCATCTTATTGTAATTAGCGGATATCACATAAATATATTTTGTTTTATAATTTTAAAAATTTTTTCTAAATTTCCAAAAACTGGAAGAATTTTGTGTGTTATATTTTCTTTTTTTATTTCATATTTAAATGGTTTTTCACCATCAACAATAAGAATTTTTCTTTCACTGATTTTTTATTCATTTAATAAAACAAAAAATTATTCAACAGATTTATCTATCATAGCAATAGCTTTAATTGCTCCAAAAGTTATTTTATCTTTTGGTTTATGCATGAGTTTTTTAGGTGCAAGAGGAGTAAAACTTTTTTCTGTAATTAAAGAGAAAAATATACTTTACAATACTTTTTTCACATCTTTTTTTGCAATTATTTACATTATTCCATATATTTCTATGCTAAATAATCAAATGTCTTTATGAGGAATATTTTTTGGTATATTTTTTACTCCTATTTTTACAATAATATATCTTTTGTCATTGCTCTTTTCATGATGAATGACTTTTACTGTTATGTTTCAATTTATTTATCAATTTATTAACAACATTTCACAAACTTTAAACAATATGAATATTTTTATTGAAATTAATTTCTTAGCAAATTGGTGAATAATAGGTTTTTATTATTCATTAATAGAATTTTTCAACTTATTTTTAAAACATAAAAGGAAGGTAAAAAAATGATATTTAAAAGATTTAAAAGAAAACTATTAAAAATTTTTCTTACTGGTGTTTGAGCTTTTGGTTTTCCTGTTTCATACAATTACACTCAATCTCAAGAGTACTTAAATAATGAAAATAATTTGACACTGACCACTCCAGATAAAGAAATTAATAAAATGAGTGAGTTAAATTTTAAATACAATTCTAACAAAAATAATTATGTATATATTACAGATTCAAATAAAAATGAAATAGCTAAAAAAATCTCTGTTTATATGTTTAATAATGAAAGAGATTATTATGATGCTGCTTTAGAAACATTGCCAAGTGAAGTAAAAAAATCTTTTGTAAATAATAAAATTAAAAACTTAAAACTAAGTTTAGCTAAAGAATATCAAGATATTGGTTGAACTTTTAATATGTATTATATTTCTGGTAAAAATGAACCTGAAATTAAAAACATCTATAGATTACTAATTTTTCAATGTCCTTTTCTTGAATATTTAAAATGAAATAACATCGGAAACAATCAATACACTATTAGTTTTTCTTTACCTACAATATGATCAGTTGGATTATGGTCAATGAACAATGATTATGTTACTGATAATAATTTGGTGGGAACCTTTATTCAAATGGAATTAAATCCTAATATTATGACATTTTCTTTTTCAAATATAATCTTTCAAAAATTAGTAAACAATATTTCTAATTTTTATTATGTTGATATTGATTTGATGAACTTAACATCAGATACTTTAAAAAATCTTTTTAAACTTTATAACAATTTAATTCCATTGGATTTAAATTATTCAATATCTTTATCAAATAATTTGCATATATTAAATTTAAAAAGGGTATCATACAAAATTAGTGAGAATCAAAATTTTACTTTGTACTATGAAGGGAATTATTCAATAACTTTTGTAGAGAATAATTATCAATTTAATTGAGAAATTATTTCTAGTACTTATTCACTAATTACTGTAACTGAAAAAGATATAAGTGATAATTTAATTTTAAACAAATACTATAAAGAAAAAATTGGTTCACTAAGTGTTGAAAAAAATTATGATAACAATTCTGCTTTAGTTAATGTTACTTTTAATGAAAATAAATATAAAAATTTAATTTTTTATGACTTTTTAAAAAATTATTTTTTAAAAAAATCTTTTGTTATCAATTTCCAACAAAACATTGAAGTTAACTTTAAATTAGCAAATAGTTATCAGCAAATTTTTATTGATAATTTTAAAAGTGAATATGTGGTTGTAAATTTTGTTTATTACCCATATTTTGTTGAAATTATTGAACTGAGTTCTATAACAAAAAATAGTTTGTTAAATTCAGTGAGTTTTTTAGCAAAATTAAGAGTTGTTATTAATGGGAAAAGTTACATAATTAGTGTTAATGGGTTAGTAGAGGGTTTTGAATATTTTTCATTTTTTTCAGAACAAAAAATTAAAGATTTTATTTTAGAAAATTTTTATGAAAATGATGAAATTAATTATCAGAAACTAAAAGAAACATTAAATAAGCAATCAAGCTGAGATTATATAAGTAATTATTCAAAAAATTTGTTATTTAGAAACATTCAAATTAAAAAAGTAGAGAATGTTGAGATTTTAGAAATTTCATTAGATGTTTATAATAGTTTAGACATATTTTTAGAAAACAAAAAAATTGAAATTTCTTTAGAAAGAGAAAATAATAAAAACAATGATGAAGAAATTCAAAACACTTTTAACCAAAGTAATGACAAAAATTTTAATTTAAATTATCTATATTTTTTATTACTTATTATTCCTGTCTATTATCCACATCTGACGCTGCCGACGAACTCTAGGGTGTAGATCTCGGTGGTCGCC
>CAMWTH010000027.1 GCA_947177125.1 uncultured Mycoplasma sp. | reverse complement strand
GATGATCCTGTAGATCCAGTTGACCCAGATGATCCTGTAGATCCAGTTGACCCAGATGATCCTGTAGATCCAGTTGACCCAGTTGAGCCAACTTATGCAACTGCTCCAAGTGAAGATAATTTTACACTTCAATTTGCATTATATACAATGAATGACAAAGGTTTAAATGATTATTTCAAAAATAAAATTTCTAATTCTCAATATGAAGGATTTATAGAAAAGAACTTTGCAAATGCAGACCAATATACTAATGTAAATATTACTTATGTTCCAGATTCAGCAAGTTTTGCTACTAATAGTTTCCAAGTTTATGCAACTCCAATTGAAGATGCAATTTGAGAAAATACTAAAGATGATAGCAGTCAAAGAATAGTAACTGTAAAAATTGATAATAGTGCAAAATCTCCAGATGCTACAGTTCCAATAAAATCAAAAAACAGTAGTTTTAATGTTGCAATTAAAGACAAAAATATTAAAACAAATACAGATTTAAATAAATGATTGAGCAACTATTTTAAAACAACTTATAAATTAACTGATTTTACACCTGCTACTCCAGATAATATATTTAAAAATGTAAATTTATCATATGTTGAAAATTCAGCTGATTTAGCAAATAAATCATTTAAAGTAAAAGCTACTCCTTTAGCTGGTCATGCTTGAGCTAACAATACTTTCTACAAAAATACTATTGTTGACTCTTTTGATATGGACATTTGAATTGGAAACATAATTGATGCTAATAAAATGATTAGTTTACCAGAAAGATGATCAAATAGTATTATCATTAATTCAGTTTATAGAGATTTTAACTATAACAAATATTTAATTTGAGAAATGTTAGGGTTTTTCTTTGATACAGATTATTTAAGTTATGATGTTAGTGCCATTCCTGAATTTAAAAAGAGATTTGACTCTCAAATGGAACAAAATAAATGATATTTCTTTAGAGAAGGTTTAAAAGAATTGGCAAAATACTATCCAGTTGAACAAGCATACTGAGATGCAATTAGATATGATAAAGTTGAACGTGTTAGTGGTGGTGTAGCATTAGATTATTCAATTTTATGTTACCCTAAAGCTGGTTATTATTGAGAAGATGGTACAAACTCAGAAAAATGAGTACCAATGAGACTATTTGTATCAAGTGAATGAGATGTTGGTAAATCTTGAGTTCTTGGTAGTACATATAACTTAACTGATATTGTTAACTACAATAAAGAAAATGAAAAAAGTCCATTACCAACAAGATCTTGAGTAACAAATAAATTATTATCAGTGAAAAATGATATATTAGTAAATGGTACTTTTGAAGAAAACAAAAAAATTGTTGAAAAAATTATTATGGATGACTTGGAAAAAAATTTCCCAGATTATTATATTCAAGTTACTGATCTTCAATCAGCATCTCCAAATGAACCACAAGATATTAAAGGTAACTGAAAGTATAAAGTTAGATTCATATTAAAAACAGATAAATTTGCTATTAGTGATTTCATTGATGGATATATATTCTCAGATGGATGACCAATTTATACAAAATACTAATAAATTAATAAGCATTTAATTAACAGAATTAAGTACAAAATACAAAAAATGTTTTGTACTTTTTTGTTTAAAATAAATTTTTTCTTTTTTATTATAAAGTATGAAAAATAGCAATAGCTTTGTTCATGTGTGTTTTTAGTCTATTAATATTCTTTTTATTTTATCTAAACTAATTAATATTAATTATTAAAATCAGATAAAATAATTAAAGATTTTATTATAATTAAGGAATTTATTTAATTATGAGTGCTAGTGCTGAAAAAATTAAAGAACTTAGAAACCGTACACAAGCAGGTTTTATGGATTGCAAAAAAGCTTTAGAAGAATCAAACAATGATATTGAAAAAGCTATTGCATGATTAAGGGAGAAAGGGATTTCAAAAGCTGCAAAAAAAGCAAATGCAATTGCTGCTGAAGGTCAAACACTTGTTAAGGAAGATGGGAATAATTGTGTTATTTTAGAAATAAATTCACAAACAGATTTTGTTTCTAAAAATCCAGATTTTGTAAAATTTGTGAAAGATGTTGCTGATACTATTTTAAAAAATAAATCTGTAAAAGATATTGATAAAATGGTTTTAAGTAGCAAAAAAACAATTGCTGATACTGCAATTGAATTAACTGCTACAATAGGTGAAAAAATTGGTGTTAGAAGAGCTGACCTTTTTACTAAAACAAAAGATCAAAGTTTTGGTGTTTACCAACACTTTAATAATAGAGTTTCTGCAATGGTTTTAATTGAAGGTAAAGTAAGTGCAGAAGTAGGGAAAGAAATAGCAATGCAAGTTGCTTCTATGAATCCTAAATTTGTTAATAGTAGTGAAGTAGATAAAAAATGAAAAGAAACTGAAGAAAAAATTCTAATTCAAAAAACAATTGATGAAGGTAAACCAAAAGAATTTGCTGAAAAAATTGTTAAAGGAAGAATGGGAAAAATTTTAGCAGAAGTTTGTTTAGATGACCAACCTTTCATTAAAGATAATGGTATTACTATTTCAAAATATCTAAAAGAAAAAGGTGGTAAAGCATTAAAAATGATTAGATATGAAGTTGGTGAAGGTATTGAAAAACAAGAATCAAACTTTGCTGATGAAGTAAAAGCACAAATGAAAAAATAATTTTTTATTTTTTCATTTTTTTATAATTTTTAGAAGGAGATAGGTGTGCATAATCGGAAAGAACTAATAATTTTAAAAATTAGTGGTGCTTCTTTAAAAGGAGAAAAAGACATTATTAATATAGAATTTTTGAATGAAATTGCTAGGCAAATAAAAGAACTTTCTTCATTTTATAAGGTTGCCGTTGTTTTGGGAGGTGGAAACATTTGAAGAGGTGCAATTGCTAATCAAATTGGAATGCAAAGATATAAAGCTGATCAAATGGGAATGTTAGCTACTGTTATGAATTCTTTAGCTTTACAATCTGCACTAACAAATATTGATGTTAACTCAAAAATATTTTCAACTATTGAAATGGAAAAAATAGTTGATAGTTATATCATCAGAAATTTAGAATTTGCTTTAGATAATAATTATGTTGCAATTCTTTCGTGTGGAACTGGAAGACCATATTTCACTACTGATACAGGAATTGCAGTTTCTGCCGCTGAACTTGGAGCTACATATATTATGATGGGAAAAAACAGTGTAGATGGTGTATATGATAGTGACCCTAATGTTAATAAAGATGCAAAATTTTTTGAACACTTAACATACACAAAAGCAATTGAAGATCAATTAGAAGTAATGGATATAACAGCTGCAAGTATTTTAAAGCAATGCAATGTAAAAACAATTGTATTTAAAATAAATGAATATAATGCTATCATTAATACTCTAAATAAAAAATCTAAGTTTACTTTAGTTTCTGAACATCCAAATGATTTAAATACTTTGAAATTCAGTTTTAAAAATTATAAAAAAAATAATGAAAGTAATTCAAGTAGTAAAAATCTAAATTTTAATGATAAAAATCTACTAGAATTTTATTTAAGTGAATTAAATAAATTAAATGAAAATGTTATAAATAAAAATGAAAAGAAATTAAAAGAAATTAAAGAAATTTTTAATACAGAAAAAAATAAATAAAAGGAAATTATCTATTATGGAATGAAAAGTTTATAAAGAAGAATTTGATAAAAAAGCAAATGTAAAAATTGAATGATTAAATTCTGAATTTAATAAAATAAAATCTGGAAGACCTAATCCAAAAATTTTAGACCATGTTATGGTTGAAGCTTATGGTTCTAAATCAAAATTATATGAAATTGCTAATATGCAAGTTGTTGAAGGAAAACAGATTGTGGTTAAACCATATGATAAATCTTTGTTGCATGAAATTAATTCTGGAATATTAAAAGAAAATTTAGGTTTATCTGTACAAATTGATGCAGATTCTTTAAGAATTACTTTTCCTCTGCCATCAGAAGAAACTAGAAAAATGTCTGTTAAAAAAGTTAAAGAATTTGTTGAACAAGCAAAGGTAGAAATTAGAAGCATTAGAAAAGATATTCACCAAAAAATTAAAAAAGATAAAGAACTTAGAGAAGACGAAGTTAAGTGATATGAAGAAGATTTAGATAAATTAACTAAATCTTGAAATAATGAAGTTGACAATGCTTTTAATGCTAAAGAAAAAGAATTATTAACAATCTAATAAAATAATGAAAAAGTCATTGAATCACATTGCTTTTATTATGGATGGCAACGGAAGATGGGCAAAACAAAGAAATAAACCTCGTGTTTTTGGGCATTCAGAAGGTGTAAAAAACATTTTATCAATTGTTCAATACTGTATCAAAAAAGAAATTTCACAAGTTTCTTTTTTTGCTTTTAGTATTGAAAATTGAAGCAGAAGCAAAAGCGAAATAAATTTTTTGATGAAACTATTTTCTAAATACCTTAACAAAAAAACAATTTTAAAAATGGAAGAACTTGGAATTGTTGGTAAGTGAATTGGTTTTGAAAATAATTTAGAAAAAACAATGATAGAAAAAATTAAAACAATAGAATTAGCTAGTAATAATTTTTTGAACAAAAAAATTCAAGTTAATATATTTTTTAATTATAGTGGAATACAAGATATAAATACTGCTTTAGAGAAGGCATTATCTGAAAATTATAGTAAAAAAATAAATCCAACTAATTTTTTATTAACATCACAACTACCACCAATTGATTTATTAATTAGAACAAGTGGTGAGCAAAGAATTAGTAATTTTTGTTTGTATAATTTAGCATATAGTGAAATAATTTTTGAAAAAACTTATTGGCCTGATTATGACACTATTATTTTAGAAAAAAATATTAATGAATATTATTTAAGAGATCGTAGATTTGGAAAAATAAAATAACATATTTTTACTATTAGTTTTATTTTTTAAATTGGATATAATTATTAAAATAATAAATATGAGAACAGCTAGAATACAATTAAAAACAATTAAACATCAACATAAACTTATTAATGACATTGATAATAATAAAAAAAAGAATTTCAAAAACAGAACAGTAATCTCTGTTTTTGTGGTTATTTATTACCTATTAATTCTTGGTTTAACAATTTTAGCTGATCAAACTAAATCTGAATGAATTTCATTTGATACAAAAATAAGTGGGATATTTGCTGTGCTTTTAGTAGTTGTAATATATATACCATTTATATTTGCAGTTTTAGAAGCAACAAGGTTAGTTTTTAGAACATATGAAAAAATACCAATAATTATTTTGATGATTGTTGCAACTATTGCTTATATCATCCCTGCTTTAACATTAATATTTACAAATTATTTTATTAATCACTTCTATGTACAAAGTAATGGACATATTTTAAATTCACAAGAAGCTGCTAATTTTTTTATTTATTCTAAATTAACATATACAACAATTATTAGTAGTCTTGCTAGCTGAATGATTTTAATTATTGTCCTAAATATAGTTTTAAAAGCTTTTTATAAAGCTAATTTTAAAAATGTAATTGCTTTAAATGCTTTATTTATGATTATTGTTTTTGGGTTTAGTGGATTTATTTTTATATCTATTTTTAAAGGATGAACTGCTTTACTTTTTTTACTAATTTCTGTTTTAGCAACAGATGCTTTATGCTACATTTGGGGATTACTTTTTGGAAAACATAAAATGGCTAAAATTATAAGTCCAAATAAAACTTGAGAAGGAGCAATTTTAGGGTCAGTTTCTTCAGTTGCGTTATTAATGATTTATTGTGGATTATTAACAATAGATAATCAAGTTATTTCTTCAAATGAAAATCGGTGATTAATTAATTTGCAAAACATAGCAAGCTTTTCAACTGTTTATGATTATAGTCTTTGAATTCTTGTTTTGTTTATAGCCATTATCTTGGTGATATTTGCTATTTTAGGTGATTTACTTTTCAGCTATGTTAAAAGATCTTTTGCTATTAAAGATTTTAGTAATTATTTAAAAAGTCATGGTGGTTTTTTAGATAGAGTTGATTCTTTGTTAGTTGCTTCTTTAATCTTTTTTATTTATTCTTTAATCGCAATTTCAGTTTATAGTTTTGTTAATTTTCCAACAAACATTCCTATGTAAAATGAAAGGTTTTATTCTAGTTCATTATGAATATAGAGAAAAACTTTTCATTTTTTTATAAGTTCAATATTGTTCATATATATTTCATTATCGATGTTTATCTTTGAATAAAGATATTTGTAACCATTTGTAAACATAATTGTATTTAAAGGGAAAACATTTAAATATTCAGCACATAAGTTGTTTATTTTTACTAATTTATGAAAATCTTTTTCACTAATAATAATTCTTTTGTTTCTGCTAGAAATAATGTATTTTTTTAGTGCTGAAATTAGTTCTTTTAGATAATCATCACAATTAAAAAACTTTTCATCAATTTTATAATAAAAACTTCAGTTTCTTTTTATTTCTGTTTTGTTTGCTTCTAAAACATCAAGTCTGTATAGAATTTGTTTTTTTGTATCATAAAAATTCACTGGTTGGAAACCTATCTTTAAAAAACAAAATCCTTGTTCTTGAATATTATTTATTGTTAAAGCCGATTTATTGGCTTTGTTTTGGTTGGTGTTAATTCTTCTTAATCCTTTAGTGTTTGTTTTATAAATTTCTCTAATGATTTCTTCTTTATTTTTTTTCTGTCATTCCACAAAAATTAAATATAGTAATCATGCATCATATTGAGCATCATGCAACTCATTTTCATTCACATTTATTTTAAAAAAATTAGATAATCTGTTTAATGCTCAAACTTCTTTAGTCATTGAAATTTTTTTTCATTCATTTTGTAAATCAATGTATTGAACATTTAAAGGTTTGTTTAAAAATTTTTTTGACATTTCATTTAAGAAATTGAAATCAAAGTTACCATAAGAAATTAAAACTGTATTATTTAAGTATTTATAAATTTTTTCTATAATTCTAATATAAATCATTCCTTTTTCTATTTTTTTAATGTTTTTAGAAACCATTTTGTAAACATGAGGTGAAATTTTACACTTAGGGTTACAAAATCAATTTTTTTTATCAATTTCACCATTAGTTTTTAATTTAACTGCACCAAATTGTAAAAGTCTTTTTGGTTTATCGTTAGCTTCAATATCAGCAAAAACTATATCTTTATTTTCAGGAATATTTATCATATTTATCTTTTGTATATAAAAAATTCTAACTTAATTTAATATGATTGTTAAACTATAATTTTCAGTCCAAATAATACTTTTATAATTAAATCTAGTTATTAAGCAATAAATATTTAAATTATAATAATTAAAGGTATTGAAAAAACAGAGCAAAAAAATATGTCAATAAATATTAAATCATTAAAAAATTATAAAAAAATTGCTAAGGAATTTAAAAAAATTTTAAAACAACAATTAAGAGAAAAACCAAAGTCTGTAATTGGAATCGAATCAACAAATAATTTTTTAAAAGTTACAAATAATTTAAAAAAAATTATTAAACTAAACTGGTATTATACTCATATTTTTCCATTAGCAACTTACTTAGAACAACAAAAAATTCCATTAGACAAAGAATTAGCAGACAACTTTGTTAAAAAAATTTATATGCCCCCATCTAATTATCAAGACATTCATAAATTAGCACTTAGACTTTTTTTAGAAAAAAAGCCAAATGATTTATTTCTGTTTGATAATTTGGGTGGAATAGACTTATTAGTTTTTTTTATAGATTTTAGAGGTAATTTTGTTTTTAATGATTATGAATCAAAAAAAACATTCTTAAATAAAACAAACAATGGAAGTGATTTGGTGTCAATTGGAATTAAATCAATTTTAACTGCTAAAAAAATTATTTGTTTTTGTATTGATGAGGCTTCTAAAGATGTTGTTTTTAAATTAAATAAAAGACTTATAGATACAGATGATGTGCTGACATATTTGCACTTACATAATGATGTAACTTTATTTACTTTAAATTCAATCATTAGCAAAAATGAAATTAATTATGATCCAATGACTCAAGATAAAATGAAGTTTTTAAATGAGTTAGATAATGTTAATGATGATGTTGATATTTCTGCTATTGAAAAACAAACTATTGAAGATGAAGATGATGATGAAGAAATAGTTCATACAAATATTGAAAATGTTAATTTAGATTCAGCTAATGAAAATATGAACAATTTAGATAAATCATTATTTGAAGAACTTGAAAAAGAAAAAGATGAAAAAATTGATTTGGAAAATGATGATGATGAAATAGATTCTGATGACTATTTAAATGAAAAAGATTTTGGTGAGGATGAAATAGATTTTTTAACAGATTCTGAAATTGAAAATGAAATAGAACAAAAAATATTTGATATAAGAGAAACAACTGATGAACTAAAAGAAGAAGTTTATGAAGTTGAATCAAATGTAGAAGAAGTTAGTGACTTTATTGATCAAATTGATTCTGATTTAGATGAATTACAAAATAAAGAAAATGATTCAACTGAACAAAAATCAGAAGAAAAAGATTTTGAAATTGTAGAATATACAGCCCAATTCTTATATTCTGAACCTAATAATTTTGATTTCAGCACTTGAACTTGAGTTAATGATGAAAGAAACAAAGGCTATCTTGCAAAAAAATTTAGTGATTTTAATTCAAAAAAATTAGCAGTTGAAAGTACTAAAGATACAGAAACAATTGATAATATTAAAGAAAATAATAAAGTAGAAAAAGATGAATCTGTAAAATCTACAAATACTTTATCTAACATTTATGAAGATAATAGAAAAATGAGTATTGATGAACTTCCAAGTAATCTTGAGGATATTTATAGATATTTAATTATTAAAAATGAAACATTAGGGCAAGTTGAAAAGTTATTATTAAATAATAAATTAGGAAAAATTGAATCTGAATTACTTAAAGAAATGGTTGAACAAAATTTAGGTTCTTTTGAAAAAAGAGTTTTAGGAAATGAAATTTCTAAACTAATTAAAAAAAATAAAAATATTACCAACAAAAATAATTATGTTTCTTATAAGTTATCATATATACCAGGTTTTAGACCAACACCTTTGTTAATGGTTTGATATGATGTAAATAAGAAATTTTATGATGATTTAGTTCAAGAAATGGAACAAAACCTATCTATTAAATTTACTAATAGTGCTTTTGATGAACAGATAAATCACATTTGAAATGATAGTTGTTATATGGTTTATAATCCAGATAGTTTGTCAATTAGAGCTTTAGCTTTTAGTTCAATTGAAAAATTAATTTATTTATTAAGACATGTAAACAAAAATTTAACTATGAGAATAGCAGATGAGCAAACATACCAAACTCTTTCTAATTTACTAATTGGATGAGAAAGTGAAATTAAAGTAGAGAAAAAATAAATAATGGAAAACTTTTTTAAAAATTTATTTGGTTTTAGAAAAAAAGAAGAACCTAAAAAAGAAGAAATTATCCAATCAGATAAAGGTGAAAATAATTTATTAGTAAACAAAAAACAACAATTAGATTTAATTAAAAACAAAGATTTAAATTATGATAATTTAAATATGTTAAAAGATCTTTCTCTTAGTGAAAAACAATATTTAGAAAGAGAACTAGATTTTAAATATGATACTAGAAATTATAATTTAATTGATGTTTTAAGAAATGATCCCAAATTTTTTGAAGTTCATTGTGAAATTTATATTAATGGAACTAGAAAATTAATTACTGAAAAAATTCTTTATGATGATATTAAAGAAAAAAATGATGTTTTTTAAAAAAATAAACAAGATATAGAATATCACTGTTGATTATGTATTTTTTGTTTTTTTGTATGTTATCATTTAAATTATTTATAAAATAACAATGAAAACACAAGTTCAAAAAAATATAGATAACATTTATGCAAAAGATAATATATGGAAACTAAGTTTAAAAACTGTTGTACCATCACTTTTGCTAACACTTTTATTTGGTATTTATATTTTTATTGACCAAATGCTAATTGTTAATTTAGTTCCTCAAGATGGACACAATTACATTGAAATCTTTTTCAAAAATAACAATGAATTAGAACTTTATAAAAAAGTTTCTTCATATATTGATGAAAATGCAGGAATAAATTTAAATGTTTCAAATAGTATTAATGATTTTATTGCTTATCCTACATCTAACTTAATTGGTCCATTCAGTTTGATAGTTTTGTCTTTTGGATACTTGATAAGTGCTGGTAGTGCTGTTCTTTTTAGCAAAAATTTATCATTAAACAATGATGAATTGCAAAAAAAAGTTATTTGGAATTCTTTTTATTCTTCGTTTATTTTTGGATTAGTTGCAACAGTTATTATGCTTTTAATTCAAGATTCTTTATTAAAAACAATGGTTCCAAATTCTGGGAATTTAGAAGTTGTTGGTAATAATAGTGCAGGCGTTGATTCATCTGATTTAAAAAAATATTTTAATACATATTATTTAGGTGTTGTTAATCAAGCAAATCAATATATTTATTGAATTAATGCAGGTATTTTATTTTCATGTTTAAACAATTTATTAGTTTTTTATTTGAGAGCTGAAGGAAAAAACCTGTGAGTAACTTTATTTGGGGTTTTTTCCAATTTATTAAACATTATTTTTGATATTATTCTCATTTATGTTATTAAAATCGGAATAATGGGTGGAGGTATAGCAACTTTTATTGGACAAGGACTAAATTTAGTTTCATTAATTTCTTATTTAATTTATTTGAATATGAAAAATTTGACTACTATTAAACTAAATATTTTGAAACTAAATAAAAAACTATTTGATTTTAAAATAGTAGGAACATCAATTGTTTTGGGGTCAAGTACATTTTTAAGAGAATTATCCTTAGCAGTTGCAAATATTGTTTATGTTCCTGTTTTTATGAACACAATGGGTGCAATTGATGTTGTTTCATTGGCTTCTTTTGGTAAAGTTGTCGCATCACCAATTTATAATTTATTCTTTTTCTCTATATTTGGTATCATTGATGGAATGCGACCAATTATTAGCTACAACTACTCTCAAAAAAATTATCACAGAGTTAAACAAGGGTACTGAATAGGGTTATTAACTGCGATTATTTATTCATTTATTGTTATAAGTTTTAGTTTTTCAATTATTCCATATAATGATTCATTACTAAAATCACTTAATGCTACAACAGAATTTGATAGACACAATCTTTTTATTTTATTTTTATCAATGATGTGACAATTTCCTTTTATTTCTTTATCAATTGGTGGACTTGCATTATTTCAGTCTACAAACAAAAAAATTGCTAATGTTGTTTTATCACTGATGCAAGGAACTATAACTTTTTATCCAATTCTTTTTATTATGAGCACTATTGCTCAAAATACTCAAAATGTAAATGTAATGGTATTTACAGGATTTACAAATATTGCAATTTCATCTTTAATAATTTTTGTTTGTTCATTAATATTTATAAAATTTTTAGAATCAGACAAAGTATGATTAAGTTTTAAAATAAGTTTAATTAATAAATTTAGTAATGTAAAAAAATAATAATTATTTTTTTACATTTTTGCTAGCTATTACTTCTTTTAGTTACACCAAAATAATCACTTGCCAAATTTGTTTTAAAAAGTAGTAACAGAATTGGATATATTAACACTATAACAACTCCAAATTTGATAGCATTAAAAGCAGAATAAAGAGCAAATACTCCAGATCAATAATCTGGGATAAATAACAAAAATAACCTTGCACCTTCACCGAACGAACTATTATAAATGTTTTGAACATCAATAAATCAAGCATTTGGGAAAATACCATCAAAATATAGATTCATATAAAGTGGAGTAAAAATTAAACCATTTAATAGACAATTTATAAAAACAGAAAAAATAAAAGTAATTATTAAAATTAATATTGTTTTAAACTCAAATTTTAAAAAAATTTTTGAATCTTTGTTTTTTTGATAATTTGATTTTTTAAAAAAATAGTTTTTATCTACTATTGAAATTTTTAATCAAAAAACAAAGCTTAAAGTTACAACATTTAAAACAATATTATAAACTGCACCTATTCATGCACCAGCACCAGCATACATAAATGTTGCAACACCACCAAGTATTGCTGCAAACAACCATCATCTTCAATTGCAGATAAAAACTAAAGGAATTAAGAAAATCAAAGAAATATCTAAGTTTAAAAAACTAGCTAAAAAAGACAAATTAAAAAACTGATTTCCAATTCAGGCAAAAATTATATATAGAGCAAGCATCATTGCAGTAATGACCATTGATCTAATTCTGATTGAATTCTTAGAATAAAAGCTGTTTGGGTAAAAAATATCAAAGTTTTTATTTTTTTTACTTTTTGACATAATTAAAATTTTATTTTCGATACAAAAGATTAATAAGATCTTTTTCATCTATTTCTTTTACTGCTTTATTATCTTGTATTTCATCTTCAAATTCAGTAAGTCATGAATTGTCTGAATGATTTGCAGAAATATTTTCTTTTTCTTTAATAATAAAATTTTCACTAATTTCTTTACCTTCTGATTTTAAAGTTTCTAAAAATTCATGAGTTACAATAAAGTCTTGAGAATTTGATGTATTTTCATTTGTATCAATTGAAACTTCATTAATTTCTTTAATTAAGTTATTTAAAAGTTTTTCTTTATTTGAGTTTGAGATATTTTCAAATTGATTTTTTGAATTAATTTCATCATTTTTTAAAATTTCTTGAAAACTTGAAAGTTTTAAATAATTTGGACTCTTATAGTGTTCACTTAAATTATTACCAGTTAGAACACCATCTAGAAAATTTAATTGTTTTTTTACTTCTTTAATTCTTTTAGCTCTTTCTTTAGTAAAACTACTAACTCTTTCTTTTTTTGTTTGTAGTTGATTATTTTCTAAAGAACTTGTTGATGTTAGTAAATCTGAATTATTTTTTGTATTAAGCGGATTTAAATTTTCATTTATTAAATTTTTAGTTTTTGTAGAACTAAATGATGACATATTATTTACTTTTTCTTGAAAAGTATTTATGTCATTTTTTAAATTTCTAATTATTTGTTTTATTTTATTAAATCCTGCGTTATTACTCATATTTTTCCTTTGTGATAAATAAAAATATTATTTACTTGCTTTTAGATCTTGGATTCTTTGGTAAATTTCTTCGATTATTGATCTATTTTTGTAAATTAGTTTTTCTCTTTGATAAATATAAAATTTTTCACCACTGATTTTGTCTTCAATTTGTTTAATTGAATTGTATTGTTCTAAATTAAAATCATTGTCTGGATTTCAAGAATTATTTATATATTCAGTAGCTTCTTCAAAAGTAATGCCATTTATTTCAAAAAATTCATTTTTTTGAATAGTTAATTCAAATTCTCATTTTTCAATTTTTTCTAAAGACATTCTATTTCTTTCATTTGAATTTTCAATTGATTTTTCTAATAAATCAATAGTAGATTTTGAACTTTCAATAGTTTTTTTTATTTCAAAATCATCTCATCTAACTTCTCAGTTTCTTTTTTCTGACATATTTTAATTTCTCTTTTTAATAAATT
>CAMWTH010000026.1 GCA_947177125.1 uncultured Mycoplasma sp. | reverse complement strand
AATGATACTGCGACCAACGAGATCTTCACACTAGAGTTCTTCGTTAGCGTCAGATGTGTATATGAGTCAGCCATAATGCTTTAGAAATTTATGGTACTAGACCAATTATTTTATTATCTGATTTAAAACTTGAAGAATCTTTGTTTACAACTTATTTTTTTCAAAAAAAATTCCCTGATTTACCTTTTGACTTATTAATAACTGATACAAGATCTTTACAAAGACAAAATGGCAAAGTTAAACCTAAATGAATTTTATAATTTTTATTTTATTAATACCAATCATGCTTTTGATTTCTATCAAGTAAAGCAATTTTTTGCATCTCTTTTTCACTTAATTCAAAATTAAAAACTGATAAATTTTCAAAAATATGAGCAGGATTAGAAGAACTGGGAATAACTGTAATTCCCCGTTGCAAATTTCATCTTAAAATAACTTGTGCACTACTTACATTATGATTTTTTGCAATTTCTAAAAGTGAATTATCTGCTAATAATTTTTTTACATAATTTCTTCCACCAAAAGGATACCAAGATTGCATAACAATACCTAATTTGTGCATATATGGAACTACTTTTTGTTCTTGATAATATGGATGAATTTCATTTTGAATAAGAGCAGGAGCGATTTCAACCTGTGAAATAAAATTATCAATTTCTTCAATATATCAATTTGATAATCCAATTGATTTTATTTTTCCTAGTTTTACAAATTTTTCAATTGCTTTATATGCTTTCACATCATTTACACCAGGATGATGTAAAAGCATCATATCAATATAATCAATATTCAGTTTACCTAATGATTCCTCAATGGCTTTTTCAGGGTTTAAAAATTGGTTACCTGGATATATTTTTGTGATTACAAAAACTTTTTCTCTTTCTATATTAGACTGAGTTATAGCTTTTCCAACTTCAACTTCATTATTATAAATATGTGCAGTGTCAAAAAGGTAACAACCTTGTGAAATTGCATATTTAATACTTTTAATGCAAACATCTTTGTTCAAACAGTAAGTTCCCAACCCTAACACTGGCATAGAATAACCACTATTAAGTTTAACTGTAGGAATCTGTTTATTGTTTTTGTTTAAATTAAAATTTGAAACATTTATCATCTTATTAAAAATCTAAACTTTCTATTCACTCAAAAATTGTTTTTTCTGATTCATGTGAAGAAAATCTTTTTCCTTTAACTCATTTTTTTGGTTTAGCAAAAGCATGTAAATTAACATCACTATCTCCAATACCACTACTATGAGAAGTACAAAATGGTATAATTATTTTTTTTGAAAAATCATAGCTTTCTAAAAAAGTAAAAATTATTTTTGGAGCTTGACCTTGTCAAATTGGATACCCTAAAAACACCACATCATAATTTTCAAAATTAACAACTGAATTTTTTATTGCTGGTCGACAAGAATAATCTGCTTGTTCTTTATCAGCTCTATTATCTGTATAGTACTCTAAATCTTTATCTGTATAGGGTTGTTGGGGAATGATTTTAAAAAGCAGTCCTTCTGTTTTTCTTTGAATGTGTTGAGCAACTTTTTCAGTTCTGTTTGAACAAGAAAAATAAACAATTAAAACATTTGATTTATTTGAAATAGAATGCATATTAATCACCAGTTCTTTATTAATTAATACTAAAACTTTTTTTAAAAAAATCTGCTATTTTATCAAATGGAATAATATTGGGATTATCATACAAATCAGTATGAACAGCATTTGGAATAATCAATAATTCTTTATTTTTTCCTTTTAATTTTTTAAATACATCTTTACTAAAATAAACTGAATGTGCTTTTTCACCATGAATTAAAAGTACAGGAGTATCAATTTCATCACTATAAGCAAGCATAGGAGTATTGATAAAAGATAGTGCTGAAGTTTTGTTTCAGCCATTATTAGAATTCAATGATCTTTTGTGATATCCTCTTTTTGTTTTGTAATAATCATAATAATCTTTTACAAAATAAGGTGCATCACTAGGTAATGGGTCAACAACACCACCAGCTAATTCATATTTTTTGTTTTTAAAATCTAAAATTCTTTGATTATTTAAATCATTTTTTATTTTTAAACGCATTTCTTTACTATCAGATTGATCAAAATATCCTTTAGCATTAACTCTTGACATATCATACATTGTAGAAGCTACAGTTGCTTTAATTCTTGTATCAATTGCAGCAGCATTGATTGCTATTCCACCTCAACCACAAATACCTATAATTCCAACTTTATTATTTTCAACTTCTTTAGAACAGCAAAGGTAGTCAACTGCAGCACAAAAGTCTTCTGTATTAATATCTGGTGATGCAACGTTTCTTGGATATCCTCCACTTTCTCCAGTAAAAGAAGGGTCAAATGCTAATGTTACAAAACCATATTCAGCCATAGTTTGTGCGTAAAAACCTGATGATTGTTCTTTTACTGCACCAAAAGGACCACAAATAGCAATTGCTGAAAGCTTTTTCTCTGTGTTGTTTGGAACATATAAATCTGCTACAAGTTTAATCCCAAAACGGTTGTTAAAAGTTATTTTTGAATGATTAACTTTATTGCTTTTTAAAAATACTTTATCTCATTCTTTTGTAATTTTTAAATCATCATACATTTTGTTCACCTCAATAAAAAAATAAGTTTTAAACAACTAATAAAAATTTACTAGCTATTTAATAACTTATTTTAACTTTTTTTCTTAACTTTCAAACTTTCAACTTCTGTTTTTTTAGGAAGTGGTTTATCAGGATGATCTTTAATGAATTTTTCATAAATTTTATCACTTAAAATGTAAGTACACTTTGGATAACTAGAACACCCAATAAAAGTTTGCTGCTTTCTTGATTTTCTTTTTAATAAATCAGATCCACATTCTGGACATTTTTGCTTAATTACTTCTGGTTTTTCTAAAGGTTCTAGGTGTTTACAATCTGGATAACCACTACATCCTATAAATTTAGAACCACCTCTTCTTGCTCTTTTATAAACTAAATCTCTACCACAAACTGGACAAGGTCTACCAACTTTTTCATCTTCAACTTTTTCCATTACATCATATGCTTTTTTAACATCTTCTTCAAAAATTGGAGCAAATTTTTTAAGTCAATCTTTTCATTCTTCATTACCGTTTGCTATTTCATCTAAGTGTTCTTCCATTTTTTTAGTGAAATCTTTATTAATAACATTGGGGAAATATTTTTCTAATTGTTGTGCAACTATTTTTCCTATTTCATTCATTACATACGCTTTTTTTTCTATTCTTGCATAACCACGTTCTAAAGCAACGTTTGCCATCGAACTGTAAGTTGAAGGTCTTCCTACTCCTGCTTTTTCTAAATCACCAATCAAAGTAGCTTGCGTGTATCTTTGTGGAGGCAATGTTTCATGTTTTTTAGTTTCAATTGCTTTAGAATTGATTGCTTTGCCAATGGGGTATTGGTTTAAATCGATTAAATGGGTTTGTTCATCATCATCAAAATCTACATAAAGTTTTTTAAACCCCATAAATAAACATTCTCTAGAAAATGTGTAAAATTCACAGCCATTATTATCAAATTTAATTGTAACTTTTTTAAATTTTGCTGGAGCCATTAATGATGCTAAAGTTCGGTTATAAATCAATTGGTATAAAGCAAATTCATCTTTACTTATTTTATTTTTTAGTTTTTCAGGAGTTAAATATGGATCTATTGGTCTAATCGCTTCATGTGCATCTTGCGTGTTAGCATCTTCTTTTTTACTAGTTTTTAGTTCATATTTACCAACATATTCTTTTCCATACTTTTTTTCAATAAAAACAAATGCATTTTTTAAAAAAGTATCAGAAAGTCTTAAACTATCGGTTCTAGGGTATGAAATCAAAGCAATTTGGCTACCATCAACTTCAACACCTTCATAAAGATGCTGAGCAATTAAAGTAGTTTTTTTAGAATTTCATCCTAATTTATTAATTGCATCTTGTTGTAAAGTAGATGTTTTATATGGACTTTTTGGATTTGATGAATAAAAAGAAGGTTCTTCAATTGCTTTAACTATAAATTTTTTATCTAAACTATCTGCTACTTTTTTAGCTGATTGCTCATCTGCAAAGTCAATTCCTGATTGAGAGAATTTTTTATCTGAAATTTTAATTCCACTTAGTTTTGGATTAACTTCTTTTAGAATCAAATTATTTTTATCTTCTAAAATAGTATCAATAGTTCATCAATTCTCACTAACAAAATTAGCTATTTCTTTCTCTCTATCCTCAATAAATTTCAATGCAACAGATTGTACTCTTCCAGCAGAATCAGCTTTTAATTTTGTTTTTAAAAGTTTTGATAATTTAAAACCAATTAAACGGTCAATAATTCTTCTGGCAAATTGTGATTGTACTCAATTAATGTCAATATCTCTTTTATGGTTTAAGGATTCTAAAATAGCACTTTCTGTAATTTCATTAAATGTAATTCTTTTACATTTTTTTTGATCTTTATTATCAAGAACTTCATAAACATGTCATGCAATTGCTTCTCCTTCTCTATCAGGGTCAGTTGCAATATATATTTCTTTTGCTTTGCTTGCTTGTTTTTTTAGATTATCAACAATTTCTTTTTTGCTAATTTCATTTTTATTATTAGAATTTTTTTTAACAGTTGGAATAACTCAATTAGGTTCAAAGTCTTTATTAAAACCCATTCCATATTGGTTTAAGTCTCGAATATGACCTATTGTAGCTATAATTTCATAGTCTTTACCTAAATATTTAGTAAGGGTTTTAATTTTATTTGGGGATTCTATAATTAGCAGTTTATCCATATTCACCTCTTAAATTATTTAAAACAAAGAATATTATATATAACAAATTTTATTTTTACTAATTATTAATAAAAAGGATAATAAAAGAAGGTTTTAACCTTCTTTGATTTTCTAAGATAAATTTTAATTAAATAATACCAATGTAGTATTGATAAAGTTTTTGACCACCATCAATCAGTTTACACTTGATTCCAAAATTTTCATTTGCAAACTTTTCGATATTCCTAATTTCACGAATAGTTATTCCATTCCCATAAATAACATATAAAGTTTTTGCTTTTTTATTTTTTTCCACTAATTTTCTAATTAAGTTTTTAGCAGCCATTTCACGATTTTTTTCTGACAAAATAATTTTTTTATCATAAATTCCAATAAAATCACCTTTTTCTACATGAACTCCATTAAACTTAGAAGTTTTAACTGAAGTACTTAAAACTGCTGTATCTTGTTTTCGAATGGCTCTATTCATTGATCTAATATTTTCAGAAATTAATTTATCAGCATTATAAACTAAACATGCTGAAATAACATCTACAATATTTTTTGATTTCAAAACTACTACTTCACATCTGTTTTTGCAAAAATCAGCAGCTTGTTCAGCACTTAAAATAATGTTTGAATCATCTGTTAAAACTAAAATATTTTTACTTTTAGCTTTATTAATTAGATTAATTATTTCATTAGTTGAAGGATTACCAGTTTCTTCAGTGATAATTACATTTTCAATTCCAAATTCTGTTTTTAAATATTCAGCAATTTTTTTAGATGGACAAGTAGCAACTATTTTTGGTTCATCTGTTAAGCTAAATTTACTAAATAAATCTTCTGGCGAAATATCTGGATGGTTTTCTAAATATTGTAAAGTCATATTGTCTGCTTTGATTTTTAAAAATTCACCATATTTTTGACCAATCTCAAAAACCATTCAAGGTAAAATTGAATGAATGTGAACTTTAACAATGTCATTATCATCAACAGTTACTAATGAGTCACCAACTAACATTAATTCTTTTTCAAATTTCTTTAAATTAAATTTTAGTTTCTCAGGTTGTTTTTCGTGAGTTATAAAATCTTTTTGAATAATAAACTCACAACAATAACCAAACCCTTCTTCAACAATATCATTTCTTGACTGACCTTGTATAAAAGTATTTTTACTTGTAACAGAAATTTGATCAACTGATTCTTTTTGTTGTTCTATTTCACTGTTATCAAGACTTTCACTTTTACCAATTGTATTGATTAAACAATTATACATTCCTTCAATAAATTTACATAAACCATATCCACCTGAATCTACTACTTTAGCTTCTTTAAGTGATGGTAAAATATCTGGAGTTTTTTTCAAAGCATCTAAACCTATTTTTAAAGCACTTTTAAATAATGTTTCCATATCTTTTTCTTCTTTTAATTGCTCAGATATTTCTCTAATTATTGTTAAAATAGTTCCTTCTACTGGATTGGAAATTGATTTGTATGCTTTCTCTTTTGCTGAAACAAAACATTTTAAAATTAATTCAATTGAAAGTTCTTTAGTATTTTCTTCAACAGGTTGAAAAAAACCACGAATAATTTGAGAAAAAATAACTCCTGAATTTCCTCTTGCATTCATTAATAATTGCCGACAAAATATTTTTCCAACATCATATAAACTAGAATCAGGATTTAATTGTTTTTTTAAATTTTCTACAGCAGAAACAGCAGTAATTTTCATATTAGTTCCAGTATCACCATCTGGAACTGGAAAAACATTTAATTCGTTAATATATTCACAGTTTTTAGCAATTTCATTTGCTCCACTTTCAAACATTGAAATTAAAACTTTTTTCTCAAGATTTTTCATAAAAATAATTAGCCTCTTATCTAATAAAAATATCTATTTTGAAATTTTTTAAATCAGTTTTGTCTGCCAATTCATAAAAAACTTGTTTTTGAATATTTTTAGCAGTTTCTAAAACATTAACTAAATTTGCATTAATTTCAATACTAATAGAAATATGAATAATACTGCTGATTTCCATTTGAATATCAGTAGATAAAAAGTTGTCAACAACACCTGGTGTTGATTTTAAAATTTGCATAATAATTTTTTTAGTAATTTTAGGACTTAACACAGCAATTTAGTATCTTTTAAAAAATATAACTTATTTTATTATATTATTTATTTTTTATTAAGTAAAAATACAAGTTTTTCTATATAAATAAAAAAACCTTTATTTAATAACAAAGGTTTAGTGTGTAGTTTTAAACTTTTTTTTCACTTTTTGAGTTTTTTCAACAAAACTTTTATACTTTATTTTTTTGTCTCATTTTTGTTTATATTCAACTTTTTTATAACTAAAAACATTAATTGATTCTTCCCTAGAATATAAATTGTTTCCTGAACTTTTTATACCGCCAAGAGGAAAACCTTTTAAAAAGGGCATATTAATATTGTTAATGTAAAAATATCTTGATTCTAAATTACTTGATAAGTTTTGAATTCGTTTTTTATTTTTACTAAAAAAATAAATACAAGAAGGGTAATCATTATGTTTAACTATTCCAGCAATATCTGAAAAACTATTAAAAATAACAACTGGTAAAATTGGTGAACTAATATCTTGTGATAATAAAGCTGATTTTAAATCATCAACTTGAACTAAAGTTAATTCAATTTTTCTTTGCTTGCTTTCAAAAGAACCACCAAAAATAACTCGACTTTTTAGAAGTGACTTATTATAAATTGCAACTATGTTATCATAATTTTTTTGAGTATCAATCTTAGCAATATTATTTCATTTGTCACCTTTTCCAAATTGAATATCATATTCGACTTTCAAATGTTTTAAAAAAACTTGAATTATTGATTCATGAATTACTAAAAAACTTGGAGAAAAACTTGTAAGTCCAGCAAACATCATTTTTGATCAAATAATTTGCTTAGTAGCTTTTTCTAAATCAGCTGTTTCATCTAAAATAACTGGATTTTTACCATTAATGTCTAAAACTACTTTTGTTAATCTAAAAGAAAAAATTCTCATTATTGTTTTAGCATTACTTAAATTACCGCTATAAAAAACTAAATCAAAATTAAAATCATAAATTGATTTCAAATCATTCTCAGAAATGTGATCATTAATGAAATAAATAAAGTTGTCATTAAAAATTTCTTTGAAAATACATTTAATTAACTTACTGATTTCACTAGTATAATGGGGCAATTTAACAAATAAAGAATTACCACATGCTAAAGCACCAATTAAAAGAAGAATAGTTTTAGAAATAGGTGCTGCTTGATTTAGCAAAAACAAACAAGAACCATATGGATGATGGTATGATTTACTTCTATTAAAAAACTTGTTTGCAAAGTTATTAGGATAATCTTTTGCAGTTCTAAACTTTTTAAGGTTTTTTATAAAATAATTAATTTCTTTTTCTACTAGTTTAAATTCACTATGATAGTAATCCCAAAGATTAACATCATAAGATTCTTTTAAAGCTTTGTATAAATCTTGACTATGCTTTTTAAAAATTTCTAAAAAATCCATTAATTTTTTTTTCAAATTTTTATAGGACATTTCCTCACTTGATGAGTAAAAGTTTTTTTGCATATCAAAAATTGAAAATAGACTATTCATATCTTGGTAATTATAAATTAATAAATCAATAAATGATTAATCTTTTTCTTCATCTAAATTATCTGTTTTAGATAAATTCAAATTATAATAGAAACCTTTTTTCTTCATTAATTCTTTGTGGTTACCAGTTTCTAAAACACTACCATCTTTTAAAACAACAATTTTGTCAGCACTTCTAATTGTTGACAAACGGTGGGCAATTACAAAAGCTGTTTTATTTTTAATTAATTTAAACATTGCTTTTTGAACTACTTTTTCAGTTCTAGTATCAATATTTGAAGTTGCTTCATCCAAAATTAATATGCTTGATGGAGAAATCATAGCTCTAGCTATTGCAATTAATTGTTTTTGACCACTTGAAAGCTCAGATGCATTTTCAGAAAGAACAGTATTATATCCATTTTCTAATTTCATAATAAAATCATCACAATCAGATGCTTTTGCTGCTTCTTTAATTTCTTCATCTGTTGCATCAGGTTTTGCTAAACGAATATTCTCAAGAATTGTTCCACTAAATAGATATGTATCTTGTAAAACAATAGAAACTTGCTTTCTCATGCTTTCTTTAGTTATTTTTTTAATATCATAACCATCAATAAAGATATCACCATCTTCAATATCATAGAATTTTGTTAATAAATTAATAATTGTTGTTTTACCACTTCCTGTTGGTCCAACAATTGCAACTGTTTGGCCAGGTTCAGCATTAATACAAACATTTTTTAAAACAGGTTTTTCAGGTATATAACTGAAATTAAGATTTTTAATTTCAACTTTACCTTTTAATGGTTTATCAATCACTAAAGTTTCTTCTTCTCTATATTCACTTTTTTGTTCAAAAATTTCTTCAGTTCTTTTACATCCAGCAACAGCTTGTTGCATTTGTGCAACCATTGCTATCATTTGGTTGATTGGTTGAATAAAGTTTCTAGTAGCTAAAACCATTGATGTTAATAAAGATAACTTCGTTACTATTTCAGATTTTTCTGGTGACACAGCCTCCAAAAGATTTGTTAGTCTATCAGAAACTTCTGGATATAAAGTTACTGAAGCACCAGCACCATAAAAGCTTATATTTAATGCTGCAAAAGTTGCTCCAATTCCATATAATAAAGCAACAACAAAATTCATTAAAAAGTTTAATCAAGGAATTAATAAACCAGATATACCTTGTGAAGTTTCACCACTTTTTACTAATTTGTTATTAATATTTTCAAAAGAACCTTGAACATTTTTTTGTTGACTAAACAAATTAATAATGTTTTGACCTGAAATTGTCTCTTCTATGTATCCATTCATTTTACCTAGTTCTCTTTGTTGACTCATAAAAGCTGGACCACTTTTTCTAATTAATATTGATATTAAAGATAACAAGATACATAAAATTGCCATAACAATAAGAGCAAGAATAGGACTGATAATAAACATTAATATTAACATTCCTAGCATTGTTGTCAACCCATACAATGTTTGAGTAAAGTTTTGAGAAATAAATTGTACTAAATTATAAACATCATTTGTTAAAACACTCATGATATCTCCGCTCTCATGGGTATCAAAATACTTAACAGAAAGGATTTGAACTTTATTGAATAAATCCATTCTCATTTTATATCCTATGCCTTGTGACAATTTAATAACTACTAAATTCATAATTCATTGAAAAAATGAATTTAAAAAATATGAAAGAAGCATTAATGCAGAAAAAATTAAGTATGTGTCCAAAGTAAGTGTAGCTTCGCTACTTCCACTAGCAACTAATGTTGAGAAATAAGTTTGCAAATCACCCATTCCTATAATTACTATGATATTAAAAGTAGTAGAAACCAAAGAAAGTAAAAATGCTATTAAAATTGTTAATCTATAAAAACTTAAGTATTTGATAAAAATTTTAAAAGCTAATTTAAAATCCAATCTATCTTCTGAATTATTTTTTTGGTGATGTGAAGAAGATACAATCATTTTTTTATTATTAGATTTCATCAACATATTTATCCCTCCACTCCAATAGCTTGTGAATCAGCTATTTCTTTATATAAAGAACACTTTTTAATTAATTCTTCATGTTTTCCATATCCAACCATTTTTCCTTGGTCTAAAACAATAATTTTGTCAGCTTTTGAAATTGCTGCTATTCTTTGACCAACTAAAAAAACCGTAGATTCTTTAAAAGATCTAATATTTTCTTGAACTTTTGCTTCAGTTATCATATCCAAAGCACTAGTAGAATCATCTAAAATTAAAATTTTAGGTTTTCTAATTAAAGCTCTTGCAATTGAAAGTCTTTGTTTTTGACCTCCTGAAAAGTTACCTCCACGTTGTTCAACAACTGCATCAAATTCGCCATCTTTATTTTTAATAAATTCATAAGCTTCAGCTTTTTTTGCTGCTTCTATCAACTCTTCTTCTGATGCGTCATTTTTTCCAAACAGCAAATTGCTTTTAATTGTTCCAGAAAATAAAATACTTTTCTGTGGTGAGTATCCAACTGATTGTCTCAATGAGTTATAGTTAATATCTTTAATATTCAATCCAGATATTAAAATTTCACCACTATCAACATCATAATTTCTTGTTATTAATCCAACTAGTGTTGATTTACCACTTCCTGTAGGACCAATAATACCAATCATTTCACCAGGTTTTGCATTAAATGAAATATTTTCTAAAACATTAAGTGCTTCTTTACTATTTGTGTATTTAAAAGAAACATTTTTAAATTCAACAGAAGAATCTTCAATAACATTATTAGAAGTATTTCTTGGAATAGATCTTTGAGTATTGAAAACTTCTAAAATACGATTTGAACATGCTTTAGTTTGTGCTAAGTTAACAATAGCAATAATTGATAAAATCATTCCCATTGAAATTAAAGAAACCATTTGAATAAAAGATAATACTGTTCCTTCAGTTTGACCAGCACCAGACCTTTCCATCATAACAGCAGATACCATTAATAAAGCAACTATTGAAATTTGTACAAAAAATTGAATTAGTGGCATTAATGACATTCCAATTTGTTGTCCTCTTGTAGAAACATATCTTAAAGATTTGTTTTGCTTATCAAAAACTTCAATTTGCTCTTGTTGCAAATTAAAGGCTTTCACAACTTTTATACCCAAAATGTTTTCACGCATTACCGCATTTGTTTTATCTGTTTCTTTTTGTTGTTTTCCAAAAAATGGAATTGAAAATGTTATTAGAACTGACATAATAAGCATTAAAACAAACAGACATCCAATAATTATAAATGCAAGTCATCATAATGATTGTTCTCCAAATTCTACATTTGATTGAAGTTGTGAACTATATACAAAAGATGCTATAATCCCGCCAATGAAAATTAATGTACTTCGCATTAACATTCTTAAAACTAAAACTAGTGTGTTTTGATAAAAAGTAACATCATTTGTAATTCTAGTAATTAAAGAAGCCGTAGTTAATTTGTCAAGTTCAGCACCAGTTAAATTTTGAACTTTATTAAACAATTCAAATCTAATATTTCCACCTACTCTAACAGCAAGTCGTGCGGAAACAAATGTTATTGCACTACCAATGATAAAACTAGCTACAGCTAAACCAATCATTCCACCTGCAAAAGTTCAAATTTGTCCTAAATCAGTAGTACTTATACTATTTGATAATTCAGTAAGCAAGAATGGTTGTGATATATCACAAGCAACCTGACAAATACTTAAAAAAAGACAAAAGAATGCTAAATATACATCTTTTCTTTTCATGTATTTTAATAATTTGAGCATAATACATTTCCTTTCTTTTTTATATAACCAGTTTTTATAAAAACATAAATCATATCCCTTAAAAATTTTTGATTTTCAATCAGAAATTTTTAAAATATATGATTTTTTAATTTTTAAAAAATATTTTGATTTAAAGTTTTTTAAATCACAAAATAACCAGTATTTATAATACTACTAAATTTTATTTAAAATTTATTTTTCATTTTTATTTTTTAAAAAACTGATTCAAGTTAAATCCACCAAATTTAATTATCTAGTGAATCATTAGAGTATATCTAAAATTTTTGTTTTTTTAAAAAAAATTAAAAATTATTTGTTGTCCCATAAGTTAAGTAATAATTTACAAACGCATCTAGAGAGTCAAATTTTTGTAAAATCTTTTGGCTTGACATAAAGTCCATTAACTGACCTTGTTTCAACACCATTATTTTATTTCCAAACAAATTAACATCATCAACATTTTCAGTTGCATAAATAGCAGTAATATTTTTTGCTTTAAAGTGGCTATCTAAAAAACTCAAAAATTGAATTCTTTGTTCCAAACTCATATCTTGACAAATGCTTTTTATCAAAATTACTTTTTTTCCAATTAAAATATCACACATTGTGAAAAATTTTTCTAATGCTAAATCATCTAAATCAAAAATATTTTTAGTTAAATAATCACTAAAATGCATTTTTTCTGCAAGTTCACTTATAAATAGTGCACTTGGATCTTTATCAAGTTTGTTAAAAATCTTTTTCATAGCAGAAACTACTTTTTCTTTTTTCTTTGTTAATAAAGATAAATAATCAGGACTAGCTAATGCTTCAGTGATTTCACTATTATTGTCTAAACTTGAAACATCAATTCATTGATTACTACTAGAAAAATTTTTATAAACATATCCAGATGTTTTAACTTCATCTCCTCTTAAAACATCAATTAATAACTGATTTGTAATTGAATCATCACTCACTACAACTATTCTGTCATTTGGATAAACATCAAAATTAATGTTTTCTAGTTTGTGTCCATAATAAATGTTGTTTTCTTCAAATGTAAGAAAAATCAATCTTTGAATTTTGAAAAGAATTTGTTCATTTGGAAAACTTTGATTTAATTCAGAAATTGATTCTCTTATTTCTTGGTGTTTCAAATCCAATGCTTTTTTCTCTGTATCTGTTTTACCAATCATATTCATTTTATGACGGTTAATTTGTTGTTCAATTTCTTGGTTTAATTTAAAAATCTTAGTTCTTAAATCATTTCTTTTTCATTCTTCTTCAGAATCTGTATTTAAAACAGCAGAATTAAAAGGATTCTCTTGTCAAGAATCAAATAAAACAATGCTTGCATCTTTATCATCACTTGATTTTTCATCATTTGATTCAACAGATTTTTTTGCATCAGCTGATATGTTCAAATCTAATTCAACTGATTTATTTTCAGCATTTTCTGAATCATTAACTAAAGTACTTTTGATTTCTTCAAATTTAGAAAAAGTAGTATTTAATTTAAAAATTGAATAAATATCAAATGTTTTTACATCAAATTCTTTTTTTAATTTATAAAATATTGATCCATTTTTATAAAACTTAATGAACATGCTTTCAGGTAATTCAAATTTTTCTATATCTTCTTTTGTATAAAGATTTTTAAAAGATAAATTTTTTTCAACAAGTTTTTTATGATCATACCTTATATCAAAAGGAACTCCATAAACTTCAGCAGGATTTTTTTCACTACTATAAATAATTCTTCCAGGTTCATTAAAAAAATTATCATCATGTTTAAAAATATCTAAATTTCCACTTGGGACAGGTTCGTCAATAAAAATGGCATCTTGATTTATTTGGTTTCCATCATCAATGTATTTGTTTAAATTTTGTGGAATAACTTCTTCAAAATCATTTAAAACAAGATTTTGATTTGAAAAATCAGGAGTTTCTAGTTCAAAATTTGTATCAAAAGCGTTGTCTATAACATTTAAGTTATTTGGATCAACACTTTCTAAAACAGAATTTTGTGGGTCAGCAAAAATAGTAGTTTGTTTTTTAATGCTACCTTTTTTACCAAATATTTTTTTAAAAATACTTTCTTTTTTTACATTTTCATTCATTTTAAAAATTACTACCTTTTTTGTCTAAAACCCATTTTTAAAATTTAACTATACTTATTTTAAAATAAA
>CAMWTH010000025.1 GCA_947177125.1 uncultured Mycoplasma sp. | reverse complement strand
ATTTTATAGATATATAATTTTAATTTTTTTCAGAAACAATCTCTTTATTTTCAAAAATATCTGATTGATTATTGAATTTATTATTTTGAAAGTTACTAGTAAAATTTGAATAATTACTAGCATTAGTATTAATATCTTGTTTGTGATCCAAAAAATCTGGTTTAGATTGATTGTTATTTTCTAAACTATTATGATTAAAACTTTCATTTTTAACTAAATTAATATTATTATTGTTAAATGTATTTTGCTTACTGTTATTAGTAAATGGTTGATTATTAAAACTATTATAATCAGTATGATTTGGGACAAATTGATTTAAATCTTCTTTTTCTAATTTATCAAAATTTTGGTTTTGGTTATTTTGTCAGTTATCTTGAGATAAATTATTATTTATTACATTTTCTACTTTTTTATTACCATTTACAAAACCATTTTGGTTTTGGTTTTGATTTAAAATAGTTTCTAAAGTATTTGAAATAAACTCATGATTACTAGCACTTGCAACAGTGTAATTTAAATCATTAACTGGTGGATTAACTTTTTTATCAATTTCTGAAAGTGGAGATATTTTACTAGTTGGAACATCATCCAAATAAGAATTATTAGGTTTTGAATAAGTATTAATTTCCCCTCTAGCTAAACCATTTTTTAAATGGTATTTGCCAAAATCAAAATCTTGTTTATAAGCAATTTCAATATCTGAGCAATCAAAAGCATATTTTAATTCTGTAAAAAGTCTTTTAACAAGTTTTTCTTTATCTTTCATTAAAACTTGAAAAATTACTCGATAAACTTTATTATCATCATTTACAAAATTAAAATACTTAAAATCAGTGACACTGAATTTAGAAGCTTCCCTTTTTAAAACTTTAGCCAATATTTGTTCATCATTAACTGTATTTCTAGCAATTTCTGCAAGACTTTTTCTAGAAAAAGATAAAACAACCATAAAAGGTACTTTCATTTTCTTTTTACCAAACATACTTAATCCTTAAATAATTTAAATCAAAATTCTACTAATAATTATAATTTCAGTTTAATCATTTTAAAAGGGGTGGACCAAAAGAAATTGTATTTTTTAAATAAAAAACTGGGTTTTTACCCAGTTTGCTATTTTATTCAACCAAAATCAATGAAGGATTTAAATATCTTTCTAAGATTGTTCCAAAATAAGGTTCATATTCTTTTAACATTTGAATGTCTCTGTTGTACACTGTATTACCATAAGCATTTCAATATTGATTAGTTGGATCAATTTCATAAATCATAAACATCATTCTTCTTAAAAAATCTGCACTTTCAAACATCAATCCTTGTCCATTAACATTGACACCATTCCTGATTTTAACAATTGAAATTCGATAATAATCAACTTTATTTTCAGTAGTTTTTGAAATGTTTCCTAAAGACAAACTTTCAAAGTCATAAATTCTAAAATAATCCCTAATAATCTTTCGGTAATCTTTTCAATTCATGTTTCCACTAACATTGATTAAAATAGTAGCTTTTTTAAAAATTACTGATTTTTCTTTTTGAAAAGTAAGCATATTATTTGGACTTAAATTATTCAAGTAACTTGGGATGTGGGGAACACTACCAACAGTACTATATTTAACATACATTTTTTTATTGCTATTAACCTTTAATAAGCTAATTTTTTCAGAATTTAATCAAGTTTCATTAATATATTCTTCAATGCTTGGGAATTCAAAAAAATTGCTTTTTTTCTCAATAACCCGGTGTGATGCTAAATTTAATTGTGGAAAAGATGGTTTTTTTCTTTTAGAGTTAAAAATCATTCTATCAATTAGTTCAAAATACTTTTTTCCAGGATATTGTTTAATAATATCAACAAGTTCTTCAAGGTATCATTCATCAATATAAACCACTACCTTTTCATTGATTTTAATAGTAATAACCCTAGATTTAACCAATTCATCATTCTTTTTCTTTCTACTAACTCTAGCCATAAATGATCCTAAAAAATAATAACTATTTTTTTACTGGTGGTTTTCCAATACCCTTTTTAGCAGCTACTTCTTTAACAACTTCTGATTCTTTTTTAATAATTACAGGTGAAGTACCACTTTTCATATAGCCTTCAATCAATGAATAAACCCGATCTTTAATTTTTGGTAAAGCAGTTTTTAAAATTGTCATTTCAAAAGCTTCTTTTCAAGAATGCCCAATCGAAATTAATCTTAGTCCTAAAATCAAAGATCTTGTAGAACAAATCAAAGGTAATTTTTCTGAAACAACAATTTTTCTTGCAGCTAAAAATCTATCTAAATATTGTTTTCCAAAAGCAAAACCCCTTGCAAATCTTTCTTCAAGTTTTTCATCATATGGCATTTCTAAAAAAATAAAACGGTCTAATGTTGCAATATCTAACTGTTGTCTAGCTGTATACCCATTTCCAATATCAATTCCATTAGTATTTCCAGCACCAATTAATCTAAATCTTTCATGTGCTACAACTCTTCCAATTGGAAAGTCTAAAAAACCATTTGCTAAAGCAGCATTAATAGTAATTAAAGCTTCAGGATTAGAAGCATCCATTTCATCAAATAAAAACAAACCACCATTTTTAAAACAACGATAAAAATCTGTTTCTATATAATCACCCTTTGCACTTTTATAACCTACTAATTTATATGGTTCTAAAACAGCTCCACTAAAATAAAAATCTAATTTTAATGTTTTAGCTATTTCTTGTGCCATGTAAGTTTTTCCAGCACCTGGAACTGAATACAAATAAACATTGAAATTTTTAGCAACTAATTTCAAAACCGTTTCAAATAAAAAATGTTGTCTTTTTGTGTCTTTTAATTCAATGTTTTTAATATCCATTGAATCCAATGTTGTTCTAAGTTCTTTAGAAGTAACTCCTCTTTCAAGGTGTTGAATAATGTCTCTTGAAACATCAAGCAACTTTTCATCCATCAATTTTGATACTTCTTCTCTAATTTGCTTTTTTGTACTAAATAAACTCATACTTTCACTTCTTGTATAAATAAAAAATCAAAAAACTTAAAATAATTTTACTTTAAAAGTTTTTAAAAACATACCAAAAACCCTTAAAAACTTGTATAAAATGACCTAAATTTAATTAAAAAAAATATTTTTTTACCTTTTTTCAATTCTAACCACGCCCAAATGTTTAATGTTTCGGTATTTATTTCTGCTATCTAATCCAAAACCTGCTACTCATTGATTTGGAATTGTAGCACCATATCAATCAAGTTTTAATAGGGTTTTGCTTGGTGATCTCATAAAGTTTTCATCTTTACTTTTTTCTTTTTTAAAAAGAGTGCATATTTTAATATCTTTGGGATTTAAGTCTTTAACAAAAGAATAAACACAATGAAGAGTTTTACCAGTATCCATTAAAGTATCAATTATTAAAACTCTTTTGTTTTTTATTTCATTTGATTTGATGTTTGCAGCAACTTTTAAATTATCTCTTTTTGCTGGGTTTGTAGGATCTTCACTAACAACCTTTAAACTTTTAAATATCACATTAAAATCTAAAGTCATTAATAAGTAACCAGCAAATACAATGCTGCCTTCTAAAACAGCAATAACAACAATTTCTTCATCATTAAAACTTTTGTAATAAGCATTTAAATTATTAGAGATTTTGTTAATAAAACTGATAATGTCATCATATGGATAAATAATTTTTATAAAACAATTTCTGAACATTGAAATTACCCTAAAACTTTAAATTTAATTATTTTTAATAATAGTTTGTGATTGGTGAGAACCAACAGAGATAAACCTAACTTTAACTTTTAAAAAAGATTCAATATAAAGAATGTATTTTTTTAAATTATCTGGTAAATCATCATAACTTTTAAGATTTGAAACATCTTGATTTCATCCATCAAACTCTGTATAAATTGGTTCACATTTTTTTAATTCCTCTAAAGCTGAAGGCATATAATTTAAATTTTTTCCATTCTTTTGATAGCCAATACAAGCTTTTAGTTTGCCAACATTTGTCAATTCACTAATTGATGTGATTGCAATTTCATTCATTCCACTAACTGAAACTACATATTTTAGTAAAAATAAATCTAATCATCCAATTCTTTTTAGCTGTTTTACATCTGCATTATATTCTCTTCTTTTTTCTCTTATTAAAGACAAAAGACCTTGATTTTGAATTTCAGTTAAAAAACAAGAATTATCATTTTTTACAGAATAAGCTTTAATAACCCCTAAAATTCTTTTAAACTTGTTAATAGCAATTCCAGTTCCAGATGCTACTGATACTACAGCATTATCTGCACTAATATATGGATAATTTCCATAATCAACATCCAACATTATGCTATCATCAGCTTCAAAAAGAATTTTATTTTTTCTATCATATGCATAATTTAATAAAGCAGAAGTGTTAATTATAAAAGGTTTAATTTTTTGGCCTAATTCAAAATATTGTTTTGCAACTGAATAAGGGTTAAAAATTTGTTTTCCATATTTTATAAATAAAACATTTTTAAACTGTAAATTTTTTTGAATTTTTTGTAGTAATAAATTAAAGTCAAATAAATCACAAATTCTAATTCCTAATTTTAAAACCTTATCAGAACCACAAGAATTAATACCTTTATAAACTATTTCATTTTTATTTTCACCATTTAATTCACCTAAAAGTTTGTCCATTTCAATATGAAAATTAAAAATTATGTGGGATTTATCTGATATGTATAAATTATTAGTTAAAACTTGATTATTATTTAAAATATTTAATTCTTCTAATAAAACATTTGGATTTATAAAAACACCTTGTGATAAAACTATTCTGTTTCTTGGATTAAAAATAGCAGATGGAATAAGATTTAATTTAAATAGTTTATTATTAAAATTAAACAATCGATTTGCATTACCACAACCTTGATACCTAACTACATAATCATACTGATTAGATAAAAGATCTGTAAATTTTTCTTTTTTTTCTTCACCAAATTGTGACCCTATTACTAACAATAAATTTTCACTCATAAATAAAATTCCCTTATTTTAAAAACGACATCAACAATAATAATTTTACAAATTTTATAATTAATAGATTATTAATTTGTTAAAAAAACAAAAAAGGCTGTTAACCTTTTTTGTTTTTTTAACGCTCTGCTTTGTTGAAATGTTTTCCAGCGCTTTTTGGACCAAGAGAAAATCTTCCAAAAATCACCATAACAACAAGAGCACAGATAAATGGAATTGTTTTTAATAAATAACCATTTTCTATACTTACTCCCAATACATTTTGAACATATACATAAAGCAAAGCAAATAATCCACTGATGATTACAACTGGTGATATTTTTCAAGAACTAATAATTAAAATTCCTAAAGCTATGTATCCTAAACCATTTACATCACCTGTGAATGAACTTGTTGAAGTATTATATGCAAATAAACACCCTGCAAAAGAAGCAATTGCTCCAACAATCAAAATACCAACTCATTTATATTTATTAACATTAATTCCTTGTGCATCTGCTGCATTTGGATTTTCACCAATTGATCTGTATCTTAATCCAAATTTTGAGTATTTCATAAATACAAAAATACCAATAATTATTAAGATTGCAATCAAAAAGCAAATTAATGCTTCTGCATGAAATAATGAATTGCTTTGAATTGCAGTATATTGATACTGACTTTTTAAAGTAGATTGATTGAAAATGTTTGATACATTGTCACTAATTAATAATCCAATTCCTGGTGCTAATAAATTGATTCCAGTTCCACCAATAACATGATCACATTTTAATTTAATAACAGCAAAACCAAACAAAGCTCCAATTCCTACTCCTAAAATTGATGAAATTAACATCGATAGTAAAAATGTCATTGAAAACGAAAAGTCTGCTGGATCTTCTCCCATTGCACTAAAAAATACATTAGAGAAAATCATAAAGAATAATGCTCCAAAAATCATCATTCCATTAATTGCAATGTTAACTATTCCAACTCTTTCAGATAAATAGCCACTCAAAGCAGCTAGCATAACAGCTGGTGCAATTAATAATCAACTTGTAAAGTGACTTAAATCCATATTAATTACCTCCTGCTTTTAAATCATTCTTTTTGTTAGTAATCAAAGAGTTAATTTGAATAACTTTTTTTGAAGTTGCTTCAATTTGATTAGAACTAAAGTTTGCTTCATTAGCTCATACAACTATTTTGTTTTTTAATCTTTTTCACTCTTGTGAAATAAAGAAATATTTGCTGCTATTCAAATTTAAAGCATAAACACTTTCATAGTAATCTATTGCTGTAAACACACAATTTTTCTTAAATGTTTTTGAAATCTCATCACGCTTTTCTAAATAATTTATTTTTAATTCTTTTTTTGCTAACTTAATTTTTTTATCAAACATTTTTTTGAAAAACCAAACAATTTTAAAATAAATAACTAAAAACATTTTTTTAAATCAAGGGTTTCCTTCATTGATTTTTGTTTGTAAAAAGATTTGTTCTTCTTCTTTATAAAGTTTGCTAATTGAGAAAGAATAATTTTCAGATATTTCAAAAATATTGTTTTCAAAATCCATATAAGTTGCTTTATTACATTTACCAAGTTTTGCACTCATAATTCATCTTCATGGTTTGAAATAAATTAATAGTGTATAGATAGCAACAATATACATAATAATACCCATAATTAATTGGATTGTGTTTGTTGCTAACCCTGCAGGACCAGAACCTGCATCTGGGAATGTAAACACAAAAGAAACTAGTAGTATACCAATTGGATTGTTTAGTGCAATTAATCCAATCGCAATTCCATCAAATCCTTGTGAAGGTACTGATGATAAAGCAGTTCCACCTTCTGCTTGAAAAGTTAATTTTGGTGACATTTGTGCAGTATACACAATTACTGCTAGTACTCCTGCTAATACTCCTGAAATTAAAAATGAAGAAAGTTGTAACATATTTTTGTTGTAACCAAAATTATTAGCTGCTGTTAAACTATGACCTACAGTTTTTAATTTGTGACCATATACTGTATATTTCAATAAAACTCAAACAACTACTATACAAATTAAAGTAATTCCTATTGAAAAACCCCATCCATAGTATTGTCCTTCCTGTGTGAAAGTAAATGAAAAATCTAGGGTTTTAGAAATAAACTGACCATTACCAAAAGCGATATCATCCAAAAATAAATAAGATCCATCTGCTGCTTTTGATTGCATTAAAATTGCACCAACAATATATAAAATTATTCAGTTTAATAAAATTCCACTAACAACTTCATTAACCTTACAATAAATTTTTAACAAACCTGTAACCAAAGAAACAAAAGTTGCACCTAGAATTGAAAGGATGATTGTAACAACTCATCCCCCTGACAATTGCTGAGTTGGTAAACTTAGAATTACAAAGAAAGCTAAACTACCACCTGCTAACATTTGGCCTGAAATACCAATATTAAATATTCCAACTTTCATACAGAAACTGAATGCTAAAGCAGCAACTATGTATGTACACATTTGGACAGCAAAATTTTGAGAATATTGAACATCTTCAAAAACTGCTACAAACATATAAAAGAATGCTTCTGGTCTAGTTCCTGTTGCAGTAATAATAATAAACGACAATAATAAAGCAACAATAATTGCAACAATAACTGACAAAATATTTCTTCTTGTAGTTTTCTGTTTTGTTTGATAGACAATTTTATCAAAATTAGTACTATGATTAAAATAAAACTTTTTTAAACTGTTCATAACTACATCCTTTCTCCTGCTAACAGGTTACCAATATTTTGTCTTGTCATTTTCTTTCTGTCTCCAGAATCAATAATTTTATTTCTGCTAATAACTGCAATAGTATCTGCTAATGCTAAAATTTCATCCAATTCATAAGAAATTAATAAAATTGCATTACCTCTTTCTTTTTCTTTAATAATTTGAGAATGGATAAACTGAATTGCACCTATATCTAATCCTCTTGTTGGTTGAACTAAAACTATTAGTTTGTGATTTTTTTCCATCTCTCTACCTATAATAACCTTTTGCTGGTTACCACCTGATAAAGATTTAGCTAAAGCAGTTCCATTTGCTGAACCTCTAACATCATATTTATCAATAATCTTATTTGCATATTCAGCAATTTTATATTCTGTTAAAAATCCACCAGTAGTGAAATTGTATGACTGACAGAAAATATATTTTTCTATATTTTCATTAATAGTAATTTTTTGTTTTTTAGTAATGATATTTTCAACTGTATTTAGTCTTACATTCGCTTCTAAATCCAATCCATGTTTATGTCTATCTTCTGGGACATGACTTATTCCAGCATTAATTCTTTGTTTAACATTTCAATGTGATATGTCAATTTTCTTATTAAGGTTGATTTTTATTTTGTTAGATTTTGAACTTAATTCATTGTTATTTTTTGTTTCAAAATATATCTCATTACCCATATATAAAAGTGAGTTTGGATTTGCTTTTTTTAAACCTGAAATAAACTCAGCAATGTCTGATTGACCATTTCCTTCAACCCCAGCAATTGCATATATTTCACCAGCATGAATTTTAAAACTGATTGATGATTTTTTATTAGAGTTTGTAACATCTATTTTTTTATAAGGATTAACTTCATTCATATCTCTCATAAAAATCTTTTTGATAAATCAAATAAGCATTTTAAATCAGTTAGTGACTTTTTTAAGTATGAGTTTTTGAGCAGCAAATGGAGTATAACTTAAATCTAGTTCATTCACTTCTAAAACTACATCTTTTCTTTCACAACCAGAATTATTAACACTTGTTACAACTTTTCTACCAACCATTAGTTCAGCCATTTTTTCAACACTAGTTTTTGTTACATCTATTGTTTCAACATAAGCTCCTTTTCTAATTACTGTCGCTTCGCTTGCAACAGCTTTAATTTCATGAAGCTTGTGGCTAATAATGATAATAGTTTTTCCATCTTTTTTGAATTGATCAACAATATCTAAAAATTGTTCAATTTCTTTATCAGATAAAACAGCTGTAGGTTCATCGAAAATAATAATATTTGAATCTCTAAATAAGACTTTTAAAATTTCAACCTTTTGTTGTTGACCAACAGTTAACTGGGAAATTTTTTGATTAACATCCAAATTAAAATTATATTTTTTGATTAGTTCAACAATTCTTTTTTTGTCTTTTCCTTTATTTAAAAAACCAATTTTATTTGAACTTTCAGATCCTAAAATAACATTTTCCAAAACTGTAAAATTATCAACTAATTTAAAGTGTTGGTGAACCATTCCAATTTTATAAGCACTTGCATCTTTTGAAGACTTAAAATTAACTTTTTCATTATTAATTCATACTTCTCCAATATCTGGTTCATACATTCCAAATAAAATTGACATTAGTGTTGATTTACCAGCACCATTTTCTCCAATGATTGCATGAACAGTGTTTGGTTTAACAAATAAATTAATTCCAACATTAGCTTTAATTGCACCATTTAAAAATGATTTATGGATATTAACCATTTTTAAAATATAATTGTTGCTATCATCTAATTTAACTGTAAAATTTTTGTCTTCTTCATTTTTTTTATTTATTTCAAATCTACTATCAATAACATCTTTATTAATTTTTTTTGCAGTTTTAGAAGAAGATTTTTTTACACTGCTTTTTTCACTTTTTGGCATACTAAAAACTCCTTAATTCTTCTTGTAAAACATATCTTGTTTAGTTAAATTTATTTTTGTTGGTACTTGACCACCAACTCATGCAGGTTCATTAGAAGCAACAGTGTAATATGAAGTAGGTCAAGCAGTTGGTTCAGAAGTTATTTCATGCAAGCAACTTGAAAGTTTAATCAGCAAGAAATTATTTCTTCCATCGTTATTATTATGAATTCACCAACTTCCATTACCATCTCAACCATTTAAACCTTTTTCATTATCACTTGATGTTCCAGTTTGTCCAATTTGAACTGAATTAATAGTTGCTGGAGTTTTTACATATCCCTGTAATAATTTTGCATATGAAGAAATTACTGAATCTGTTGCAACTAATTCTTTAGCATGGTATTTATCATTGCTTAAAATGTCATTTAAAGTAACAGAGTCTTTATTTAAATCTGTATTTGATCAATCTGAACTCAATGTTTTAGGGTTTTCAGAAGTAGCATCATTTGGTTTGTTACTATCATTTAGTCAAAAGAATGGATCAATCACATATTTTAAACCAGCATCAGATACACCAACTGAACCATTGTTTAAAGTTCCAACATTATTTCAGCCTAAACCATATCAAGTATCACTACCTTTATCTGTGCTGCTATTAACTTTCATACCAGTTGCATCTCATCCATATGAACTATTATCATTTTGACCATTAACAATTGATTGAAGAATAGAATTTGTAGAATGAGTAATATTTTTAACAGATGAAAATTGTAAAACTTGCCCATTACCTACATCTTTACCTAATCCATCCAAACGAGTTTTACTTAAAGATGGGTCATTTTCTTGTGCAGTATCTACTCCAATTACTACTGTTTTAGCTTGATCATTAGCAGTCATGTTACTAGCAATTTGATTTACTGTTAAAGTAGTTTGTGGACCAGCAATCGGAAAAATTACATTCGCACCATTTGATCGCATAGATTTAGTTATTTGTTCAACTTTAGGTTCTGTTGCAGAAAAACTTCCTGAAACAAAATTTCCAATATCTCATGCAGCACTTTCATTATTAGTATCACCTGGTGTAACTCAATAAATTAACTCAGTATCTTTAATTAATGGGTGCAAAACTGTGTTTCAATAATGAATTCCCAATCTAAACCCACTCATATAACTTAAAGTACTATCTAACGCTAAACCAACATATGAACTAACACCAAGCTTTTTGTCATTACTTTCTTTAAAATAATCTTTATTTACATTTAAAAAAACTGCAGTTGCAATCCCTGCTAAAAAAGAGCCATCATCAGCTCTAAATGAAACACTTGCTACATTATTAGGATTAGACTTGTAACCACCATAATCATTTGCCATTGCTCCATCTACAAAAACAAATCCTGTATCTTCAAAAAAATCTTTTCACTCTTCATATTGTTTAGAATCTGAAGTCATTTTTTGTAATGCATCTTGTTGGTTATAACCAGTTGCTACAATCAGTTTTGAACCATTAGTTACAGCATATTTATATGATGTTAATCTAGAATCATCATCATCACCTGGTCTTTTTCATAAACCATTATTTTCTCTAACAAGTTTTGCATCTGGTAATTCACTTCCAGTAGCATACTTTAAAAAGTCCCTAATTCCATCATAAGCACTTTCACTAAAAGACTTGTCAGCTAATGTTGAAGTATTGTCAGAAACAATTAGTTGAACAGAAGATTCATATGTTAAATATGATGAACATGATGAAACAAAGACAGCAGAAAAACAAGTTGCTGCAACTAAAGTACCAACTTTATATCAACTCTTTCTATTTATTCTCCCCATATTTTGCCCATTTTTATTTTTCTTTTTTCTACTTTATTTTACAAAGAGAATGAATAAAAAAATATATAAAAAAATAAATTTTTTTAATGAAAAAATCTTGAAAAAAAGCAATATAATTATTATTTACTTGTTAAAAATATTTTTGTTGTGATAATCCCAAAATTTATTTTTAAAAGTGGAACTGTCAAATTTATTAATTGTAATACTATGACAAGGTTCATACTGCTTAAAGAAAAGATGAATATCATCTTCTAATAAATTCGTGCTTATTTCTACTTCTGCTTTTTCGTTTAAAGTAAATAAACCTCTGTCAAAAAGTTTGTGATGATTCAAACATAAAGTAATCCCATTATCATCATCATATTTTTCATTTTCATCACAGTTTGCATATGGTTTAATATGACAAGCTTGCAAAATGTTATAGTTTTCAATGCAACAAATTAAACATTTTTGATCCCTGTCTAAAACATCTTTTCTAAAAAGATGTTGTCTTTCTCTTTTTTGCACAGAACTAAATTTTGTATCACCAATTGTAAAACCAATGTTTTTTAATATCTCTCCAGTTGTAGTTATATATTCATTTCCACCTTCATACTCAAATCAAGGTAAACATTTTAGAACTGTTAAATGACAAAGCTCTTTTAAATTTTCAACATCATTTTCTATGTTGTCATAATCAATATCTAAAAAAATTGTTCTTGTTGTGTTGTTATAAATAAATCAATTTTTATCAACTTTATTTTTTGTTTGCAAATGGTTTAAAGGACCTTCTTTCATAATCGCAAAAACAGATTCTTTTAAAATTTTGTTAAAACCTAAACCCCACTTGTTTTTAGCTTTTTGAGAAAGCAAAATTTTAAACAAATACTCATCAAAAGAACAAAAATCATAAAATCTTTTTATTATGTTGCTTGATTCAACAAAAATAGTTTGTTTAAAAGAATCAATTCCAAACTCTTCTAAAATTGCAAGCATTAAAAAAGGTTTATAGGGATATTTTAAATTAAGCTTATGAGGTTCAATTTTATAGTCTTTACAGATTTCAAATTTAATTTGATCTTCAATAGTTAGGGGAGCATTATTATTTATTCTGTTTTTCCAAAATAGGTATAAATCACTTTTCTTATCAATCTTTGCCATAATAATTTAATTTATAAATTAGTTATTTTCATTTACTTTTTCACTTTCTTTTTTATTGGGTTCTTTAGTAATTGAAGTAAATAGTGGTTTTCTTTTGATTTTTACTAAAGTTATTTTTTTGTTTTTCTTTTTTTTATTCATTTTCAACCCCTAATTTATTATTTGTTATTTTAAAACAAAAAATAGCAAGTAAATAAAATTACTTGCTATTTGTACCTTTCAAACATTCTTGTAATCTTTCAATAACTTTATAAAAATCCTTTTCATTTTCTAAAGTATATCCAGCAGCAAACTTATGACCACCACCATTAAACTCAGCAGCAATATGGTTAATTTGAATGTCTTTACTTCTAATAGAACCTTTTCAGCTTAAAGTTTGTTCATCAAAGTATAAAGTTGTTCAAATTTTTACATTTTTAATATCAGATAACAAATGTACCATTGAAAATTGTGGATAAATATTAAATTTTTTATGAGCACCTTTGGGAATTAAAAAATATGCAACACCTTTATCAACTTCCATTCGTTTCATTAAATAGTTAACAAATTCAATTTGAGAAACATCTCTTAAATAAATTGAATCATGAACTTCATTTCTTCTAAAACCTGTTGAGATCAATTTACTTGTAATTTCATATGTTGATGGTAAAGTATTACTATGCAAAAATCTTCCAGTATCTGTAAGAATGCCAGCATATAAATATTTAGCGCACTGTGAACTTAATTTTAATTTTGATTCTAAAAATAAAGAACCTCACATTTCACAAGTTGCTGGTATCATTGGATCAATTCATTCATAATCTGCAAAAACTTCAGTTTGAGGATGGTGATCAACTCTAATTGTTTCTTTACACAATGTATTTTTTCTTGAATAAACTCTTGCTGTATTTGCAGTATCTGAAATAATACCAAGTGATGAAGAAATAAATTCATTTGAAGCTTTATTAAGATTTGGTTCAAACTTAAATAATCCAGATCCATACAATTCAGAAAGAGTATCAAGACCAATAATTTTTACTACCTTATTAGGAAAATTATCATAAATAAATTCCCTAACTGCAAAACAAGATCCTAAAGCATCAAAATCAGGTCTTTCATGAAAGAAAAGCGAAATATTTTCATACTCTTGAATTTTTTTAATAATAATCTCTGTAATCCCTAACATAACTTATCCTTTACAATCTTCACATTCTTTACTGCCATAGTCTCTAAATCATTTAATAATTGTAATTCATTTTCTAGATTTATAGCAACATTTAGTTTTGGTCTAGTCACTGGTTGTTTTGGTGCAAACATAGAACAAACATCTTCATGTTCGCTAATTGAAATATCATATGTTTTTATTTCTTTTGCTATTTTTATAATTTCTATTTTATCAAAAGTTAACAAAGGTCTAAAAATTTGTATGTTATTGCAAACTTGAGAAATGACACTAATACTTTCTATTGTTTGGGACGCAACTTGCCCTAAAGAATCACCACAAATCAAAGCATTGTAATTAAACTGGTTTGCTATCATTTGAGCAATTCGATAAAAAGATCTCCGCATTAAAGTGATGCGGTATTTTTCATTTGAAATATGCATCAGTTCATGTTGAACTTTTGTAAAATCAACAATAAAAAATCTAGGGGAATACAATTTGTGTTCTAGAGTAATTGTTTTAATTAAATCTTTTAATTTTAAAATTGTTTTATCAGTAACTGAATCAGTTATGAAAGTTAAATAATCTACTTTTTGTCCTTTTTTTTGCAATAAAAAAGAAGCAACAGGTGAATCTATTCCCCCAGAAAGTAATGATAAGCAACTTCCATTTAATCCAATTGGCAAACCACCAATACCATAGATTTTGTTAAATCAAACATAAGAAGTATTTTTATCATAAATATCAATATTAATTGTTAAATCTGGATTATGAACATCAACTTTAATATCTTTATTTTTAAAAATATATGCTGCTACTTTATTTTTAATTTCTGTTTGATCTAAAAAATTTTTGTATCTTCTTTTTATTTCAATTTTAAAAGTTTTAGGATTACTATCAAAATTGATAGCACAAGCCATAATTTTTTCTATATCAGTTTCTACTTGATAAGAAATAACAAAATGATGAATTCCAGGAATTAATTTTAAAATATTAACAATTTCTGCTTCATCTCCTTTTTTGTAAAGAAGTGAAAACATACTGTAAAAATCTTGGAGATTGATTTCAAAATCACTTAAAGCTTTTTTAATATTTTTGAATAAAGCTTTAAGAAATTCTTTTTTGTTTTTTCCTTTTAAAAAAAGTTCACCAAATTTTATGTTTATAATTTTGTTCATTTTATTTTTTAGTAACAATAAAGT
>CAMWTH010000024.1 GCA_947177125.1 uncultured Mycoplasma sp. | reverse complement strand
ATGGATATTAAATGTGTTACTATAGTGTTGCACTTCAAATTTCACTCAAGGAAATTAGATTAGTAAAATCTAATTTTTAACTTAATTTAAACTTATAAAATTAACCTACAGACCCTTCCATATCAAGCTTAATTAATCTATTTAACTCAATTGCATATTCCATTGGTAACTCTTTTGAAAATGGTTCTAAAAAACCCATAACAATCAAATATTCTGCTTCATCTTTTGAAATTCCTTTATTCATAAAATAAAATAGTTGTTCTTCAGAAATATTTGAAACTTTTGCTTCATGCTCTAAAAAGGATTTTTTGTTTTTAATAATTTCTAATGGAATTGTGTCGCTTCGAGAAATTTCATCTAATAATAAAGTGTCACATTCAACCCTAGACATAGAATTAACTGCATTTTTATCAATTTTAACTAATCCTCTATATCTTGTATCTCCTCCATTAAAAGAAACAGATTTAGAAACAATTCTAGACTTTGTGTTAGGTGCTAAATGAATCATTTTTGCACCTGCATCTTGAACAACGCCTTTTGATGCAATTGCAATTGAAATACAATCACTTGAAGCATATTTACCAGCCAAAATACTTGAAGGATATTTCATATTAATTCCAGCTCCAATGTTTCCATCAATCCATGACATGTTTCCATTTTCATGAACAATGGCTCTTTTTGTAACTAAATTCAATACATTTTTAGATCAATTTTGAATAGTTGTATATTTTAATTTTGCATTTTTGTGAATAAAACATTCTACAACAGCAGCATGCAAATTGTTTTCACTATATATAGGAGCTGTACATCCTTCAACATAATGAACTGATGCTCCTTCATCAACAATTATTAAAGTTCTTTCAAACTGACCACTAGCAATTCCATTAATTCTAAAATATGCTTGTAATGGTTTTTCTAAATGAACATTTTTTGGTATATAAACAAAAGAACCACCACTTCAAACAGCTGTATTTAACATTGCAAATTTATTGTCATCATATGCAACTAATTTTCCAAAATACTTTTTTACAAGCTCTGGATATTTTAATACTGCAGTTTCTACATTTGTAAAAATAACTCCTTTTTGTTCTAATTCTTCTTCAAGTTTTTTATAAACAGTTTCAGAATCATATTGGGCTGAAACACCATTCAGAAACTTTGCTTCAGCTTCTGGAATTCCAAGTTTTTCAAAAGTATTTTTAATTTGTTGAGGAACTTTATCTCAATATGATTCCATTTTCTTAGTTGAAGAAGTGTAATAAACAATTTCATCATAATTAATATTTGATAAATCTGCACCTCATTCAGGATTAGGAGTTTCTAAAAACTTTTTATAAGCTTTTAGTCTAAAATCTAACATTCATTGTGGCTCACTTTTAATTTCAGAAATTTTTCTTACTACACTTTCAGATAAACCTTTACTAGTGTTTAAAATGGAATTTTCCCCATCGCTAAAACCATATTTATATTCTTGATCTACTTCTTTTTTTTCTATCATAGTTTATTTAGTTAGCAATTTTTCAATTGCAACTACCCCCACTTTCGCACATTTTATTCTATTAAGTTGTTTACTAATATTTTTAAAAACTATTAAATATTGTAATTCATTTTCATCAAAAGAATTTCCTTCAATCATTTGAAAATACTTTTTAATTAGTTCATTAATAAATTTTATATTTTTATTTTTTATCATTGAACAAAAAATATCTGTAGATGCTGTACTAATTGCACATCCAATTCCACTAAATTTTGCATCTACAACCATTTCATTTTCAATTAATAAATAAATTGTTAAATTATCAATACAAGATTCAGACTTATTGTTAAAAGATTGATAGTTATTAGATAATTTGTTAATTTGGTCTTCTTTTATTTTATTATCTGGAATTTCATAATGATCTAAAATAAGTTGTCTACTTTTTGATTCATCTTCACTAAAATAAGCCATTTAAAATATCTCCTTTTTTAAATTTTTTAATTGCATAAATTAATTTATCAATATCATTTTTGTTTGTATAAAAATGAAATGAAACCCTAATTGCATGGTCTTCATTAATGATTTCGTTTGCTAATTTTGCACATGATAATCCAGATCTAACAATAATTTTTTGGGACCCTAAATATGAAGAAAAATCCTGACTAAAAATTCCATTTCTAATAAAAATTGTATTAAAAGCTTTGATACCTTTATTAAATATTTTTATTCCTTCAATACTTTCAATTTCAGAATCCAAATAATTTTTTAATTCATAAATTTGCTTTACATAAAAATCAATATCACTATTTAAATAATAGTCTAATGCTTTATTTCAACCATATATTCCCATTATGTTAGGTGTGCCTGCTTCAAATTTTGATAGTCCAGAAAGCAAAGAATAATAATTTCTTTTGATCTCAAAATTCATTCCTCCACCAACAATATTAGGTTTTAATTTTTCTATTAAATTTTTATTAATGTACAAAAATCCAATTCCAGTTGGTCCTAACATTTTATGAGCTGAACCCACAACAAAATCAATATTTGAATTACTTATATCTAATTTGTGATGAGATAAATATTGGGTCGAATCAACACAAATAAAAATATTTGGATTGATTTTTTTAATTTCATTTGCTAATTTTACTGCATCAATTGAATTACCAATAAAATTAGTTTCATTTGCAAAACAAACCATTTTAGTTTTATGATTAATTTTATTTAAAAAGTTTTGTATATTATCTGAATTTACATCTATTTCAACATACTGAATTTTTATTGGATTGTTTTTTTCTTTAAATTCTTCATAAATGTCATATCAAGGCAACAAATTTGAAGCATGTTCAGCATTTGATAAAACTATTTCATCACCATTTTTGAAAAAGGGTTTAATAAAACTTGCAATGCTATTTAATGAATAAGTAGCACCTGGTGTAAAAACAATTTCATCAGAACTAACATTTAATAATTTTGCTAATTTTTCTCTGGTTTGATTCATAATGATGTGTGCTTGATGTGCAAAAAGTGAATCATCATTATGTGGATTAGTAGATATAAAATCACAATAATAACTCATTGCATCAACTACTGATTTAGGTTTTAAACTAGTAGCAGCACTATCTAAATATACATAATCTGGATTATTTTTAAATCATTGAATTTCATTTCTTAGATTATGAAACATTTATTGAATTTCTCCAATTTCCAAAAAGATTCTTTCCATTAATCTTTCTTTAGCTTTTTCATCATCAATCTTATACAAGATTACATTGAAATAACTTAGTAACAATAATTTTATTGCATCACTCTTTTTTATTCCTTTGCTTTGTAAATAAAAAACATGAGCTAAATTCAGTCTTCCAATTGCTAAAGCATGTTTTGCCTTAATATTGTTTGTATCAATAATTAAGTTAGGTTTACCTTTAATTTCAGCATTATCAGAAAGTAAAACACCTCTAATTTTTTGTTCACAATAATTCGCTTTTGAATCATCTTTAATATAAGCTTGTAAAAAGAAACTAGTAGATGAATTATTTTTATTAACTCCAAAAACTTCACATTTACTTTCAGACTCATTTCCATTATGAAAAACATTTATGTTAAAAACTTTTTTATAATTGTTATTTAAAGAAGAAATTACTAAATGTAAATTACTATTATTTTGTAAGTAAATATCTAAATTCATATCAACATCATCTTTGATGATATCAATTATTAAAAGTTCTTTATCTTCATTATTATTTAAATAAATTTTATTTGAATAGTTTTTATTATTTAGAAAGTATACTTCATTATTTTTGCTCATAATTTTTCCCTCTTTCATTTAAACTATTTATCTAAAAGGTCATTTATTCACTGATAACCTTCTTTATTGATTTTTTCATAAATTTCTACTCCACCAGAAATAGCAACTTTACCGTCAATGATTACATAAACCCTATTAGGAATTATTTTTTTAAATAAATTTTCATGGTGAGAAACTACAATTAATGCTTTGTTTTCATTTTTTCAATTATTAATTTGATCAACTACCATTTTTAAAGAATCTATATCTAATCCTGAATCAATTTCATCTAGTAAAACAAAATCTGGTTGAATGATTTTCATTTGCAAAATTTCACATTTTTTCTTTTCACCACCTGAAAATCCATAGTTAACAAAACGATTTAAATATTCTCTATCTAAATTCATACTTTTCAGATTTTTTTCAAAAATTGGAAAGTATTCAGATAATTTCATTTTTTGTTCAGCTCTTGCATTTAAAACAGATCTTAAAAAATCTAGCATTGTTACACCAGGAATTTCTTCAGAATGCTGTGGAGCCAAAAATAAACCCAGTCTAGCAATTTCATCTGTTTCTAAATCTGCAGTATCTTGATTATCAACTAAAATGCTACCTTCAGTAATTTCAGTTGTGTAGTGATGCATAATGGCTTTTAGTAAAGTTGATTTACCATGACCATTTGGACCTAAAACTGCTACAACTTCACCTTTATTAACCTCAATATCTATTCCTTTAAGAATTTCTCTTTCATTAATAGATACATGTAAATTTTTTACTGTTAGTTTTTCCATAAGTCCTCAATTCTTTATATTTATACTCAAATAATTATAAATAAGAAATCACATAATAAAAAAATAATGAATAATAACTATTCACTAAATTTTTGTGTAATTCTACTAGCAAAAAAGTTAATTTCCAATAAATTTTTTTATACTATTAAAGTTAAATTTATATTGTTTTTCTAAAACTGATAAAAAATTTTTATTGGAACATCACTATTTTCACTAATTGGTGAAATATCTATTGATTGTTTTTTATAAAAAATAGAATTAGTAAGAGAAGCATATTAATGAATATTTTTTTAATAGTAATTATTATTATATTAATTGATTTTTATGCATAATGGTTAATAAGACAAAAGAGACCAGAGCTCTTCGTTGGAATGAAGTTTTCTTAAGTTTATAAGACTTATTTATTAAGTTTTTTCAAACTTAAAGTTAAACTTTTTTCTTTTTCCCAGAAATATTCATAGAAACATATATTTAAAAAATTTATTTATTTTTACTTCTACTTATAAAAGCTCTTTCTAAATATTTTTTTCTTTTTTCATTTAATCATTCTTTTTTTATATTTAATTTATTCTCTTTGATTCCTTTTATATAGCAAATTCCATTTGAATCAAAATTAATAATATTTTTATCATATTGAGAGTGAAAATTTGGAGACAGTAATAAACAATTATTATTATCTGCAATTTCTTCTAGTCTTTTATTACTAGTTCTAGATTCATTTACTGGAATAATATGAGCGCATTCATAATTTATGAAACTATCATTTAAACAATTAAAAAAATAATTTTCTGGAAAATCTGGATTATTTTTTATCAAATCTCTAATTTCTTCTTTAACTAAAAGTCTTTGAGCATTTCTTAGCTTATTTATCAACTTATTTTCTCTATCTTTATTTGTACTATCATCATTTAAATTTTCTGTATATTCTTTAATTGATTGTTTTACTCTTTCATAAATAAAATCACTTCTAGATAAATCTTTTGTGTTTTTATAAAACTTCTTTTCCTCATCAATCAACTTAAAATGTTTATCTGTAATTTCTTTATTTTTTCCATTAAAATTTTGGTATCCATCCAAATTACTAATTGGACTATAAAAGTTATTCAAAATCATTTCTAATGAATTGTAATAACAATACAATTCATTAGCTTTCGGATTTAATTCTAAATATTTACTAAATTCAATCAATTCAATTTCATCAACTGAATTAATTTTTATATTTTTGTCACTTTTAAAAATTTCTTTTCTATTCAAAGGATTAGAAAAATTATAAAAACTTCTAGATTCATCATCTTCATAAAATGTAACAATATTTGAAGCCTTATGGTTAAGTTCTGCACCAGAAGAATTAGAACCTGTAAAAATATCAATAGATGATTTAACCTTATGTAATTTTATTAATTCTTTATTAATTTCATCAATCAGATTATTTGGAATAGGAATTCTTTTTTTAGCATTTTTACTTACTTTATTTATAAAAAAACCTTGTAATTCTTGGTAAGGTTCTAAAATTTTGTACCTTATAGTAAGATTGTTTTTTCTTTTTTTGTAATAATCTGTTTTTAACATATCTATATCAGTTGGTCTAAAATTAGCAGATTCAATTTGAATAAATTGTTTATAAATCATTAAAGTTTTTTCATCATACAAATAGTATGCTTTTCCCTTAATTTTTAGTTCACTATTTTTTTTCTTAAAATATCCTTTTGTAATAAAAGGAATACAAAAACCTTTATAACACTTATTTCTATATATATATATGTTTGATCATCATTTTCCCTAAATTTCAAAGTTGCAAACAAGCATTCTAAAACTTCTACTGGTATTGAATTTCCAGCTGTATATATTAATTTTGTATCACTAACTAAATTTGAGTTTTTTACTTTTAAATAATCCAATTCACTAAATCCCATATATTGATAACATTCTAAAGATGACATATATCTAACTCCTTTATTTGTTTCAATTTTAATTCGGGAATTCGCACCAGATGCAGTAAGTGTTGGTCCAACACCATTTTCACTATAAATATAATTTTCACTATTAAAGTTTGATCAATTTAAAATTTTTTTACTAATAACTCCATTTTTTGAAGTAGTTCAATTAGTTGTTTTAAAGTTAGATAAATCAATATATTCATAATCATTATTTTCTTTTAAAACATCTTTCAAAATTTTTGATTTATTCAAAGGTTTAAAATCAATAAATTTAAACATAACTTTATTTTGAAAATCTTTTCTAACAGATAAACAAAAAACTCTTTCTCTACTCTGAGCAGAATTAAAATTTTTAGAATTTAAAACATATGTTTTAGATTCATAACCCAAATTTTTTAATTGATTAATTCAAAGTTGATAATTTTTTATATTAGTTTTGTTTAATAAATTTTTAACATTTTCCATTAACAAATATTTTGGCATTTCTTCTGTTTTAAAATTATTAAAAATTTCTATCAAAATTCTTTCAACTTCCCAAAGTAACCCACTTCTAGTTTTTAATTTCTTATCTATTCCTTTTTGAAGACCTTGAACACTTAGATCCTGACAAGGAAAAGAATAAGTTAAAATATCAATATTTTTTGGGATATTTTTATAAGTTATTTTTTCAATATTAAACAAATTATTAAAATAATCTTTTGAATAATTTAAATAAGAAGATTTAATAGAATTATTAAGTTTTATTAAACCATTATATGACAACTCACTTTTAGAATCTAAGCTTAAACTATAAAAATTTTTTAGTGAAGATTTAGTTGCTTTAAAATTTTTGCTATGAATACAAACATAAGCAATTATTGCATCCACAAATCACTCAACCATTCCAACATGTTGAATCATCCAATTTTTATATTTACTAATATTTTTAAGGGCTTTATATTGTGATCCAATTCCTGCAAAAAATTCAAAAAGTTTAACTGTCATATTTTTATGGCTATGCTTTATATAGCATATCGGAAAACAAAAAAATATTAAAACAGAAATAAAAAAACTATATGACATCCACATAATAAAAATGATTTAAATTGCAATAGTTAATAGATAAATACTAGTATTTTTAGTGTTTTTTAAATTTATCTTTAATAAAACTTTTTATACTACCAAAATTGTAATGATACTGTTTTTCTAAAATTAATACAAAATCACTAACTGAAATATTTTCATTTTTTCTACTAATTGGTGAAATGTCTATTGGTTTATTCTTATAAAAAATAGAATTAGTATGAGAAGCTGTGTTTCTTCACAATCTTACTCTGTCAAAGAATCTATTTCAAGAACCCATGGTAAATTTTTTACTATCATAAATGGTAAGTTCAGAAAATAGTTTATTTCAATAAATAGATTTCATGGATTTTAAAAATAAAATTCTTTTCCAAAAGAAAGATAATAAAAATATTTTTTTATTGAAATTGAAGGACTAACTTTTTTAAATAAATCTATTTCTTGGACAACTAATTTATTATTTTTTGCTAAGTTGGGCAAATCTGTCAGTTTGTTTTTTAAATTTTCTTTTTCTAATTTTATAAAATTTCCATCTACTATATTTTTTAAATCTTCAATATTTTTAATTTCAAAACTAATAGATTTGTTTTTCATTAAACTACTTAATTTATCAGCTAAGAAAAATTCAATATTTAAAGAAAATTTAATTATTTTTAGTCTTTTATTTATCTGATTTTTTTCAAGAAGAAAATATTTATTATCAATAATTTTATTATTCATATGCTCAATATCATGCACCATCAACTTTAACCATCATTTTACCAACAACACTATTATTAATTTGTTCAATAATTTTTACAGCATAGGTTATATTTCCAACTTTACCATTTAAACGAGAACCTTTTTTTTGGTTAGAAATAAAACTAAGTGGCTGAAGATTATAAATAGAGTTAGAGCCTTTTCTATTTATTACATTATCATCAGAAGGATTTAGTGGAAATATATGATCAATTGTTCAGCATCCACTGATTTTAGATGTATTAATATTTTCATCTACATATCTATCTTTAAAAATTTCTACACCAAAAGCATCTACTGCTTTTGTACAATCACCAAAATAATATTTTCAAACTTTTTCTTTTCTATTCATTGATTATCTCTATATTAAAAAAATAGATATCAATCTTTATATTATGTTATTTTTTTAATATAATATTAAATGAAGGCAACAGGGACCTGTGCCCTTCGCCGAAAAGTGTTTAGCAATAAGCACTTTTTATTTTCCTAAAAAATAAAAATAAACAAATTTATTTTTTTATAAACTTTTTGTGAGCATTTAATCGATTCATGCAAAAAATTCAAAAAATTTAACACATCCATATTTTTTTGTTAGTGTTTTATATAACGGAAAATAAAAAAACTATATGGCATCCATATAGTTCAATTAAATTTACCTGAAATAAAAGGGGTTTACCTCAAAGTAAACCCAAAATAACTATGGTTTTCAAAACCTTATAAGCTATTAAACCAAACCTTACCATAATTTTAGTCATTCAGCTAAGTCTAGATACTCTTTCAGCTTTCATCGAAAATAAGATATTGTGCCGCGCTGCACAGATAAGTTTCCTGACCAAAAAACTTATATAGATATCTAAATAGGATTTTCACTCGACTACTATTACCTATTTTTAAACCTACTTTACCTAGAGTCCGGATAATAACATGTTTTACAGTGTTAGAAAGATTACTTTCACTCTTTCAGTTTTTACCACCACAATAAAATTAAACAATATTTTTTAAAAAAATTCAACTATAAAATTAATTTTTGTGTATAATAATTATTTATACTATTTTTTATATTTTTGATTTAAGTTAATAATTGAATGGGGTGAACTTTCTTTTAAACCATTAAAAGATTGTTCAACAAACTCTGCATTTTCTTGTAGTTTTTCTATAGATTTTGCACCAAGATATCCCATACCACTTCTTAAACCACCAATTAAGTTATATAAAGTTTCTTTTACTGGTCCAGTATAAGGAACTAAACCTTCAACTCCTTCAGCCACTAATTTTTTAACACCTTCTTGACCATATCGATCAGAACTTCCAGCTTTCATTGCTGCAATACTACCCATTCCACGGTATTGTTTATAAATCTTGTCATCTTTAACAACTTTATCAGATGGAGATTCATCAGATCCAGCTAATAAATTTCCCAACATGATAGCATTGGCACCTGCTGCTAATGCTTTAGTTATATCTCCAGAGTTTTTAATACCACCATCTGCAATTATAGAAATATTTAATTTTTTAGCAGCCTCAGCACATTCTAAAATTGCACTAAATTGAGGTACACCTACACCAGAAACAATTCTTGTTGTGCAAATTGCACCAGGTCCTACACCAACTTTTATTACATCAGCTCCTGCTTTATGCAAGTCATTAACACCTTCTTTTGTAACAACATTACCAGCAATTAAAAAAATTTTAGGAAAATTTCTTTTTATATCTTTAATTAAATCAATTACTTTTTTTGAGTGACCATGTGCACTATCAATAACAATTCCATCAGCTCCTGCTGCAATTAGCATTTTAGCTCTTTCAAGACTATCATCTGCTACACCTACTGCTCCTAAAACTTTTAATTTTCCCTTAGTATCTAGCAATTGATTCTTTGCTTCTAAATAAGGTACTAATCATTTTTTCTTTGCAACAGCAACTAAACCATTTGATGACTCAGAAATTATTGGAACATAATTAACATTATTTTCTTCCATCATTGCTAAAATTTCTTCTAAACTATTTGAATCTTTTGCCAAAACCAATTTGTTTCTTGGTAATGATTCCAAGTTAGAATCTAAATTAATTTTTTTATTTTCTAAATCTTCAACTGAAACTATATTTACAATATTCCCATTTACAGTAACAAAAATGCAATCATCTAAATATTCATCAAAAATTTTTGTTTTAATAGTTTCAATTTTATTAGTTGATTCAAATGCCATAATAGATCAAAATAATCCATTTTTAATATGTTTAATTTGTTTAATCATATTTGCTTGTTTTGAAATTGATAAATTTTTATGAATTACACCAACACCACCATTTAACGCCATATTAAATGCCATATCGATTTCAGTAACTGTATCCATACTTGCACTAAATATTGGAATGTTCATTTCAAATTTATTACTTAAAACAACATTTACTTCAGTTTCTTTTGGCAAAATTTCAGAATAATGAGGTTTCAATAAAACATCATCAAAAGTTAAAGCTTTTTTTATTTCTTTCATTTTTTCTCCCACTAATTAAATAGAATCCACAATTAATAATTTTAGTTATATATATTGTATAAATTTTGTTTTAATAATTATGAAAAAATTAAAAACCATTGTAATAAAAAATCTCTGAAGGTTTACGGTAGAAATAAGTTGGTATTTTTTCTTTAAAGACAGTAGATAAATTATTTATTTTTTTATTAACTAATAAATTTTTATTATTTTCTTTTAATTCTTTTTTAACACTAGAAAATCTTTTTTTAATCCCAAATATTTCACAAAATTTGTAACCAATAAATTCAAAAAATTTAAAGTTACGGTGTCTTGCAAAAATTAGATGGTTGCAAACTAATAAACCAATACCAAAAACTAAAAATAAAACAGAAGTTACAATTGATGTAACAAACATAAAATTTGTGTTTCTAAAAGGTTCCATACAAGTTCTTAGTAAGCCATAACAAATAAAGTAACCAATTGCTAAATCACCTGCTTTTCTTTTTTTAATAAATTCGCCACCAACATACAAGGCAATGAAAAACCAAAAATTAAAAAATGATTCATATAAAAAGAAAGGTTCTCGATAAGATCCATCAATAAACATATTTTCATAAACACCTGGCATGAAATTTTTTAATCATGCTAGGCCTTCAGCTGTAGTTGCAGGACCATAAACCTCTTGGTTAAAAAAGTTACCTCATCTTCCAATAATTTGACCAACCAATATACATGGAACAATTGCATCTGCATAAACTCACATTGAAACTTGTTTTACAAAAAATTCTTTACCAATTTTTGTTTTAACATGATACTTAGGCTTTCTTAAAACTAGAGGAAAATAAATAAAAGCAGCTATTACAGTCAAAGCAACTCCACCTTCAATTGCTAAACCCCCATTCCTAAAGTTAAAAAAAGCACTAAAGAAATTTTCACCATAAGGAACTTGTGAATCACCAATAACAAAACTCCATATTCTTGCTCCTAATAATGAAACAGGAATTCCAATGAAAACAAATCAGTAAAAAGGAGTACAAGAAATTTTATACCAACACTCTAATTTCACACAAGCAAAAATAATTGCTAGAATAAAACCAATTGTAAAAAATATTCCATATCATGCAATATCAAAATCACCTATTCTAAAAGCAACTTTGTCAATATTTAAAGACATTCCAATTACATTAAAAAAACTATTCATTTTCATTAATCTCTTTTGATATTTTTTCTAATTCTTGAAAAGAATTATAACCTGATAAAACTAATTTTAAGTGAGCAACAATAACTTCAATCATATCACTTGTTTTTTTACCGCTTGCTACTGGTAGTAAAAAATATGGTATTTTTACCCCCAAAATTTCTTTGTACTGCAACTCTCTACCCAATCTTTCAAAACTATGAACTTTTGAATCAAATTCAACTAATTCAATAACTACATTAATTTGAGTAGATTCTTTAATTTTTTCTATTCCAAACATTCTACCAACATCAATTATACCTAGTCCTCTAGCTTCTAAAAAGCCAAAAAATCGCTTTGGTGCTTTTCCAATTATTTTGTTATACACATTACTGCAAAAAATAGCATCATCAGCAACTAACATATGACCTTTTTTTATCAATTCAATTGATGTTTCAGACTTACCCAATCCTGATTTTCCAAGTATTAGTACACCTAACCCAAACATTTCAAGTAAATTACCATGAATAAATTCTTTTGTTGAAAGTTTTTCTGTTAAAAAAGTATTTATATAATTTGTTAAAGAACTTGAAGATTCTTTTGTTGAAAAAACTGTAATATTATATTTTTTAGCTAAATAGATTAGTGAGTCAATTGCTGGAAATGATCTAGACAAAACAACAAGTGGAGGAGTAGTTTTAAAAATTTTTTCAATCTTATTATTTATTTCTTCTTGGTTGAATTGTTTTAAATATAAAAATTCATCTTTTCCTCATAAAACTACAGCCTTTAAATTATCATGAACAAAAAAGCCAGCAAATTCCAAACCAGTTCTTGTTACTCTTGTACTAATTATTTCTTTTTCTATCCCTTCATTAACTATTTTGTAATCAGGAAAATTTTTATAAATTTCTTTTCAATTCATACAATTAAACCTAAACAAAAATTAAACATACTAACGGAATAACCAAACAAACTAAAGGTCCTATTCTTTGTTGGTCACCAGCAATATCATATGGAATTACATTCAAAACTAATAAAAGACCAATTAAAGCAACAACTAAAAATAAGAAAAAAACAACAATAACTAAAATTAATCTTTGAGTTCTTTCTTTTCCATCATAATTATTTAAAATTCGTTTAATTCTTGAATATAAAGGTCAAGAATCAAATGTTTTAATTGTTTCTTTTAAACTCTTTTTTGGTTTTTGCTCTTTTTCTATATTTTTTGTAACTTTTTGATTTTCTTCTTCAAATTCTATTTTTTCTTTTTTAACCATTTCATCAAAGGCTTTTATTTTTGAATCAAGTAAATAGTATTCTTCATTTTCCAAACAGATTTTTAAATCAGCTATTTGTGATTTAATCAAATTCTTTTTAGTAAAAAGAAAAGGGTTTTTGCTTCTTTTTTCAAGTCCAGAAATAAACTGATTTGTTTTAATTTTTATGTTTTCAATATCTGAATCACTTAAAATAAATTTATTTTCTTTTTTTAATACTGCTTTATTATTATTATTTCCTTTTTCTTTTCTAGCACTTCTACTATTTGATTTTTTTTTATTTTTGCCTGCCATAATAAAACGTCCTAAATTTTTGGTCTAATTATCAATAATTTTATATTATAAAAAGTTTACATTATAAAACTTATTAAATTAATTGTTTATAACAAAAGATTTTATTCCTTCTAAAATTGTTTTAACAACAAGATTTTTGTTGTAGTTTCATTCATGTTCCATAATTCTTAAAATTTTATATCCCCTAACTTCTAAAAATTTTTGATTATCTAAAAGCCTTAATTTTTCAAATTCACTAATTTTAAGATTTCATTTTTCTATTAATAATCCTAAAACAACAGTATTTGTTGAAGGATTGATAATAGCAATATCAATTGTTTTATTACCAACATTGTAATTTGGAATTAAAGACAAATTATGAGGATAAACAACTTTATAAATATCATTAAAAATTTTTTTACTCAATTCATCTAAAACTGTAGCATCAAATTTTTTTGTATTTTCTTCTTCTTTTTTTCTATTCATTTCAATACTATCTAAATATGCTAAAAATTCTTTAAAAATCATTAAATTTTGATTAGCAGATGATTTAATGTCAGAAGCTGATAATGATTTTAATACTATCATTTTTAGTTTGGCTCTAGTAATTGCTACATTTAATCTGTTTTTTCCACCATCTTGAATTAATGCACCAAAAGTTGCTCTAATTTTTTGATCATCATTTTTTCTTCCATAACCAATCGACATAATAACAAGATCTGCTTCATTACCTTGAACATTTTCTAAATTAACAACCTCAATCTCTTGCGATAAATATTTATTTGTAATTTCAAGATCTGTTTCTTTTGAATTAATTAGCAAACTACTAATATATGCAGATTGAACTGAATTAAATGTAACAACTAAAATTGATTTGTAGTTATTAATATTTTCTTTTAGCAATTTAATAACATACTTTGCTTCTTCAATATTTTTGCTATTAACAAAATTACCATTAACATTTATCACATTTAATGCTTTAATATTTTGTTTCCCGTTTTTAGAAGCATAATTTAATTTTTTGTCATAAATATAATTACTTGAAAACTCTATTAATTCTTTTGATTGAGATCTGTAGTGATTTTGTAACATCAATTCATTTCAAGAAGAACTTTTTGCTCTATCTAACAAAGATTCTTGTTGATCTAAATCATCAATTTCTCCTTCTTCTTCATCATCTCTAGAAGTGAAAAAATCAGTAGGTTTTAATTGTTTATCATCACCTGCAACCATATTGACTCTTGAACGGTAAAGTAAGGGGTAAGCACGCTCTAAAAACATTTGACTTGCTTCATCATAAATTCCATATTCAAAATAATTTTTTTCTAGTGGGACATATAAAGAAACAGTTTCTGGTCTTGCAACTCAAATTGGAAAAACTAATTTTAAAACTGATTCATATGTAGACAAATAATCATATATTCTTGGTCTTCTTTTTAAATTAGCAACATGAATTGCCTTTTTTAAAAGTTCTTTGTACATATGAGGTAAATTAGTTAAGTTTTCTATAATATTATTTTTTGTTCATACTTTTAAAGCTTTTAAAAATAATTCTCAATTAATTTCATTGAATTTGTCAATTTTTTCTTGAAACAAAAAATTTGTAAAAAATGGAAAATCTTTTTCAAAAATACTTTTCAATGCAAATATTTCATTAATTTTTTTTCACTTAACTTTATCAAACTTAAATTTATTTTGCATTTGGTAAAAACTAAAATCAAAACAATCTAGGTTATGATTTAAAAAATAATAATACTTTTCATCAAAAATATCTTCATCAAAATAATGCATAACAGCAATCGGATTAAACATCTCTTGATTTTTATAAATAAAATTAAAATCTTTGTAAAAATCTAAATTTAAATTATTTAAAGTATTCAAATCATTTAAC
>CAMWTH010000023.1 GCA_947177125.1 uncultured Mycoplasma sp. | reverse complement strand
TACCAAAACTTGAAGATCAAAGCTTCATTTTTCTTTCTCCCTAATTATCTATTTAACTTGATTCTAGCATTACTTGTTTTTTAATAATTTAATTTTTTTGTTATTAAATATTAGTTACTGACTTAAATCATTGGAAATAAAAAATCCTGTGATTTTTTATGTGATTTAAATAAGGTAAAAATATAGTATAGATAAAAAAATAATTAATTTTATGTTTTACTTTTTTTAATTTAATTTTAATTGTTGGTGCTTTGGTTATCAATTATATCAAAACCATTAATTTCAAAAAACAAATAATTCAATGGATCTATGTATGTTTTAAAAAGAACATTTGGATTATCTTGAGTTATAAAAAAATCATTTTCATTTTTTAATTCTTTAAATATTGAAAGAGGTATATCATATACATAAATACAAATGCTTTTATCTCAAATTTTTCTTTTAAAAACATCAAAACCACTTTGCTCAATGCTCTTAGTTTTATTTGGAAAAAATTCAATTTGAGGAATTTGCATAAAAAAAAGAAATTTATCTTTTTCATCATTGAATAAATTGTATCCGTACTTTGAAGGAACAATAGTAACACTTACCTTTATTTCTAAATTACTATCAATTACTTGGTAATCAAATGTATTAAACTTAAAATATGACTGATATTCTCGCTCTCCTACAATTCACTCACTACCAACGGAATGAATTCGTGGAGAAAGTGTTTTACAAGCAGTAGAAACAATTGGCATACAAATAATTGGACAAAATAATAAAACAAATTTAGTTGTTTTTTTAAATAGTTTATTAATAATATGCATAATTTCTTACCTTTAAAAAAGTACCAAGTCCTTCACCACCAAATAAGTTTCTCCCATATGCATCTAAATCAAAATAAGTATCAGTATATCCATGATTATCATTTACAATCATAAGATTTTTATATTCTCTTCATTTAAAAAATAAAAACCATCTATCTCTATAGAATTGACGATAACCCTTAACAACTAATGAGTGTGCTCCATATTGACCACCTAATGTATTTCAAATTGTTGGATAGCCAGCATCTATTTCAGATTTTACTTGTGATCCAAAAGACCAAAATATAACCATATTAGCATATTTTTGAAAAGTTTTAGTTGAATAACCAAAATCTCTCATAGTGTTTGTAAAAATATTTGCCATATTCAATGATGATATTACTGTAGATTCTGTTGTGTAACCATAATTTATAGCATTTTTTCTAATTTTTTCATATATTTTTGGTACTTTAACTTCATATCCACTATAGTTTCTTATTACTGATTTATAAAAATAATCATTTTCGGGAATTATTTTAATTTCTCCAGTTGGTAATTTTTTCATTGATTTATAATCTCTAAAATATTGCATAACACCAAACATAGCAGATAGTGTGCAATTTCCTTCACCAATTCCTGTTTTTTTATTAAAATAAACACTATAAATATCTTGTAAAACATTTTGATAGGTTTTTAGTTTAATTTCATAAGATTTAAAACCAGAACCATATCTATCTCTTATATAGTTTTCTGAATTTTCTATCATCCCTGAACCTTTTCCTTTATAAGTCAATTGTCCATCATAAAATCTATTAAATTTTGTGTTTTCCAAATCTTTTTCACTAGGATATTCAAAATCATATCTAGCATAACCAAATTCTGTTTCATATACAAAACCATCAGTTTGAGTAAACAATAGATTATCTACATCTTTTAAATAATATAAATCACCAGTTGTAGCAAAATCTAATATTAAATAATTATTGCCAATTAATGCATACCCATTATCATCATTAAAATCTAAATATATTGCTTGTGAATTATCATCTAAATTTGTTACACTTTTCTTAGACTCTACATGCGTTGCATTTAGAAGTAAATTACTATCTTCAACACTTTCATTATATGAAGATACAAATGTTTGAAAATTATTTTCAATAAAATCAGATGTTGAAACACAATCAGGTGCTACATGATATTGAATGTTAGATTCATTTACACCTGAAATTCCCATACCACTTAACATTGATACTAAAATAGATATGATACCAAAACTTGAAGATCAAAGCTTCATTTTTCTTTCTCCCTAATTATCTATTTAACTTGATTTTAGCATTGCTGTTATTTATTAATTTAAATTTTTGTTATTTAAATATTGGGGATGTTAAATATCTAAAAAGTTAAAATTTATAAAAAAATAATTCAATAATAAAATAAAAACTTACTTTAATATAAATAAAAATAATGTATGGTGTAAAAATGAAAAAAGAAAATAATTTCAAAAAAGATTTTTTATGAGGTGCATCTTCTAGTGCATACCAATTTGAAGGTGCATGAAATGAAGATGGAAAAGGATTATCAGTTCAAGATGTTGAAAAAAATAGTAATGATAACAGTTCAATAGACTGGTCTAAAATATCTGATTTTAAAATTGCAAGTGATCATTACCATTTTTATAAAGAAGATGTAAAACTAATGGCACAAATGGGTTTAAAAGCATACCGATTTTCAATATCTTGATCAAGAATTTTACCTAAAGGAATTGGTGCAGTTAATCAAAAAGGAATTAATTTTTATCACAATTTAATTGATGAACTATTGAAATATAATATTGAACCAATTGTCACAATGTTTCATTTTGATTTACCTTTAGAACTTGAAAATAAAGGTGGATGAAACAATAGAGATTTAATTGTAGATGCATTTGTTGATTTTGCAAAAATACTATTTAAAGAATATGGTAATAAAGTTAAATATTGAATAACTATCAATGAACAAAATATGATAGCAATGGTTGGAGATGTAATTGGTATTAAACAAGAAAATGTAACAAATAAATGAAAAGTAATTGCAAATCAAAATCATAATATGCTAATAGCTCAATCAATTGTGTTTGAGTTATTACATAAAATGTTTCCAAACTCAAAAATAGGACCTGCTCCAAATGTTTCAATATGTTATCCAAAAACAAGCAGTCCAGAAGATTTGCTTGCTTCAAAAAAAGCACAAGCAATATTACACTGATGATATTTAGATGTGGCAGTTAAGGGAAAATATAACAAAGAAGTTTTAAATTTTTTAAAAGAAATGAATGCAATTCCTGAATTTAGAAAAAATGATATAAAAGTTTTTAAAGCTGGTAAACCAAATTTTATTGCATTCAATTATTATAGTTCTCACACTGTTCAAAAATATAAAGAAAACAATGAAAATAAAAAAATAGATCAACACAACATGTTTGATATACCCAATATGTTTTCTTTTGTAAAAAATGAATATTTAGGAAAAACACAATTTGGTTGAACTATAGATCCAGTGGGATTTAGACTAACATTTAAAGAATTATATGAAAGATATAATTTACCTTTATTAGTGTCTGAAAATGGATTAGGAACACATGATACACTAACAAAGGATTTTAAAATTCATGATGATTATCGAATTGAATATTTAAAACAACATATTCAACAAATGAAATATGCAGTTTCTGATGGTGTGGAAATTATTGGTTATTGTCCATGAAGTGTAATTGATTTAGTTTCTACCCATGAAGGTGTTTCTAAAAGATATGGTTTTATTTATGTGAATCGAGATGAATTTGATTTGAAAGATATGAAACGTTATTGTAAAGATAGTTTTTACTGATATCAAAAAGTAATCAAACAAAATGGTAATTGTTAAATAAATTTAAGGGGCATCAAGTGATTTTTAACAACAATACTTATACATAGTCCAATAGCATGTATATAAACTATGTTTACAGCTAATAAAATAGTAATTCTTATTAAATATTTTTCTATTTCTGAAAATGACTGAGATAAATGTAAAAAGCTAGTTTGGTTTATTATTGGAAAAATTAATAATATTGATAATATGTTTATTAAATATCAAGAAATTGAATAAGTACCACCAATAATATTTATCTTCTTAAAAAAATCATCATTTACTTTTAATAGATTATAAATTGAACTTAAAATTCCTAAAAATCAAAATCCTGATGAAAATAAAGACTTAAAACAAAAACCTATGGGTGGGTCTTTAGTAATTTCAGGTTTTTTGTCATATTTTAATCATATTTTTTGTGGAAAAATAAAATATTTATTCATAATATTCACATCTGTTTCTCTAGTTTTTTCTGCAAGATTTAAATCTGGATTAAAAATAGAGTAAAGTGAATAATAATTTTCATCAGAAAAATTCATTTTAATTCCTAAAAAAGAATCTTTTATTTTGTAGTTAATTAAATTATCATTACAAGTTTCAAAATCAAAATCAAAAAGGTCTTGAAGATAACAATATTCTTTATATAAAGATATAACCTTTTTAGGTCTAGAACTAATAATAAATGGATAGTAAGTTAAAAAAGAAAGAATAAAAAAACTTAAAAAAAATAAATAAAGTTCTCCATAAGAAAAAAAACCCAAATCATGTTTATCTCAATCAATGCTAAAAAAATAAATAAAAGAAAGCGAAACAAATAAAATAAACATCAATACTTGAATGCCAATTGTTTTAAATTGTTCTTTACTGTAATAAAAAGTTATAAATTCTCTATCAGTAAATTCTACAAACCATGATTTAAAAATAGATAAATATACTAAACAATTAAATATAGGAATTATTAGTATTCATCATGGTAACTTTAATTGACTAAATCTTACTGCAAGAGCTATATTTTTTTGAATATTAAGTTGCATAAATTTTCTACAAAATGTACATCTATTTAAATTAAAACACTTGTAAAAGAAAAATTTTTAATTTTATTAAAAAAGACTTGTTTTAAATATAAATTTTTAAATGTATTTAGAATAAGGTAATGTTTTTATGTAATTTTCCATAAATTCTCAGTCAGGGTGTCCATTTTCATTTACAGGTAAATATATTTTTGTTTTTTTTATATTTTTTTGATTTCATTTTCTGCCATATCCATATCGGTATTTTTCTTTACTAAGTAAAGTAACTATAAATAAATAGTGATATTTATTTAAATTAATATTTCTTATTATTTCAACATGATCACTAGCTACAAAATTTTTTTCTTGATAAAAACAAGCACCAATAGTTGCTGAATCAATTGTTATGCAATTTCCTCTTTCTGTAAAGAAATCATTCTTTGATTCCATTCCATTGTTTTGGTTTTTTGTTGTTATATAAAAAAAATTAGAGTTATCACTAATTTCTAAATCAATTGCAGGTGTTGTTTTTGATCCTGAAACTTTAAAAATATAACCAACACTAAAGATTTTTCAATTTTTAGTATCAAAATCTAAAGTATTTTTTTCTAAAAATGGTTGAGATAATTCATCAATCTCTCTCTCTCTCTCTCTTAGAGACTTAATATAATTTTCCATATATTCTCAGTCAGGATTACCTTCATTATCAACCGGAAGTTTTATTATGGTGTTTTCAATACATTTTTTATTGAATGCTCTATTGTACGAATATCTATATTTTTCTAAATTAATTATAGAAACTATGAAAAGAGCGGTATTTTCATTTAATTTATCTGAATATAATTTATTTATATTATTTCCAGAAATAAAATTAGTTGATTGATAATAAACATTTGCACCTTCACCACCAACAGTGATGCAGTTACCTTTTTCTTTTTTTAAAAAATCTTCTGAATTCACAAAAAATTTTACACCATTATTAAATTCAGTTCTTGTTATATAAGGGAGATCATTTCCTTTTGATTCTTCTGCAACTTCCATTACAATATTTTTACTTTTTTCTATTTTAAAAATATTACCTAACTTAAACTTTTTCCAATTTGATGTGTTTATTTTATTATTCATTTAAATCTCCACATTTTATTTTAAAGGCTAAAAAATCTCTAATTGTTTGAACAAAATCTTTTTCTGATAATGAACTATAATCTGTTTCCATATAAGCTTCAGCTAATCACTCATCATTCGCAGATACTTTTTTTAAAACACTAAATCCTGGAATTTCTTTTTTATCAAAAAAAGCATCCAATCATTTATATTTAGTAGTGTTTCAATCAAATTTTTCTACTCTCCCTTTATTTTTTTTCTTAACAAAACCATCATCTTTAAAGTATCCAAAAAAAGTACTTTTATCTTTATTGTGTGGAACACCTAATTTAAATAACATGACACAAGTATTAACAGATGCTCCAGGATGAAAAACATCATCCGGTAAAGAAAAAACTGCTTCTAAAGTATGATTTTTCAAAATTTTTACTTTATATTTTGCTATTTTTTTATCTGATCCAATTGCACATTGTAAAGGTAAAATTGTAGCAAGCATTCCTTTACCTACAGTATCTGCTATAAAATTAACAAAATATAAACCTTTAGTTGCATCCATCTTACTTTTTTTGACTGTAGGACAATCATTTGGCATTTTTTGGCTATTAAAAGGAGGGTTCATTAAAACAATATTTATGTCTTTTTCTTTAATTCAATCTTTACAATCAAAACAAGAAGCACAAATAACATTTGTTTTGCCATCTTCATGAATTAACATATTCGTAGTTGCAAGTCCAAAAGCTTTTTCTTCTCTTTCAATACCAAACAATTGGTGCTTTTTAATACTTTCTCTAGTTTTTTCATCATTACCTGCTTTAAAAAGCATTTTTGACATTGCTTGTACTAAAAAACTTCCGGAACCACAAGTAGGATCTAATACTCTACTATTTTGAGATAAATCTGTAATTTCACACATAAATTCAGTTATGTGTGTTGGAGTATAAGCCTGATTTTTATCTTTTTTTCCTACATATTTATTAAAAGTAGTAAAAAATAAATTTAATAAATCTTCTCCTTGAGGAGTTTTATTATCAATGTAAGGTATTAAATTATTTTTTATAATAGATAAAAGACTAAAAAAATTACTTGGTGATAACTCTTTAATATTTTGTTTATTTAAAATTTTTATAAGTAATTCAGTTTTAAGTTTTTTATTTTCATCATCTTCTATTTTTTTTCCTAAAATATCTTTAATTCTAATAATTATTTCTTTAGTAGTTAGACCTTCAAAAAATTCTAAACCATTATTTAATGCAACTAGTAAACATCCAACAAATTGGCTTCTTTGTTCTTCTAAAATATTAAAAGAATGAAGCATTGTATTTAAATCATTAGTAGTTTCTAAAACTTTATTTCTCTCATTTAATCTTTTTGTGAATAAACCAATGTAATAATCAATTGAATTAATTACAATTTCGTCAGCTAGTAAATCTTCATTTTTTCAAACTTTTATTTTTTCATTTTCCAAATTATAAAGAATAGAAATAACATTATTGTACTTTTTATATTCTCTTTCCAATTTTGCATAACTTAGTATTTGTTTTTCGTCTTCTTCTGTGAAATTATTATTTCTTTTTTTTGTTTCAATTAAAACTGAAATATTTTCCTTTTCAAATCTTAAATCTAATTTATAATGTTTTTCTTCAGGTAAAAACGGTCTTTTTAATGCCTGCTTATAACTAAATTCATCATTCTCAATATTTGTAACTAAAAATTCATGACCTACTTTAGTAATTAAATCATTTCTTGTTTTCATAGATTAATCCAATTAATACTTTATCTTTTTACAATAATTAACTTATTTATTTTATAACCTTTTTTAATTCATTTTTTTTCATATTCTGTTTGAACATTATCAAAATTATCTAAGTTATATAAATTTTTGGTACCAAAAATTAAATTTAGATTTAATTCACGAATAACTTTTAAAGAATACTTAAAAAAATCAATGTTATCAGTTTTAAATTCTATTTTTCCATTTGTTGATAACAAGTTCAAAAAAATATTCAAAAAATATGGATTAGTTACTCGAAATTTTTCATGATGTTTTTTAGGTCATGGATCCAAAAAATTTAAATAAATTTTACTAATTTCATTTTCACCAAAAACATTTTCAAGCTTTTTTGCATCAATATCTATTATTTTTAAATTATCTATTTTTTCAATGTTTTCTAATTTATTAATTAATTTACTTAAAATTGTTGGATATTTATCAATTGCAACAAAATTAATATTAGGATTTTTTAGGGCTTTTTGAAAAATAAAAGTTCCTTTACCGCTACCAATTTCTATTTCAATAGGATTGTTATTTTTAAAAATAAATTCTTTTCAAAAACCTTTATAGCTTTTTGGAGCATTAATATAGTAATCTTTGTTGTTAAATAATTTTTGTTCAAAAAAATGATTTTTTCTTAATCTTCCCATATTTATTTTTCTAACTTAATTCCTAATTCTTCTAATGATTTATCTGAAACATTAGAAGGTGTGTCAAATAATAAATCTGTTCCACTTGAACTTTTTGGAAAAGCAATAACATCTCTAATATTGTTAGTTTTTAACATTATCATTAAAAGTCTTTCTAGTCCTAATGCAATTCCACCATGAGGAGGTACACCATAAGAAAAAGCATTAATAATAAATCCAAATTTGTCATTGATTTCTTTTTCTGATAATCCTAAAAATTTAAAAACTCTGGTTTGTAAATCAGTATCATAAATTCTAATTGATCCACCACCAACTTCATAACCATTTAACACAATATCATATGCTTCTGCCAATGTTTCTTTAGGGTTTTTTTCAAAATTATTAATTCATTCTTTTTGTGGCATTGTAAAAGGATGGTGAGCAGAAACATATCGATTTTCTGATTCACTATATTCAAATAATGGTCAATCTACAACTCACAAGAAAGCAAAATCTTGCTTTATAACAATTTTATTTGAAACATTTAAAAACTCTTTTCTCACAGCGCCTAATGCTTGTAAAGTTATTTCAGTTTCATCTGCTATAAAAAATAATGTACCTTCTGTTAAATTATTGTCATTGCAAATTTTTTCAATAATTTCTTTTTCAACAACACTTGCAATTGAACCACTTTCTACTTTTTTATTTTTTATGAATAAATAAGCTAATCCTTTTGCTTTATTATCAAGTGCAATTTTTTCTAATTTTTTAATTTCATTTTTTGAAATTAAATCTTGTAAAAAAATCCCCCCAATTCTTTTTTTAGAATCATAAATACTTTTAAAAATTTTAAATTTTGTATTTTGAAAATATGGTGTTAAATTCATTATTTTATTTTCAAATCTTAAATCAGGTTTATCTGATCCATAATTTTCCATAGCATCACTATATTTCATTCTTAAAAAAGGAGTTTTTAAATTAATGTTTAAAAATTCTTTAAATAAATAAACTAAAAGTTCTTCAATAATTGTTTGAATTTGAACTGCATCTAAAAAAGATGTTTCAACATCTAGTTGCGTAAATTCAGGTTGTCTATCAGCTCTTAAATCTTCATCTCTAAAACATCTTACAATTTGAAAATAACGATTCATTCCAGCAATCATTAATAGTTGCTTATAGATTTGAGGAGATTGGGGAAGAGCAAAAAACTTTTTACTTCTTGTTGGAACTAAATAGTCTCTTGCACCTTCTGGAGTTTGTTTTGATAAATATGGTGTTTCAATTTCATTAAAATCATTATTGATAAAAAAATTTCTAATTAAATTAATAATTTTTGAACGATTAATAATATTAGATTTTACAATTGGTCTTCTTAAATCTAAATATCGATACTTAAGTCTTAAATCTTCTAATCCATCAGTATCATCTTGAATTAAAAAAGGAGGTAATTTTGATTTTGAATATACTTTAAAAGATTTTAAGTCAATTTCAAATTCACCAGTTTTTAATTCTTTATTTACATTACTTCTTTTTCTTACAACTCCTTCAATTGCTACAACTGATTCTTTAGGAGTTTTTAAACACTCTTCAAAATGTTTGTTTTTTTCTTCAGCTACAACTTGAACAATTCCAGTTATGTCATAAACATCAATAAAAAGTAATGAACCTAATTTTCTACTTTTTTTGATTCATCCTTTTACACAAATTTCATTATTCAAATATTTTTCACAAACATTACCACAATATACTACTTTTGTTTTTTCCATATAACACCTTTTTATCTAGAAAACATAAAATCTCTCATTAATTTTTCACAAATATTTTCAACTTCTTCTAAAACTCTATTCATTTTAACTTTTTTTGTTTTCTGTGTTCCTTGAATTTTTAAAGTTACTACATTTTCTTCTAATTCTTTTTCACCCAAAATTAAAATTATGTCAGGATTAAATTTTTCAGCATACTTAAAATGCTTATCTAATTTAGAAATTTCATAATTTGTTTCAGTTGTAATTGAACATAATCTTAAATCCTGAACTAATTTCATAGCATTCATAACAGTGTTTCCAACTGTTGCTACATAAACATCAATTTTATTTGGCAAATAAACTTCATTTTCTCCTATAACAGCTAACATAATTCTTTCAACTCCTAAAGCAAATCCTATGCAATCATAATTAGCACTAGATCCCATTTCTTTAAGTAGATTTTGATATTTTCCTCCACCTATTAAAGTAGACTGTCCTGTTAATTGATTTGATGTACTAACAAATTCAAATACTAATCCAGAATAATAATCTAACCCTCTTACAAGAGTACTATCTATTTGATAATCAATATTTAAAAAATCTAAAATTTCTTTAATTTTATTAAATTCTTCTTTTTCGTTTTCAGTAAAGAATTTTTCAACTTTAGGAGCATTTATTACAAAATCTTTTTTACCATCAACCTTATCATCAAGAATTCTTAAAGGATTTTTTTCTAATCTATTAATTGAATCTTCTGTTAACTCATTTTTATATTTTGAAAAATATTTTTTTAATTCTTCAATTCATTTAACTCTAGTTTCAAAGTTACCTATATAATTAATCTTTATTTCATAATTTATAACATTCAATTCTTTTAGTAGATGTTTAGCCATAAGAATCATTTCAACTTGCTGATAAACATTTTTTATTCCAATACATTCAACTCCAAATTGAAAGAATTGACGAGTTCTTCCTTTTTGTGGTCTTTCATATCTAAACATGGGACCAAAATAAAAAAATTTAAGTGGTAGTGGATTGGTACTTAATAATTTATTTTCAACTACACTTCTAATTACACCAACTGTGTTTTCTGGTCTTAAAACTAAATCACGATCAGATTTGTCTTTGAAATCATAAAATTCTTTTGTAACAATATCACTTGATGCTCCTATATTTCTAATAAACAATTCTTTGTGTTCAAAAATAGGTGTAACGATTTCTTTAAAATTAAATAGTTTTACAACATTTTTTAAAGTAGATTCAATTTCATTAAATAATTCTACTTCTTCACCGAATAAGTCAAATGTTCCTCTTGGTTTTTGGTAAATCATAATTTTCCTTTTGCTATTTAAAACTGTTATATAAATTATAAAAAAGTCACAAAAATTTAGTTACATTTTTTTATTTTTAAGTTGTTTATAAATAATCTAACTTGATCATTTAGCTTTTTAATATCATCAAATTTTGTTACATCTTGTCATTTTTTAAAATGATTTAGTGCCTTTTCAATTAATAAATTAATTTGTAAAAAATTTATTTTGTTTTCTTTAAAAAATTCAATACAAACATCATTTGCAGCATTTAAAATTATTGGAATATTTCTTTTGTTATTTTTTAAAAAGTCATAAGCTCACTTAATTGGTAATCATGTTTTCAAATCAATCTCATTAAAACTTAAATTCAAATTATTAAAATTTAAATTTTGAATTATTTTAGAAGGAGAAGTAAAACCACTTATTCCTTGTTGAATTGCTAATTTCATATCGGGATTTGACATACAAGCAAAATAAGAATTGTCACTAAATTTTACAAGCGAATGAACAACTGATTGTTTGTGCTGAACAACTTTAATTTTTTTTGTGTTGAATAAATAAAAAGCTTCTATAATTTCAAAACATTTATTCATCATTGTTGCTGAATCTACTGAAATTTTATATCCCATATTTCAATTAGGATGCTTAATTGCATCACTAAATTTAACACTTTCTAATTCTTCTTTTTTCTTATAAAAAAATGGGCCACCACTACAGGTTAAAATCAACTCTTTAACTTGTTTAGAATTATTTTTTAAAATATCATATAAACTTGAATGCTCTGAATCAACTGGAAAAAGCTTTGATTTATTTCGGTTTAACAAATCATTAATTAGTCAACCTGCAATTACTAATGATTCTTTATTTGCTAAAGCTAAATCATATTTTTTTTCTATTATTAAAATTGTTTTTTCTAACCCTTCAAAACCTACAATTGCATTTAAAACAATATCAGGCTTACTTTGATTTAAAAGTTGGTCAAAACTGTTTACATTGTTAATGTAATTAATTGATGGAGAAAATACTAAACTATTTAAAAATTTACTTTTAATCTTTTTTGCTAGTTTAAGATTTTTATTAAAAGAAAATCCTACTAATTCATAATTTTCTTTTTCAATAACTTTTAAAGCAGATTGGCCAACTGATCCAGTTGCACCCAAAACCAATATTCTTTTTTTCATTTTTATATATTAACTTTTAATATATTTTAATTGGTTATTAACAACCTCTAAAAATTCTTTATCTTTTAAACGGTATTTTTTGGTTGGATTATTTTCATTTTTTTCAACAAAATCAATAATTTGATTGATTTTATTCTCATTAGGAATAATGTTAAAAAAGTTCAAAAACAAAAACATTAAATGGTTTTTATGTTTTTTACTTTGATTTAAAAAATACAATCTATTAAAATTTTTTTTCTTTCACTTATTGAACTCAAAATTGATTTTAAAAATTAAGAAATAATTTTTAAAATTATTTAATTTAATTTTTCAATAAAATTTATTTAATTCTTTTTTTGAATAATTAGCTAATTTTTTTCTAACCACATTTCTTTCATAAATATCACTAAAATTTGAATAATCAGTTGCATAATCGATTTTCTTTTTTTTACAATAATTCTCTAATTCTTTTTTAGTTTTATTTAAAACAGGTCTTACTAACAATAAAGATTGATAATATGATTTTTTTCTAATTCCTAAATATAGATTTTTTTTATTTTTTTCAATTTGCATGAAAGCACTTTCTAAAACATCATCTTTATGATGCCCAATTAAACATTTTTTTACATCTAATTTATTAGCAATATTTACAAAAAAATCATATCTGATTTTTCGATAATAAGTCTGTGGATTTTTGATATTTAAATAATAATCAATATTATCTTTTTTAGTGTCAATAATATATAAAGGGATGTTATGTTTATTGCAGTATGCTTTTACAATTCTTTCATCATTATCTGTATCTTCTCTGTCATGATAATTAACATGACAAACAGCTTTAACAATTCTTTTCTTTTTATTTAAAAGTGCCATTGAATCTGGACCACCAGAAACTGCAATAATATACTTTTTTTTCATACCTAAACATTAAACTTATTCATTATATTATCAAAATTAACATGATTCATAAAATCAATACAAGCAGACTTTGCTTTCTCAATAGCAACTTCTACTTTTTCTGTTTCTTCTTTATTAAATTTAGTTAAAACATGATGAACCAAATTATTTATTGGTTTACCAATTCCTATTCTGATTCTTTTTATTTTTTCAGTACCCATACAGTGAATAATATTTTTGATACCATTCTGACCACCAGAACTTCCTTTATTTCTTATTCTGATTTTCCCTACTTCAGTATCAATATCATCATAAATAACTAAAATATTTTGACTATAAATTTTATAAAATTTACATAATTCATAAACAAATTGTCCAGAATTATTCATATAAGTCATAGGTTTTGCTATAAAAATTTGATCTTCTAATTGATTAATAATTGTATATTGACCATTAAATTTATTGTTATTTAAAAATAACATTTGTGATTGCAAAAGTTTATCAATGCACATAAATCCAACATTATGCTTTGTTTTTTCATAATCTAATCCAGGATTCCCCAAACCCACAATTAAATATTTAGACATTTTTAATTCCAAGTTTAAACATTTTTGTACCAATTACAAAAATCTTTTGAGCTTTAAAAACACTAGTTGGTAATCCTTTATCATTTTTAAAATTCACATCATATTTAGCACATAGAAAATCTAAATTACTTTTTTTATTTCCTAAAAATAATGAATTTTTAGAAACATCATAAACAAAATTAGTAAAAGGTCTATTTAAATACTTTGTATACATAGTATTTAAAACTTTAAAATCATTATTATCATCATTTTTTAAGATAATCTTTTTGTCACCAATTATTTTTGAAAGTGATTTAATAGCATCAGATAATTCAATAGCATTATTAGAATTTTTTATTTCATTTTTAATATATTTATAAAAATATCTAAATTTGTTATCTTTTACAAAAACAACACCAATTTGCAAAACATGGATTTTAGTTCCTAAAACTGTTTTTTCTATAAAAATTGAAGCAAAATTATTCATGTTCATAATAAAAATCCTAAAATAACTCCTTTAATTTTAAAGTATTTTTTAATTAGTATTAAAAAATAATAAACAATTGTTCCATTTGCTTTTATAGAAAAATTCTATAAAATAAAAAGTAATAAAAAAACCTTAATTTTATGTACATATTATGAAACAATCATCAAAAGAAATAAATAGTTTAAAAAAGTCAATTAAAGAAAATGTTTTTACAATTTACTCTGGTATTCATACAATCAATAAAGATGAAATAATCTTTAATTTAATTGATGAAATAAAAAAAGAAAAAGAATGTGTTGTTTTAGACTTTAGTATTTTAAATTGAAATAGAAAATATGAAAGTACTGAAAATATTAAAATTTTAAAAAACTTAATTAAACCAAATGAAGAAACAATAATTTTTATAATAGAGTTTACCAATTGTGAAGAGTGAATTAAGATAATAGATTTTATTATTAAAAAATATAATTATGTAAAAATCTTTTGTTCAACAAGCTTTAATTTTTCAAGTACTGTTTCATTTTCAAGAAATTTCTCTTTTAAATATCTTTTTAAAGAAATCAAATACATTCCAGCTACAATGGAAGAATATTTTGAAGAATGCCCAAATTCTAATCTTACAAACTATATAGAAAATGGAACTCTAATTTATAAAGATAAAAATATGAATAAAGAAAAATTAAAATTAGTATCTAATCTTAATTTTTCTAGATTATTTAATATTTTTCTTGTTTTAACTAAAGTTAGAAATCATTTTTATATAGAAATATTTTTTAAATTTTTACTTGAAAATTTAGATAAAAAATTAACAATAGATTTTATTAAAAAAAATATCTCTAATTCAACAAAAATGAAAATAAAAAATTCTAAGATATTTTGAAAATATATAAATTTACTTTTGGATTTATATATTTTAGTTCCTGTTAATACAATTTCTACAAATTCAAAAAGTCTTAGAATTCAATCAAAATTTGTTTGTGTTGATCACATGCTTTTTGGAGCAATAAAAGACTTGAAAAATAAGTATTTTTTAATAGGAAGAAATATTTTTATTAATGAGTTTTTAAAAAGAGATTTAAAAGTTTTTACTGTTGAAAAAGATGGTGAAGAAATCGGAATATCAGCAACTTTATTTAATGGCAAAAAAATTATTATTAGTTACTCACCAACATATGATGAAGAAATTTTAAAAACAATTATTGGTGCCCAAAAAGATGATTATAATCTAATTCATTTTAAAAGAAATGCCACTCAAAAAGAATTGCTAGAAATCATAGAAAAAGGTTTAAAAAATCCAAAGTAAGAAATCACTTTGGATTTCCTTGAGTGAAATTTGAAGTGCAACACTATAGTAACACATTTAATATCCAT
>CAMWTH010000022.1 GCA_947177125.1 uncultured Mycoplasma sp. | reverse complement strand
GTTTTCAATTATAAATATTAGACATTACTAAATTATAATAATACATGTAAAGATAAACAGGATTTAAACAAATATGAAAAAAATTTATATAAGTTGTTATGAAAACAATGATTACAAATATAAAGATATTTTAATTAAAAGTAATGAGATAAGAGGTAATAAACTTTTTACTCTAGTTGAGTCAGATCCTGATTTAATTGAAAAAAATTTCTTGAGTAAAAAAGAAAACATAGTTCCATTTATTAAAAAAAATATTTTAAAAACAGCTGATGTTGTTATGTTTTTAATTAGTGATGAAACAAAAAAAAGAAGAGTAGTGGACTGAGAAGCAAGGGCTGCTATGACTAAATATGGTATTTTTGAAAAATGTGGAATTGTTATTGTTTACTTACCAGAAATAACAGAAAAATATGGAACTAAAATACCAAGATCTGTTTTACCAAACATTCTTAGAGAAAATGTTGAAAGTCCAGATGTATTTTTGGTTGAAACTACTTGAGACAAGATTAAAAGAGATATCAATATTTTAGATAAACTTTTAAATACAGCTTATGCATATAGTAAAATGTCAAAATACCAATTAGATTCTCCTTTAGAAATTGAAAACATGAAAAATTATCCAATTAATTAATTTAATTAAAAAAGAAGTACTTTCATAAATAAAATTTACCTATAAAAGTACTTCTTTTTTTATACAAATATAACAAAGATTATCTTTTTATTTCAGCGCCTGCTTTTTCAAAATCTTTTATCATAGTTTCAAAAATTTCATTAATATCAGAATTTTCTATTTTTACAAGTGCTTTTTCATTGATATCAAAAGCAAAAGTATATGAGATTTTTTCATCTTTTAAAAAAACTGATTCTATGTTGTATGAATTTATTTTTTTCAAATTATTTAAATAATGTTTAAAAATTGAATCATACTTTTTATAACTATCATCCTTGCTAATAATTAAAGTTAAAAATCTTGTAATATTATGAGATTTTTTTTCTTCAGCAACAAAAACAGACTTATACATTTTCTTATCTAATAGTTCATTAATAATTATTTCAAAAAAGTAAACTGGTAGTTCTGAATTAATTTTAAAATCATTTAAAACATCAGGATTTATTTGTCCTGCAAACCCTACACTTTTTTTATTAATAAAAACTTCAAATCCATTATTAATCAAAACAAAAGATATATCAGGATTAATATTTTTTATTAATTCAAAACTATAATTTACTCCATATAAATTTAATAAGTCATTTAAAATTGATTTCAGTAACAGAAAGTCTACTTTTAACTTTGAATTATTAATTTTGTTGTGGAATAAATCTGCAGAAAGTGTCAAACATAAGTGATGGTTTCAATTGTTATCATAACTTAACCCTTGAATTTCAAAAATATTAAGCATTGAATTTTTTCTAGCATAATTATTTGAAATTATTTCCAAGTGCTGTTGAATTAAATTATTTCTAAAAAATTCTCTTTCTTTAGAAATAGGATTGATTATTTTAATTGGTACTTTTGTTTTAAACAAATTAAATTTTTTATTATTTTCTAAAGATGTTAGATTAAATGATTTAACTAAACTAAATCCTTTATTAATAAAATATTTTTGTAAAAAAACCCTATTCTCTTCAAAATAATCAAAATTAAAATCAATAACTGAATCTAATACTGGAGAACCTGGTAATTTATTTACATCAATTTTCTTAGCTAATTCTTCAACTATATCATAAATTGTTTCTAAATCTTCTCTATAAATTGGAACAGTTATTTTGTTAGCATCAATTTTAAAACCCATTAATTTCAAAGTTTTTGTAATTTCTCCTTTCGGAAAATTAGAACCTAAAAGTTCCATAATTATTTTTTCATTATAGTCAATTGAAATTTGTTTTGGCTTTAAACCTACTAAACTAATACCTTCAATTTCAAATTTATTCTCAGTTAATAAACCAGTTAAAAAATCTGTTGATTTATAAGAAAATCATAAAGGAATTTTTTTTGAACTTAAAATTGAAGCATCAGTTTTAATATTGAATTTATCAGCAGTTTTTCTAACTAGCAAATTATCAAAATTAGCAATTTCAAAAACAACATTTTTTGTATTAGTGCTAATTGAATATTTTTCTATTCCTATAATTCCAGCTAATGAAGTTACTTGATTTTTTGACATCACACAAATTGTTTCATTTTTTTCTAGTGTGTATTCTTTTTTGTTTAGTGGAATAACTTTTACTTTCTCTTTATTTAAAGACACACTTAATTCATTATTTAATGCATCTTTGTCATAACCATGACTTGGTGAACTTGTAATAATTGTGTTTAAGTTAGTTAAATCTACTATATTATTGATTGGAGTAATTCCTGAATTTAATAATCAACTTTTCACTTTTCAACTTGATGGTTTAATAGCAACATTTTTAACACTAATTGCACTAAAAAATGAGCATAAATTTTTATCAATTGTGACTTTAAAATTATTTTTTTTAACTTTATCCAAATTTTTTAAAGAAAAATCTAATTTAACATTTGGAAAATAAACAGATATTAAGTCATAAGCAATTGCCAAAATACCATTTAAATCATTCCTATTTGATGGAACTGAAAGATCAAAAATTTCATCATCCATTCCAACATATTTTAAAGGTTTTTCATCATCAATTTTAGCATTATTATCTAACTCAATTATATTGTCTATTTCTTCATTTCCACAATACTCAGTTCTTGATGTTAGTTCACTATAAGCACAAATCATTCCATTAGATTTAACACCTAATAATTCTTTTGTTTCAATTATTCTTCCATCAAGCATTTTAGTCCCAACTTGTGCAACAATAACTTTTAATTTTGGTTTAACATTTTTTGCACCACAAATAATTGTGTGCAATTTATTTTTAAAAAAAACTTCACAAATACTTAATTTATTGGAATTTGGGTGGTTTTTAACTTCTTTGATTTCACCTACAATTAAATTTTTAGTTTCTTGAAATTTAAAAATTGATTCAACTTCTATTCCAATTGAATTTAACATTTCTTCTAACTTTTCATTATTAATATTTTTAAAAATCGGAAACAAAGAATTTAACAAGTTCCTTGATAAAAGCATACTATCTATCTCCTTTAAATTCTTTTAAAAATAAAAAATCATTATTATACATTCTTCTGATGTCAGAAATTTGGTATTTTAACATTGCAATCCTATCTATTCCAATTCCAAAAGCTACTCCACTCAATCCTTTTTTAATACTTGCACTTTTTAGTACATTAGGATGAAGTAGACCTGCTCCTAAAACTTCTATTCATTTTGTGTTTTTACAAATGCTGCATCCTTTTGATTTACAAAAAAAACAACTCACATCAATTTCGAAAGAAGGTTCAGTAAAAGGAAAATGAGAAAGTCTATATCTTACCTTAATGTTTTCATCATCAAATATATACTTAACTAATTTATCTGTTATTCACTTTAAATTAGCAAGAGACATTCCTTTTTTAACCCAAACCATATCAATTTGGTTAAATTGATGAGAATGAGTTGCATCATCATCATCTTTTCGGTAAACATTTCCATAAGACAACACTTTTATTTCAGTTTCATAGTTAAATTTTTCTAAAGCCATTGCAGTAACTGCAGTATTATGAACTCTTAATAATTTTGAATCATCAATAAAAAAAGTATCAGACATACTTCTAGCAGGATGGTCCTTTTTTATGTTTAATCTATCAAAATTATAATCAACTGTGGTTACTTCACTTACAGTTATTATTTTAAAGTTAGCCTTTTTAAAGAAAGCAATAATTTGTTCTTTAACTAAATCTAATGGATTGATAAAACCTGTTTCAAAAAAATTAGCAGGTAAATCCAAATCATATTCAGATTTAATTTTTAAAATTTTATCTTTTTTTATTTGATTAACTCTTTTAACAACAATTTTTTCAATTTTTTCTTTTAATTCATTTAATTTTTGTCCTAAATCTTTTTTTTCTTTTTCACTTAAATCTTTCATTTGTTTATAAAAAGGAGAAATATAGTTTTTTAAAAAAATATTTCTTTGATCATAAACATTTTTTTCATTTGAAATAGTTTCAATTTGTTTCTCAAATTCTTTTATATTTTCTAAATCAATTTTCATATTTAATTCTTTTCCTAATGATTATGTAGCAATAAAAAGATTAATTTAAACTAAACATAATACTATTAATAATAAATAAAGATTTGTGGTAAAGATAAATATTTTTATGAAAATGAAAAAAAATTATTCTGCTAAATCAAAAATTAATTTACATGACAAAATATTTTTAATTAATAAACCAAAGTTTTTTTCATCAAATGAAATAATACAAATTTTGAAAAAAGCTTTCAAAATAAAAAAAATTGGACATAGTGGTACACTAGATCCACTAGCTCAAGGTTTATTATTAGTGGGAACAAACTCAAAAACTAAAGAACTTAATAAACTTATTTTAGAAGATAAAGAATACCTTGCAGAAATTCAATTTAACTATCAAACTTCAACATTTGATAGTGAGGGAAAAATTATAAATTCAACAAATTTAAAAGTTAATGAATGATTATTAAAAAATGCTTTAAAACTCTTTAACAATGTTTTTTTATATCAGAAACCACCAATTTATTCAGCAATAAAAATTCAAGGAAAAAAATTATATGATTATGCTTTAAAAAATCAACAAGTAGAAATACCACTTAGAAGGGTGGGAATATTTAAAACAACTTTAATAGATTTTGATTATCAAAAACAAACAGCAAAAATACTATTAAAAGTTTCCAAAGGATTTTATGTGAGGTCTTTTGCAAATGATATAGGTATTATTTTAAATAATTTTGCCTATTTAAAAAATTTAATAAGAACAAAAATAGGAGATTATAAACTAGAAGAATCTCATAATTTTTTTGATTTAGTAACTTAATTCATATTTTTGAATATTATAAACATTAACAAATAAAGATTCCTTGCTTTTTTTATTATCAAAAAGATATTTATTTTGATTTTTTAAAAAGTATGTTTTTGATGCACTTAAAAGAATAGTTCTATATTCTCTCATTGCATTATGTTTATCACTAATAAAAACAAAATATTTATTAAAAATATTAGATTTTTTTTGATTTTCATTATTTTCTTTTTTTATGTCATTTAACCACTTATTAAAAGTTTCTTTAGTTAAAAAAACAGGATCTAAATTTAATTTTTTAAAAACTGCATTCCATTTTTTAAAAAATACTTCTTTTATTTTTTCATTATTGATTTTTGGATGAAAGAAAATAACAATTACCTTATTTTTTGAATTTTCTTTCTTGAGTTTTTTATAAGAAATTTTTTTAACTCTGAATCTAAAAAAACTAAATCCAAAAAAAAATTTATACAAATTAATCATTATTTATCCAACAATACTTTCTATTTCATTAAAAAAAGTTTCTTTTTTTTCAATAAAAAAAGCATGACCACAATTTTTGTAAACAGAAACATATGGTGTAGTATAATCATCACTTGCGCAATATACTGTTTTTTCATAATTTACTAATTGATCTTTTTCACCAAACAAGAAATAGCAATAAGGTCCAACTTGTTTTAAAGCATCATTAATTTTATAAAAAGTTGAGGGCAAAGACATTCCTAGAATTACTCATTTAAAATATTTAAAATTTCTTCTAAAAAAATCCAAACTTAATTTTTCATATAAATATTTAGTTAATGAATAAACAGTTTTTTTTGCATTAACAAAAATGACTTTTTGTAAATTCATAAAACTTTCTGAATCTTTTACTTTGAATAAATTAATTTTATCAATTACTTTTGAAATGGAAAAACGTGAATAAGGAGCTAATAAAATTACTTTTTTTAATTTATTTGCTGCATTTTCTTGAACCAATTCATTTACTGCTACTATTGTGATTGCAGCTCCATAAGAATGTGCTACTAAGTTTATTTCATATTTCAAAAGCAATGATTTTAAATATTTTTTTACAATGGAAACCATGTATCTGAAAGATAAATCATGAAAATTATATTCACCAAATCCATGACCTGGTAAATTAATTAAATGTAAAAAATTTTTTTGATTTTTTTCAACATATAGTTCTCAACATCTGCTATCAACTGCAAAACCATGAATAAAAACAATATGTTTAGAATCAGGACTAACAAATTTTGGAATTATTATTTTTTCTTCTAAAATTTCTAAATTTAATTCTTTTTCAGTGTGTAAAAAACTCATTATTTAATCCTAAAATCTAAAATTATTTAAGTTAATGCCTTTTAAAAAATCCTTTATTTTTTTACAGTCATTTTTTATAGCTTCAACAAGTAAATTAATATCATTAAATTTTTGATTTTCTCTAATAAATTCAATTGGATATACTCTAATTAGTTTGTCATAAATGTTTTGATTGAAATCAAAAATATGAGATTCAACAAAAGACTTGTTTGTTTCAAAAGATTTAGGAATGCCAATAAAACTTGCACTTTTATAAGGAATATTATCAATTAAAGTAATTGAAGCATATGAACCTGAAGGAATTTTTATTTGCTTATTATCTTCAATATTTGCTGTAGGAATAGAAAGTTTTGAAGCCATTCCCTTGCCTTTGATAACTTTATTTTGATAATAAAAATTAAAAAGCATTAGTTGGTTTGCTTTTTTTAAGTTACCTTCTTCAATAAAATTTATGACTTTAGAAGAAGAATAATTTTTATCTACTTCAACATCAAAAACATTAAAATATTTTTTTAGCAATGAAACATTACCAGATCTATTTCTTCCAAAACAAAAATCTGATCCAACAACTATAGTAGATGGATTGATTTTTTTTAAAACATCTTTTATAAAAGATGTGGCATCAACATTGTTTTTTAAAATATTATAAACATAAATTCTTTCAGGATTAAATCTTGCTATGTTTTCAATTCTTTCTTCTAAACTATAAGGAATTTTTTGTTTTGAAGGATTGTTTGTAAAAATTAAAAAAGAATAATCTTTTAATCTACTAAATAATTTAAAGTGTCCAAAATGCAATAAATTAAAATGTCCTAAAATTAAATTATTACATTGAAAATCATCTTTAAAATTTAAATCTATTTCTACAACTTTCATAATCTAAAATTATCTCAAAATAAATTTTATCCAAACTTATTTAAAAATTTCAAAATATCAAGAAATAAAAGTAAAAATCACTAGATTTTCATCTAGTGATTTTTAGACCAATTTAAGTTTGAGTAATAGATTTTTTAAACTATTTTTAGATATAAAAATTAGGGTATAAATATTTATTAGTGAATTGCATTAATAAAAGAGACATAGTTAATAAATTCATCTATAAATAAACAACATATAAAGTTAGCAGAAAAAAGTTATTTTTAAGTAAAGAAATAAATAAAAATACTATTTAAGATTAGTAAGGTAAAAAAAATCAATAAATAAATTTAAAAGTTAAATTTCAATAACTTACTCTCTGTTAAAATGATCTGTGTTATAAAAATTGTTTATCTCCATAACACACTAAAATTATATTCATAAAAAATGATAATAATTAAAAGGTTTTGAAAAAATAATAATTATTTTTTAAAGAATTTTTCAATTTTTTTTTCTTCAATTTTTAACAAAAAAGTCTGATTTTCTTCTTCTTTTCTGAAAAAAAGTGATGGCTTAACACTGCTATCAAAAAAAATAATCATAAACAAATTATCTAAATGATAAAAATAATCTTCGCAAACTTTTTTACAAAAATCATCAGTTAGTTTTTGATTATAAAAAAACGCCAAAAGAAAGATATTGTTTTGTTCTTTAATATGATTTGGAAAAAAACATGAAAAAAGTGGAAATAATTCTTTACCATCTTTTGAATTAATTTTTCTTTGGTATTCAATATCATCAGAATCTATATTTTTAGAATTTAAAAATTTAATAATTTTTAAATATTTTCTTTTAAAACTACTTGATTTAACTTGCTTGTATATATCACTTTTATTGCTCATAAATTTTACCTATCAATCTTATTTTAATTAATAAAAATAAGATTGAAATTAAATTTCAAATCTTTCTTCTATATATTTTTTTGCTTCAACAGCAGCAATTGCACCATCACCTACAGCAGTGGTAATTTGTCTTATTGATTTATTAACAAGATCTCCTATACAAAACAATCCAGGTATTGATGTTTCCATTTTTTGATTAACATCAACAAATCCATTTTCTTCATTTGTAATTTTTAAATCTGAGACAATATTGTTCATTGGAATAAATCCAATAAATGGAAAAATACAGTCAACTAGAATTTTTGATAAATTATTTGAATTAGTGTTTTTAATAATGATCGAATTAATTTTTTTTCCATCACCAACAAATTCATGTGGTATGTGGTCTAAAACAAGTTGAATTTTTTTGTTCTGTTTAACTTTTTCAATAATTAAATTGTCAGCTCTAAACTCTTTTCTACGGTGAATTAAATAAACTTTAGAAACAATATCTGCAAGATACAACGATTCTTCTAAAGCAGTGTTTCCCCCACCAATCACAGCAACAGGTTTATTCTTATACAAAGAAGCATCACAAATTGCACAATAGCTTACTCCCTTAGCATAATATTCATTTTCACCTTTAATTCCTAATTTTTTTTCAGTCATTCCAGTAGCTAAAATAACACTTTTAGCATATCTAACTTGACCATCAGAAGAAAAAACATGAAAAACATTTTCCATTTTTCTAACCTTTGTGACTTCACCATAAAGAAACTTAACGCCTATTTCACTAACTTGCTTGAAAAAATTCATTGCTAAATCTGGTCCACTAATTGTTGGAAATCCTGGATAATTTTCAACAAACCCTGTTTTTACAACTTTACCACCTGGTGTTTCTTTTTCATAAAAAGCAACTTTTAATCCTGCTCTTTTTGCATATAAAGCTGCTGTTAAACCTGCAGGTCCAGCACCAATAATTAATAAATCAAAAAAATTAGGATTATTTAAATAATTTGAATCTATTCTCATTTTTAACTCCTAAACTCTAATAATTATTCATCTCTATTTCTGATTGTTAATAAATTATCAAATATTGATCACAAATGGTCAATAGTTCTATCTATATATTTCATAACTATTGAAAAAGAAAAAATAAAATCAACTTGACTAGCAGAACTTAAAGAAACCTCTTTTAATGCATTTGAAAGAATTGATTTGTATTCTGATCTACAATTTGCAACTAATGTCTTAACTTCTTCAAGATACTTTGAATAATCAGAATCACTTTTAAAAATTTCTAGCATGCTTTGAAAAAACAAATTAGAATTTTCTAAAGATTTGATAACAATTTCTCTTAACATTTTTGATAATTTATTGTTTGTTAATAATCAAATTCTTCTAGAATACCAAACAATGTTGTATGCTTGTTCAGCAATTCTTTCTAAGTCTCTTGAAGAGTATAAAATTGCCACAATAAAACGCAAATGATTAGATCTTGGTTGGTCTTTAGATATAATTCAAATACAATCATCTTTTATATCTCTTTTTTTATCTTTTGCTTTAGTTTTTTTCAAACTCATCTCTGTAACTATTGCATCAGAAATTTCATTTTGTTTTAAAATTTCACACGCTTTAAGGTGATGTTTGTAGCACATATTAGCAAACTCTAAAAAACTTTGTTTTAATTCAAATTCTGATTTTTCTAAGCTAAAAAAATTAGTTACCATAATTTATATCTATCCTATCCTTCCGTTAATGTAATCTCTTGTTTTTTTCTCTTTAGGTTTTAAAAAAATATTTTTTGTTGGCCCACTTTCAATAATTTTTCCTGAAAAAAAGAAAACAGTTTCATCACTTATTCTTTGGGCTTGTGCCATTGAATGAGTAACAATAATAATAGTATATTTTTGCTTAAGTTCAATAATTAGTTCTTCAATTCTTGAAGTTGCAATAGGATCTAAAGCTGAAGTTGGTTCATCCATTAATAAGACAAGTGGTTTGCAAACTATTGCTCTTGCAATACACAATCTTTGCTGTTGTCCTCCAGATAATCCTGTTGCCAAATCATTTAGATTGTCTTTCACATCATCTCATAAAGCAGCACTTTTTAATGATTTTTCAACAATTTCATCAACTATTTGCTTATTTCTAATTCCCTGATTTTTTAAAGGAAATGCAACATTATCATAAATAGACATTGGGAAAGGTGTCGCTTTTTGAAAAACCATTCCCACTTTTGTTCTTAAATCTAAAAAACTAACTTTTTTAGAATAAATATTTTGTTTTTCAAAATAAATATCACCTTCAACACTTGTATCTGGCAATAAATCATTCATTCGGTTTAATAATCTTAAAAATGTTGATTTTCCACATCCACTTGGACCAATTAGTGAAGTAACTTTATGTTTTTTGATGTCCAAATTAATATCAAAAAGAGCTTGCTTTTTTTTGTTTTCATATCAAAAATTTAAATTCCTTATTTCAAAGATATTCTCATTATTGAAATCATCTTTAAATTCATTAATTTTATTATCATTATTTTGTTTAAATAAGATTTTATTTTTTAATTTATTAAAACTGTTTTTTATACTCATAATTATCAAACATTATTTTATTACTAATTGTTTTTTAAATTTATTTTTTAATTTATAAAACAAAAAAATTATCTCATTGCAAATGAATTTTCAGTTAGGAATCAAATAGTAACCAACAACTATTAAAACAAAAACTAAAATTATTGTTAAAAAAGCTGACTCATACATTATATTAACACCATCTTGTATATTAGTATTTGTTAACTGACCATAAATTCTTGTGGTTAAAGTTTGTCCAGGATTAACTAATGCTATTTGACTAGAACTTGTTAAGCCAGCTGTCAAATATAATGGTGCTGTTTCAGAAAGAATTCTTCCAATCGCTAAAACAATGCTTGTTGCCAAACCAGTAAATGCTGCTGGAAGAACTAATTTTCTCACAACTTGACTTGCAGTGCATCCTAGTGCAAACCCATTTAATCTAATTTCGTTTGGTACTTGACTTAAAGCATGCTGAATTGTTCTTGAAAAAGAAGGAATAATAACAATTGTAACTGTTAATGCACCTGCTATTAAAGAAAATCCTTTAATACCTTGATTAGTTCATCCTAAAGTGTATATAAAAAACAATAAACCAAACATACCAAATAAAATAGATGGGGTTGCACCTAAAGAATCTAAAAAGAAATAAATAATTTTTTTAATAGTTTTGTTTTTAGCAAATTCATTTAAATATATTGCTGTTAGCAAAGACAAGGGCAAACCAATTAAAATTGATACAAAAATTACAAGAATTGTATTTCAAAAAGCTTGTCCTGTTGTATTTTTTGTATAACTAAAAACTGTTGAACTTGGTTGAGATCAAGCATTTATTCCAAAAGCAACTATATTTATAGTTAATCATGATAAAAATGCAAAACAAATTATAAAACAAATAATTTCTCAAAAGATTTTGTATCAAACATATGCAGTTCTAAATTTATAATCTTTGTTTCTTTTTTCAATATAAATTAAAGTATCATCAATGGATTTAATTTTAAAGTTTCTTTTAAAAGGGAATAGAAAGTATTCTATCCCACTATAAAATATATTAAAAAATCACTGGTATTGCTCTTTAATAACATAAATAAATTTTGGCAGGTTTTTATTTTTCTTTGTTCTTGTTAATCTTAAAACAAGTAAATTAAAAATCATAATTATGACAAAAAGAATAAAACCGTAAGCAAAAAGTAAAGATTTAGTGCTTTCAGTACTATTTTCAGTAAACATATTAGTTGAAATAACAACAGAAATAGTTTTAATATTTGATGACAAAGCCTCAGCTAAACTACCACTTGATAAAATACTTGTGAAATCACTTTCTGACTGTAGTAGCATTGATAAGGCCATAGTTTCACCAATTGCTCTTCCAGTAGCTAATATAACACCAACTAAAATTCCAGATTTTGCAGCTTTTTTGTATACTTTATAAATTGCTTTTGTTTTAGTACATCCTAAAGCAATTGTGTTACTAAATAGATTTGAATCTACACTTTCTAAAGAGTTATATGTCATTGCTATAATTGTTGGCAGAATCATAAATGCAAGCATGATTGAAGCATTTAAAACAGAATAAGATGAAATTCCTATAAGATTAACTACACTTTTTAATGACTGAATTGCAAATAAACCAAAAATGACTGAAGGTATTCCAGCAAGTGTCTCAATAGCGATTCTTAAACATTTTTGGTACTTTTTCTTAGTTCTAAACTTTAAAACTACAGCAGTTTTGATTCCAATTGGAACAGCTATTAATAAAGAAATTAAAGTTGTAATAACAGTTCCTGTAAATGGTAACCAAAAAGAAACATTATCAGTTGAATTAATATCAAATTTATCAGAAAGTAAAATTGCACTAAATCCATAATCTTGAAATCCTTGAATTGCTCTAACTAAAATAAAACCTAAGATTCCAAATAAAAGCACACCAGAAAAACAAGAAACAATTCCAGCTATTACTTTGCTTGAAAAAGAAAAAAATTTTAACTTCTGAATTAAAGAAATTTTTTTAATTTTTAGTTCCATGTTTCCCTCTAGCTCCCATCTTTATAATTCAATATTTTTTCATTTGAAATACCAAAAGAAAAATCTTTAGTTCAACCATCATTTTGTGCTAATTGTCCATCTGAATTTTTTCTATCATCGAAAAAAATTGAATTAAAATTATTTTCATTAATTTGGCCTTCATATGTAGATTGCAATAAATCTAAATGGTTATTTTCTGAATTATAAATTGGAAATAAATTTAAACTTTCAATGACACTACTTCCTTCTTTAAAATAAATTCAATCTATTAACTCTTTAATTTCATTTGAGCTATTTTGTGAAACTATAATGTTATAAAAATAAAACCATCCATAATTTTTAATAAAATTTAAATCTATTTTAGGTTTTTTATAAAAGTTTTCATCAATGTTTATTCCATTAATACTTGCAACTTTATATCCTGCTTTTGTTATGGTTTCATAATTTTCTAAAACAAATGAAAGAGATAAATAAGTTATTCCACCATCTAAATTTTCTTCCATTAATTTATTTAAAGTTTCTACATTTGATTCATTTGTAGATCTTACATTCTTTTCATATTTTCCATATTTTAAAATTTCTTGTTCTTTGTTATACTCTTGATTATTTTCATCTCAATTTCATCCAATAAATTGATTCATAAAAGAAAAAGCAGTACCACTAGAATTTGATCCACCTGTTCTAGAATATGGAACAAGTGAATTACTAGCTGAATCTGCTTTCTTTAAATCTCCATTTAAAATAGTGTAAAAATCTAAACCACTAAATAATCTATATATTTCACCAATATTATTTTTTGTGACATTTAATAACTGATTGGACTTATAAACTAAAGCAATACTATCTATTGCAATAGTAAAAGTTTTAATTGATTCATTTACTCAATCTTGTCTGTCAAAATCATTAGTTTGAATTGTAGCATCTCTAACAGTTTCATAAGGGTCTTTTGAAGCTAAACCAATATCAGTTGTTTGACTAACAATACTTTTTATACCAAATCCTGATCCTCCACCTTGGACAATTAAATCTGATTTGCTATATTCATCAGAAAGTTTTAAAACTAAAGGTTGCAAAGAAGATGACCCAACTAAAGAAATCATATTTATTTTATTTCAGGGATTAGAAAAATATATAATTGCTGCAATAGGAACAATTGATACTGTTGCAGAAGTAAATATTTTTGTTCATCTCTTCATTGATTAAATATCTTATAAACAATATAAATATTATAATAAAACTTATTTAAATAAACTCATAAATTTTAATTATTAACTAACTTAAAAAAGAGCTATTTACATATTATTTTTTAGTTAAATATAAAGGTCCATACATTTTGATAAACTTCCAAATTTTTTAACAATGACATTGAGTTTGGAATCAACAAAAATTTCTCCATCTTTTAAAATAATAATTCTATCAGCTAAATATTGAATTTCTTCCATGTCATGACTTACTAACAAAATAGTAATTTTGTTTTCTTTACAAAAACTTTTTATAAAATTCTTGATTTTAGTTTTAATTGTCACATCTAATCCTGTTGATAATTCATCCAAAATTAAAAAACTAGGTTTGTGAATAATTGATAACAAACAATTTAATCTTTGACTTTGACCACCAGATAAAGATGATGCTTTTTTGTAATAAAATTCATTAATTCCAAAAATATTAATTAGTCCATTAATTTCATCTCTTGATAATTTACTTTTAAAAATTTCTAAAACAAAATTAATAACACTTTTTACAGAGATTCCTTTTGGGTAACTTGAATCTTGAAATTGGATACCAATTTTTTCTTGAAAACTATTTTTATAATCAAAATTGTATACTAGTGATCCGTTATCAGGTTTGTTAATTCCAGCTAATATTTCTACAAATGTTGTTTTACCAGCACCATTACCACCTAAAATGGCTACATTTTCTCCATCATAAAAATCAATAGAAAGGTTTTTTAATACATGATTTTTTTGATGATTAAAAGATTTATTCAAATTTTTAATTTCAATAATTTTTTTCTTATTTATGTTTGGTTTATAAGTGATAAATTTATTTGAATTTTTTTTCTTATTTTCAAGATCATTTAAACTTTTTTTGATAACTAAATCTTTGATATTGTTTTCATCAAAAGGTAAATCCTTAAAAACTTTATTAATTTTTTTAAACATATATAACCCTTACCTTGAAGACCACTTAAAATACTTAATTGAAACTACTGAAAAAATTATCATTCATACAAAAGGTAAAATTAATGAAACTGTTTTTTCTAATAAATCTAAAACCTCAACAGCTTCAGTGTTATTATCAATTGGAATTGTGTAAAAAGAGCTATGAATATTAAAAATATCAGATTTAGTAAAATTTAAAACTAGCGAATTTTCAACAAATTCAATTCCACTAAAGTTTCCATTTCAAGATTCAAGAATTAAATTAGAACTAGGTTTAAAAGGACTAAGTATATACCCAATATATCACAGTGCTGGTATATCTTTAACAGTTGAAAGTGGTAAAACCATAGCACATAAAAATTCTGAATAAATAATAACAGTAATTCCTATTGCTTGAATTGCAACATATGATTTGCAAACAGAAACCAACATCATCCCCATTAATAAACCAACAATTAATAAAGCAAATTCACTAAAAATAAAACCACTCCAATCAACTGTTTCTAAAGTAGTTTTAAAACTTGGATTTAAAATGGTAGTTGATCCAAATGCATGACTTCCAACATCTCAATTACTAGTAGCAAACATAATAAAAGAAAAAAGAATACACCAAATAATTGATATAACAATGATTATGAAATAAAACAAAACAGCTACAAAAATAAATAAAGAAGGTTTAATAGGAGTTGATCCTATTCTTTTTAATAAAGAAGAATTTTTAAATTCAAAAAGCATTTGTGGCATTGATGACAATGTAATAGACATTGGTGAAATGGCCAATGAACCAGCCAAAATTTGTGTATACCCTAAAATTGATCCTAAAATAACTATAAAAATTAAAGGAAAAATAAAAGCAAAAAATGGACCAAAAAAATTTTTTCAAAATGATTCATTTATCAATTTGAATAAAGGTTTTGTTCCATTGAAAAAACTTAAAAATTTTTGAAATGATAGATTCTTTAAATTAAACATAATTTCTTATAAAAATTCTTATTAATAATTTAACTTATTTTTTTGTATTTGTTTAATATTAAAAAACTATTTCAAATTTTTAAAAATATTAACTAATAATTTTATTTTATTTACTAAATTAAATTAATAAATGAATTACTAAATTAAATAAGCATTTTGTTAATGTCTGATGATGCTAACATTCTATTATCTTTTGTTAATGAAAAAATGGTATTTGGAACTGTATATAATTTTGGAGAAACTTAATTTTTTAATTAACTCCAATTTA
>CAMWTH010000021.1 GCA_947177125.1 uncultured Mycoplasma sp. | reverse complement strand
CAATAAAATCAGCATAAAATATATTGGAATTTTTAGGGTTTTTTAAGTTTCCAACAGGTTTTGTTGAAAACTTTTCAATATTGGAAAAATTTTTAAAATAATTATTTTTGTAATTTTTATTTTTAGTTTCTACAACTACAACTTTGTTGAATAAATTTTTAAAGTAATCTTCAAAAAACAAATAAGTCCCAAGTTCAACAAAAATTAATTCTTTTTTTCTTTTCAATTCATTAATTTCATCATAAATAATTTTATTCATGATTTTTTCTAATAAAATTTTTTGATTTGAATCATTTAATATCAAATCCTTTAATTTTTTTCTGTCAACTTCAACACTATTAGTAAAATCATCACCAAAATATTTTTTTATCAATTCATATCCTTTTTCATTTTTTTTATAAAGTTTATGAACAAATTCATCTGCAATAAAAACACTAAAACCTAAATCTTGCAAAAACTTAGCAAAAGTAGATTTACCACTTCCCATAAAACCTGTAATACAAATAAGATTTGAATTATTGGTTAAACTTTTATCTTTTGACACTTTGGACATAAATAAGTTCCTCTACCATTCACCTTTATTTTAATTATCTTTGCTTTACAATTAAAACAATCAAAATCTTTTTTAGTATGAACTTTTAAAAATTTTTGGAATTCTCCTTTTTGTTCTTTTTTATAAAAATACGTTGAAATTGTAGTACCTTTATTTTCAACAGCTTTCATTAAAATCAACCTAGCATTTTCAGCTATTTTTTTAAAATCATTATCACTTAATTTATTAGAAATAGTTTCAGGATGAATTTTGCTAGCAAACAAAATTTCATCTGCATAGATATTTCCAATTCCTGAAAGATTTTCTTGATCTAATAAAGCAGTTTTAATTGCTCGATTAGACTTTTCTATATTTTTTTTCAAATATTTTCAATCAAATTCTTTTTCTAATGGATCTAGTCCTAATTTAGAAATTTCTTTTGAATTTAAATAAGTATTTTCATCATAAATTGTAAATGTTCCAAATCGTCTAGTATCATGATACCTAATTTCTTTATCATCCATTTCAATACGAACTAAAACATGTTTTTTATCATAAAAATCTCCACTATTTTCAAAAAACATTTTTCCTTCCATTCTTAAATGAACAATAAAAACTTTGTCATTAGTTAAATGAAAAATTAGATATTTACCTTTTCTAGTAATATCTTTAATTTTTTCATTTATTAAATGACTACTAAAATCTTGATAACTACAATTTTTAAAAAGTTTTGGCATAATTGATTCAATACCTGTAATTGTTTTATTTAAACAACCTTGTTCTTTTAAAGAATCAATCACACTCTGTACTTCTGGTAGTTCTGGCATATTTAATCTCCTATATATTTTTTAAAACCACTGAATCTATATTTTTCAATCACTTTTTTTAATTCACTTATATTTATTTTTTTGCTTTTAAAATAATCTGCTTTTTTATCCGTAAAAAAATCAGTTAAAATTGTTGCTAATTTTTTTGATAAAAAAGCATTTTCTTTATCTGCTAAAATTTTTTCTTTAATATTTTTTGACTCTATAAAATCAATATTTTTATAAATTGATTCAAGACTTTTAAATTTCAATAGTAGCTCAGAAGCAGTTTTAGGACCAATTCCTTTAATTCCTGGTAAATTATCTGAACTATCACCATTAATTCCTTTAAAATCTGGAACTTGAGATGGACTTAAACCATAAAATAAATTGCTAAAATTTTCATTTGTATAGCAAATTGTTTCATCTAGTCCCTTTTTTAATTGAATTACATTACATTTATCAGATACAAGTTGTAATAAATCATTGTCAGATGAATAAACATCACAAAAAATATCATTATCAGTAAGTAAATTTACTGAACTTCCCACCACATCATCAGCTTCTATTCCAGAAATACAAAAAACATTAAATCCAAATAATTCCATTATTTTTTTAATTGGCTCAATTTGAGAAACTAAAGTATCTGGTGTTTTTTTGCGATTAATTTTATAAACATCAAATTCCATTTTTCTAAAATTTTTATCTTTATGATCAAAAGCAATAACAGAATAATCATATTTATTTTCAGTTAGTAATCGAAAAACAATTAACATCATTGTTTTGATTGCATTTGTTGGTTCAATATTATTTTTTAAAAAGAAATCTAATTGTTTAATTGTTCCATAATATGCTCTAAACATTAATGAATTACCATCAACAACAATAGCTTTTTTCATAACTTATTTCTCCTTTTTTAATCTAACTGACTTTTAATTTTAACAATAGTTACACCATAATCTGATGTTTTAAATAAAATTAAATATTTTTTTGATGTATCCAAATTTTCTAAATCTTTTAATAATGACTGACTAAACCCCATTAATCTAGCTTTGTTGTTATAAATATCTACTAGATTCACAATAGCCATATCAGTTCCTTTTTTTGATTTAGTTAATTTAACTGAATTAATAATTACAACACTTTCAAAAAAACCATTATTTAAAGGATCATTGATTGATTTAATATTGTAACCAGCATATTTGTTAGCAATTTCTTCTAAATCTTTTTCATTTTCTTTAATATTATTAAAATCAATTCCTAATAAATCTATTTCTTTATTTTTAAAAAACTCAATTTCTTCAGTTGTTTCTTTTTGAACTTCTTTTAACCTTGGTTCAAAAATAAAAGAACCATCTTCTTTTAAATTTTGTGATGTATTAATAATATCAACTAAATTTTCTAACATGTATTTTTTACTTAAATTGAAAGAATCAAAAGTTCCAGCATAAATTAGTGTTTCTAAAGTTGCTTGACCAATTTTATTAAAACTTAAATTTTTAACTGCATCACAAAAATCACTAAATTTTTTGGTTTTCAATTTACTTCTAATTTCAATTATTTTTTTTGAAGTTTCAGCACCAATCCCTTTAATTGAATTTAATCCGAATAATATTGTATTTTTTTTATACAATCCAAAACTTTTATTTGAAATATTAATATCAGGTTTTTGAACATTTATTTTTAATCTAAAACATTCATCAATATAAGCTTCAATTTTTGTTTTATCACTTTCACTAAATGTCATTAAAATAATCATAAATTCTAATGGATAGTAGTGTTTTAAATAAAGCAATCAATAGCTTATTAAAGAATAAGCAACTGAGTGAGAATGATTAAATCCATAGTCTGCAAATGTATAAATAAAATTATAGATATTCTCTAATTCTTTTTGTGTGTAACCATTTTTTAATGCTCTTTCAAAAAAAGTGTTTTTAAATTTTTCTAATTCATCACCTTTTTTCTTGGAAATAATTCTTCTAAACATATCAGCTTCAGCAAGTGAAAAATTTGCAATTCTTCTCACTAAATTTATAACTTGTTCTTGGTAAACAATAATGCCATAAGTAGGTTCTAAAATATCTTTGTTTTTTGAATCAATATATTCTATTTTTTCTTCACCATTTCTTCTTGCAACAAATGTTTTTATATTTTGCATTGGACCAGGACGATATAAAGCAGAACAAATTGAGATATCTTCAATACAAGTAGGCTTTACTTTTTTAACAACTGATGTCATTCCTCTAGATTCAAGTTGAAAAATTCCTAATGTATATCCTTTTTGAGCATCAGCAAAAACTTTTTGATCATTTAAATTAATATGGTTTAAATCGATTATAATTCCATGATTAATTTTTATTAATGTGCAAACATGACTAATAGTTGATAAATTTGTAAGACCTAATAAATCCATTTTTATTAGTCCTAAATCTTCTAAAAAATCCATTGAATATTGAGTTGTAATTTCACCATTAACACTTGTTTGAATAGGAACAATATCAACTAAAGGTTTTTTTGATAAAACTATTCCTGCTGCATGAATTCCTGTTTGTCTAGGACAACCAATGATTCCAATAGCAATATCATATAAATCCTTATAAACTAAATAAGAATCTTTAATTTTTTTAGTTGTGATAGCTGCTGCCAAATCTTCATCATAATCGCTACCTAAATTTTTACAAATTGAATTAATTTCTTTTAGATCAATGTTTAAAATTCTTCCAATATCTCTTAAAGCCATTTTTGCTTTAATTCTTTGAAAAGTAATAATATGTGCAACATGATTGTGACCATATTTTTCAAAAATATAATCTACAACTTCATCCCTTCTAATATCCATGATATCAATATCTATATCAGGCATTGTAATTCTTCCTGGATTTAAAAATCTTTCAAACAACAAATTATATTTAATTGAATCTATATCTGTAATTCCAAGTAAGTAAGCAACAAGACTTCCAGCTGCTGAACCTCTTCCTGGTCCAACTAGTATGCTGTTGTTTTTTGCATGTTTAATAAAATCTTGAATCACTAAAAAATAATCATTAAAACCCATTTCATTAATTATTTGTAATTCATACTCTGTTCTTTCAATGTAATCATTTTTTTTATCTGAATCAATTTCTTTATTAAAAATCCTTTGATTTAATCCATCTAAACAAAATTGGCGTAATAGAGTTTTTGATGAAATATTGTTGTCTTTTTTGTATTCAATAATATTATTTTTTTCAAATTCTATTAATAAATCAACTTCTTCAATTTCCTTATTTAAGTTTTTAATTTGAGTTTCATTAAAAATTGCTAGTGATTCACTGTTATCAAATAAGTGAAAATCATCACCAATTTCTAATTCATCAACAGAAACTATTTTATTATCCCTAACAGCAACTAAAGCATTATAAATTTTTTTGTCATTAATAGTATGATATCTAGATTCATTAAAAGCTATTGCATTTTCTTTGTTTTTGTTTATTGAATAAACTTTAGAACTTGTTTTAAAATCAAAACTATTTATTTTATCCACAATAAATAAATTATCTAAATATTTTTCTCATTCAAACTTTGTGTTTGTAGATAAAAAAGAAGATATTTTCACTAAGTTTAAATATCCTTTTTTATTTTTTGCATATAAAACAAAATCATAATTTTTATCATTATTATTTGCTATGTCTATAGGAATATTAATTGATAAACCAATTACTGGAACTAAGTTATTTTTCTTACATTTTAAATAAAATTCCATTGCTCCATAAAGATTTGTGTCTGTTAAACAAACATATTTTTTATTTTGTGAGATAGCAAAATCTATTATTTTATCAATTGATAAAGCAGAACTTAATAATGAGTAATGAGAATATGTATTTATATTTAAAACTAGTAAACTATTATTTTTGATTTTTTCTTTCATTTAAAATAACTGAAATAATTTCTTTTTCTTTTTCTTCTAGTTCTTCATTTTCTAGTTTGTATAGTAATTCATTATAACTAAGTTTTGAAAATCTGTTGTAAATCAAAATAGATTCACTATCTTTTTTAAGATCATCTAAATTAATTAAAGTAGTTTCATTTGTAGCATAATTTTTTTGATATTTTTTGTTGTATTCTTCTTGTAACTTGCTTTTTTTATCCTTTTTTTTTCAAAACATACTAAATATCCTACTCATTGAATTTAACATTATTATAATATTTAAAAAGTCTATTTATTAATTTAATAATATAAAAATAGTAAAACAAACTTTTTAATCTAATCATTATTAAAAATTTTTTATATTCTAAAAACTTTAAAAATTTGTTTATTTAATAATTTCACCAAATTTTAAAATTGTTTTTGGTAAATTTCTTTTGTGCTCAGAGATTTTATGTAAATATTCAATTCTTTCAAAATCACTTGTTGAAATTTCTTTTTTTTCTAAAAAAGTATCAATAACTTGATAAGTAACCTTTAAATCATCTTCATCTTTTTGATTTTCAAAAAGCCCAGCACTTGGATCTTTAAAAATAATTTGGTTTGGAACTCCTAAAAGTTTTGCACATTCTCTAACATCGTTTTTTGTTAAATTTGCTAATGGAATAAAATCAGATCCAGAATCACCAAATTTAGTAAAATACCCTGTATAAATTTCATCTGCATTACTTGTGCCACATACTAAGTAATTATAAACTTGAGCATAATAATATAAAGTAACCATTCTTAGTCTTGATTTTAAATTCATTAAAGCTAATTTATTTTCTGGTAGGTCTTTGCTGATTGTGTTAAAGGTTTGTTCTAAATTTTTATTCACTGAATTTACTTTAAAATGATTTATTACTAAATTTGCATCACTTATATCTTTTGCAGAATTGTATATATCTAGTCTAAGTGCTAAACTTTTCTCTTTAAAAAATTTGCTTGCTATAGCACAAATTAAAGCTGAATCTATCCCTCCTGAAACACCAAAAACAAAACCCTTTGTTTTTGATTCTTCTATTACTTTATTAATTCATTCAGTTATAGTGTTAATAATTTTTACATAATCTTTTTTCATAATTTTTAATTTATTTCAAAATCTTGATCTTTAATTTTAAAATAATCTCCTTTTTTAGCTCCCTTGGTTTTTAAAACTTCTTCAATTTCATCCATTTTTACTTTTTGCATAAATCTAACTACATTTTCATCAGTAATAAAAGGGATTCTATTCAATCAATATTCAATTTTTTTAGAACTAACATGTCATATATCATTTTCATCCTTTTGATAATAAGTTATAGTATCTTCTTTTTCTTTTTCAACTTTTACTAATGAATATGAGTTAATCTTATCAATAACTTCTTTTTCTCAAACTTCTTTATGTTTTTTATAATCTTTAAAAATATCATTTAACAAAATATCAACATTTTCTTTGAAAAAACCACTAATTTGGTAAATTTTTTTATTGCTATTTTTTTTAAATTTTTTTACAAATAAATCGATATTTTTATTTGAATCTTTTTCATCAATTTTATTTAGAACAACAAAAATCTTTTTTTCCAAAATTTGCTTATTATATTTTTTTAATTCATTAACTATTGTTAAGTAGTCTTCATATGGATTTTCTGTGTCACTATTTGAAACAGAAATTAAATGAATTAAAAAATGACATCTTTCAATATGTTTTAAAAAATCTAATCCCAATCCTGATCCACTACTAGCATTTTCTATAATTCCAGGAATATCAGCAAAAACAAGTTTTTCATTATCATAATTTACAACTCCAAGTGATGGATTTAAAGTAGTAAACATATAGTTAGCAGTTTTAAGGTTTGTATTAGAAACTGAATTAACTAAAGTACTTTTACCTGCATTAGGCAAACCCAATAAACCAACATCAGCAATATATTTTAATTCAAATTTAACTTCTATATTTTCTCCAAGATCACCATTTTCACAAAGATTAGGAATTCTGTTTTTACTTGATTTAAAATATGCATTACCATGTCCACCATAACCACCTTTACAAATCAAATACTTTTGACCTGTACTTAAAATATCTACAATAACTTCATTTGTAGAAAGATTTGTAATAGTTGTCCCCACTGGCACTTTAATATAAACATCTTTTCCATTTTTACCTGTAGCTAATTTTGTTTTTCCATTTTCTCCGTTTTCTGCAACAATACTTTTTTTATACCTTAAATCTATTAAAGAGTTTAAATTATGGTCACCAATGATATAAATATCTCCACCTTTTCCACCATCTCCCCCTCATGGGCCACCTTCTGGATAATGAGCTTCTTTTCTTCAAGAAATAACTCCATTGCCACCATTACCAGCTTTTAGATATAAAATACAATTATCTATCAACATATGAATTCCTTTGTTTTATATTTCTATATAATCTTTTTCTTTTTTTCTCTTTCCGCTAAAGAATTTATCTTCATTTTTCATTTTATTCATTTCTTCGTATTCTTTTTTAATATCTTCATAAATAAAACTTGCATCTCTAGATTTAAGTAAAAATAAGTTAACAATTTTTATAGATAAAAAGAAAACAACAAAGGAACTTAAAATAACACAAATTAATCTTGCAAAAATTATTCAACCTCTATTATTTTGATTGAAAGGTATAAATCCTGAAATTACCAAAAATATTCCCATTGTAATTGGCATTAACAAAAAAGGGATTAAATCATAATTTGCTTTTTTAAAAATAAATTTAATCACTATAAAAAAAACAAAGGTTAATCCAATTAAGCCTAGCAAAATTCAAACTACATTTAAATTTATTCAACCTGTTTTTTCGATTCCTGTAGCACTTTCATTAGGTTGAGAAAATCAATCTAATTTCAATAAATTAGGATCACAAAAAAGTAATCAAAAAATAAAAAAAACTAGGATAAAAGTAATAACAGAAGTTGATTTTATTCATGATTTAGTTTTTCTTTCAGCAATTTTTGATTTTAAACTTTTAAGATTCATTTTGTTCTTTACTACATAAAAATATTTATTAATCTTATTAAATGATATTATTAATTTAATAAAAACAATATTATTTTATAAATATGAACAAAATATTATCAAATTTTAATTTATTAACAGTATTAAAAGATAGTACATCTGAAGGTACCACTTCTACTGATGCTGCACAACAAACTTCAACAACAACTGCAGAGGTACAATTTCCAACATATCTTATTGTTTTAATTGCTATCTTAGTTGGAATAGCAATTGTTGCATGTATTTACAAAATATTTGCTTATAGAAGAATATCAATAGCTGCTAAAAAAATAGATTATTTTGTAGAGGACTTAATTTATAAATCTGAATACATTATGCCATCTATTGAAGCTGTTTCTGAATTTGCATCATATACAAATTTAGCTGATTTAGTTTTTAACAGAGGAAAGAAAAATAATTCAAACAAAATAAAAGAAAAAACAAACAAGGAAATAATATCAAAAGCTAAAAAAATTGAGCATGAAGAAATTGTAAATGAACTTTCATCAAAAAACAGTAAAAATAAAAAAGAAACACAGAAAAAAAATAGTGCTAAAAAATAGCACTATTTTTTCATCATATTTCTTAAATAATTATATTTTTTTTTCTTTTCTGCTTTTTTACTAGCAAAATAAACCACTAAAACCAAAATAAAGGTTAAAAAAATTAAAGAAATTGGGAGAACTACAAAATTAATAATTATTTTTTTACTAGTAACAAAAGCAATTTGTTTAAAACTGTAAGTTACAATAATAGAGTCATTATTGGAATTAGAAAATTCATACTCTAAATTTATTTCTTCTAATTCTTTTTTGTCTAAATAAATTCTTTTTAAATTAACAGTAATATTATTGTTAGATGATGGTAGATTTTTAAAATAATTGCTTACATTATTTTCATTAATAACATCTAAATTTACATCATTTATTGAATCGTAATTTCTAAAAGGAACAATATTAACTTTTCTTGCAAATTCTTCTAGCATATCTTTTGTTTTTAAAGCATTTTCTTGATCTGTTAAAAATGATAAATAAAAACTTGAATCTAAATTATTTATTAAGAGTTTTTCACTATTAGTATTGGATTGTAAAAAAGTTGTTGGTGCTGATAATACAAAAGCAGCAGAAACAAAAATAAAAGCAAAAAATTTTGGTTTTATTTTTCACATATTTTTTACCCTCTTTAATTAATTTTATATTTAAAACTAGTCTTAATCAAATCCATAAGACAGCAAGCAAATAAAAATATTTTTAAAAATTTAATACAAAGTATTTTAATAATCCTTTTTTATCTTAAAATATCTTATAGAAAATCTTAAGAATTAGGAGAGAATATGAGTAATTTAAAAATAGGAAAAGACAAAAACATTGAGTCTTTAATTAATCAAACTAACATTAGTGTAGTTAAGTTTGGTGCTACTTGATGTGGTCCTTGTAAGATGCTGGCTCCAGTGTTAGAAAAACTGTCTGAAGAACTTATTGAAGTTACTTTTATTGATGTGGATGTTGATGATGAAGAAGCTGAAATAACAGTTAAAAACAGTGAAGTTTCATCAGTTCCATTAATGGTTTTTTATAAAGAAGGAAAAGTTGTTAATAAAGTTTTAGGTTTTAGACCAGAAGAAGAAATTAAAAAAATTATCCAATCTTTATAATTAGATAAATAAAAAAATCTTTGAAACTAAATTCAAAGATTTTTTTATTACATTTTTTTTAATTCTTCTAAAGATATTTTTTTACAATTAGTAATTCCAATATGACACTTAACTTTTTTTAAACCACCTTCATGAATGATTTTAATTTTTGGTACCAATTCATCTTCTAAAACAAAACATTCAACTTTATTTAAATCAATTGTATTTTCAAGTAGAATTTTTTGTGACATTTCATCTTTTGCCAAATCCAAATAGTCTTTTTTCTTTTTTAAAACTAATTCATTATTAGAATTTAATTTATTATATAAATCCAAAATAGTTAGCTGGTTTTCTAAAAGTTGAAATTTTGCAACAATAAATTTTTTATTTTCTGCTTCTTCTATTTGTCTTAAATCCACTATTATTTCACTTAAATTTTTAGATGATGATTTAACTTCTAAATAAAATTTGTCAAAAACAAAATCATAAAGATTATTATCTGAAAGTCTTGTTTTTTGATCAGCATTAATACCTATTTCTTTTGCTTTAATCATAAAAATTAGTTCACCAATATCGCCAATTAATTTTTCTTTAATTTCTTTTTTAAATTTAAACTTTTGAAAAAGATCAATTACAAAATTTAATGCTTTATCCTCACTTAAATTCTCATTTTCAACTTTTTCTATTATAGTTTCGCAAACAGAATCCAACAAATGTTTAGGCATATTTTCAAACTTTACTACATATGTATTAGTAGCAACCTGATTGTCATTTGAAAGACTTCATTTTCCTGCATATTTAATAAAATGTAAATTAATTTTTTTTATCTGTTCAATTGTTATATAGTTTGTTAAATAAAAACCTATTCCATAAAAATCTTTTTCTTTATCTTTAATTACTTTAATTTTATTATTTTCTTTTTGTAGCATTTGTAGACCCCACAATTTCATTAAATTCATCTAATTCTTTTATTTTTTTATAGATTGCACCTATGTTTGATGTTGAAGTTCCTGGAACAAAAACTTCAACATAATCTTGTGCACTTTTCAAAGCTTCTAAAATTCTGTTATTCATTACTATTCTTAAAAATTTGTTTCTATTGTCTTTTTTTCTATTCCCAAATCACCTACATCTTTGCAATAATGTATCTACTGAAATTTTTGTACTATCTGATTTTGGAACATTTAAAAAAAATTCAGTAGTAAGATTTTCAAAAGTAAAACCTCTAGAAATCATAAATCCACCAACTATAACACAAAACTGGACAGTCCCACTTTTAAAATTTTTATTTAATGATTCTGAATTAAGAAGAATAAAAGAAGATTTTAAATTTTTATTCACTTCTCTCAAAACAAAGTAAATTTTTTCTTTTATCAAATCAATATTATCTTGTTCTAATTTCAATTTTTTTACTATGCTATTTATTTTATCTTTTGAAGATTTCTCATTTCTTATATCTTTGCGAATTTCAAAAAAAGCATCTCTTAAATAAGAAAAAATTTCTTGCTGATCTGAATTTTCAACTTCAATATTTACTATTAACTCAGATTTAAATTCACTATTTTCTACCAATGCACAAGCTGTTTGTGTTAATCAATATCAAAAAATAGAATAAAAATGTTTGTATTCTAATTTTTCTTTATTTAAATCTAATGGCACATAATTATAATTAGCATTTTCATTAAAAAATTTAATACCACAATAATTATCATAATTTAACAGTGTAACAACTCTATCAACATGTAAATCTTTACTGTTAGAAGACATGATATTAGCAAAAGGTGTACCAGTAAAAGAAAGTAATTTCACATAATAAAATCTATTATATAAATTTGAAATTAAATCATATATTCTAGAAGTTTCATCTGGTGATATATTAATACTTGCATAATCACACTCATCATCAACTATTAAAACTTTGTAATTCTCTCAATTAATTAAATCAATTTCTTCAAATATTGTAGCAATTGAGTCACTTGATTTAAGAATTGATAAGATAACAGTATCATTATTTTCTAAAGAAACAATTAAATTAGTATTTTTGATAAATTCTATAAATTTTATGTTTTTTGCATAGTCAAAATTATTAATTCTTGCATTAGTTTGATTAAATAGAATTTTGGTTATTCCAGAAAAAACAATTATTAATTTGTATTTATTTTTTATTGCATAATCAATAACATTTTCAATATTTTTTGTTTTTCCAGATTGAACTTGACCAACACATAGAACATGTTCTTTAAAGGAATTACTATTAAAAATATTTTCTAAATTTTTTCTATGAAAATCTGAAGTTTTATTTATGTAATGTTTTTCATTGTTTTCAAAAGAATCATCTTCTTTTTGGTAAAGTTTTCATTCGTTAATCTTCATTTTTTGACTCGATTGCTTTTACAACTATATTCATGATTTCAATGAAGTTTCTTGGTTCTTCTTCATAATCAAAAAATTCTAAACAATTTTTTGACTTTTTTTCTAATGAATCATTACATAAAGCAATTAGTAATATTAATGGATAGATTGATTCTCCTCTTATTTTATCTTTCTCTTTTTCAAAACTGAATGACTTTCAAAATCTATGATTAACATTATAATAAACAAGTAATTCTTCATCATTTTTTTCATTTACATATACAAAATCTTCATTTTCACTCTCAATAATTCAAATTTTTTTACCAGAATCTTTTAAGAAAAAACAAGGTTCTTCACTATCTGTTTCCTCACAAGGTTCAACAGAAATCTCAAATTTGGTATTATCTAATGAATTTTTAGAATATTTAGCTATAATTTCTTTTTCTTGAAGGGTTTTCATAACTGAAACAGTTTTAAATTTTTCCCATTCTAATATCAAATTTAAAAGTGGCATTAAATCTTTTCATATTTTAAAAAGTTTTGGATAAAGAATATCTTCTCCATCATTACTTCAGTCAAACCTACTTTTATTTTGGTCGGGTTTTTCAAATCCAGTTAAATTAATTTCTCCAAAAAGTCTTCTTCATGTAGGAATTCCCCCACTATTTACAGAAGACTTGGAATTAATATTAAAATTAATACATTGATTTTCACTAGATTTTGTATTAGGTCCATGGTTAATTGCTCTATGCATATGAAATGTTGTAACTCCACAAACTTTAGAATAAGAGTTTTGGTGTATTGGATTAATTATTCCAAATTTTAATTTTGCATATTTACTCAAATTTTTTCAAAAAATATCAATAGTGGATTCAAGTGGTTGGTTATTTTTTAATTTTTGACAAAATTCTAAAAGTAATCTATTTTCACTATTTTCTTGCATTAAATTATCTATATTTTCTAGATATTCTCTTTGAAATCTAACATTATCAAAATTATTTTCTTTTTTTCTTTTTTCAACAAAACTATCTAAAGTAAAAGGTTTTACAAAAAAAGGTTTTACTAATTCTTCTTTATGTTGTCCTTTTTTATCTGAATTTTTTTGAATTAACCAAATTTCCATTCCTGGATTACCTTCTTCTTGATTAACCAATAATTGTCTATATCTTCATCCCAAAGCCCCTGCAATAGCTTCAAAATCCCCTTGTTTTAAAACTCTATTTGAATAAACTTTTTCAATTTTAATAGTTGTGCCTGATTCTTCATAAGGGACAACATTTTGAAAACTTTTTCTAGATTCAACTGAAACTGCTTCATCAAGATTGTGCTTAGAAGTTTTTAATTCTGTATAATATTCAATACCATTTTTCTTAGAATAAATTTCAGTATCTTCACCATTTCAAAAAATTCCCAACTTCATTCCAACACCATACTGATTGTATTTCAAATCACTTTTTCCTTTAGTGTCACTAGGTTGTAAAGAATTAACTAATTCATCTGCATCCATTCCATTTGCATTATCAATAATAGTCATAGTTTTATTTGATGAGTCAGAATAGTCATAAATAATAGAAATTTTTAAACCATTAACATCATCTTCTCTGTCTTTTGTTTGAATTCAAGATGAAATAGAATTATCAATAAATTCTGCTAACGTTAACCATTTATTAGTTCTTTCATTTCTATAGTTTTGTATCATTCCATAAGTTGCTACTAAATTTTTTGTACTCATAATATGTCAATAAATTAAATAAAATTTTTTTTATCTTAAATTAAAAAAATTTATATAAAACCATCTATATGATCTAGGAGAATAAAAAAAATTGAAAACATAGGTTTTCAATTTTTCATGTATATTTAGTAATTAATAAATTAAGCTAATATCTTTCTAATATTGTAAATTTTTCTTTTCTTATCAAGAATGAATTTTTGATATTTAACATTTCTTGTTTCACCTCGGAAAAATTTAGAATGTTTTTCTATGTGTTCATTTTGACCATATCCCATTCTTGAACTTGCAACAACTTCATTTTTAAAGAATGAAAGAATTTTAGGTTGTTCAATTACACTTACTTCTTCAGGAAGAGATTCTTCAATGTCACCTAGAATAATTTCAGGATCACCATTATTTTCTTGAACTACTTCAGCAGTTTCTATAACTTCAGGTTGTTGTTCAAAAATAATTTCAGGGTCCTCATTTTGCACATCAACCATTTCTTGAACATCAGTTATTTCAATGTTTTCTATCTCTTGATTAACATTGTCACTTGATTCTGTGCTAAAATCAGAATTTTCAAAATCATAAAGTGTTTTTGCTTGATTAAATTTTTCTGTTTTCATATCAGAAAAATCAATATCAATAAAATTTCTGAATAATGGCTGAATCTTAGGAACATAAAAAGGAGATAATGTTTGATCAACATCACTATATAATTCTCTTCTTTCTATTGATTCTTCAGTTTCTATATAATCATCAACTTCTGATCATCCTTGTCTAATAGCATAATCATCTTCAGTCAATATATCAACACCATCAATATCATCAACTTCATTATTTTTTGGAGTTGTTTTTTCTCTTTTTTTATTTAAAAGGTCTAATTTAGCTTGAAAAATTTTTCCACTTTTTTCTTCAACTCTTAAAATAGGAACTTCAATTTCTTCATAACTTAACAAAGAATCTTTTAACTCGCTATCAGATAATTTAAATTCATCAGCTGTTTCAGCCAATGTTCTAGAAACAGATCTTATTTCTTCTTCATCAGTGTTATCTACATCATCATCAATTTCTTTCGTATTTAAATAAGTTGGGATTAATCTTTTAAAACTTTTGTCATATATATCAACATCTTGAAATTGTGATTCATAATGTAATTTATCAACATCATCAAAAGATAAGGCAAAATCAACAATACATCTTTTTTCACCTTCAGGTTTTCTTAATACAATTAATTTTTGATAGTTTGTCAAATCATTAGGAGTTGTTTCATTAGGAACAAGAATATAGTCACGCTTTAATCATTCATCTCTTGTAATTATTTCTTCTTCTTGAATTTCATTCTTTTTTTTATTAAATAGTTTTTTAAACATATAACAACCTTTTTACAAAATAATAATTAAAAAGCATTACTTTAATTTTATCATTTTTAAAAAGAGTAAAAAAGTGTAATGCTTAATATTTTGTTAAAAAACTACTAAAAAGTGTTAAAATAATTTTTTGTATTCTTTTATTTTTGTATTCAAAAACATGTAAAAAAAGAAAATTTAAAAAATACTAAATTGGTTTTTGTGGTTTTATCTTATTTATGTGCTTAGGAAAATGTTCCATTTTTTTATAAACAAAAACTGCCATCAAAGTTGAAAATACCATAATAGCTATTGCTAATATTAAAATTAAAAATATTGCAATAGATCAAATTCATGCTTGGTAATTTGAAAAAATTAAAGTTAAACCTGCTAGTGCAACTGCATAAAAACAAAAAACGAAAACTCATAATATCAAATTTCATCTGGAAAAGAAAACAAGCTTTGATGACACTGTATCTAGATGTAAATCTTTTCCATTGTCATCATATTTTTCACAAAAAAATGCAAAAAAGGAATATAAGGCAAGGTTAATAATTATCATTACCCCATTAATAATTGGTAAAGGCATTAATAAACTATAAAAATTGTCTTCTCATGTTTTGAAATTTGCTACAGTTAAAAAATAAAAAGTATGGTATACAAACATTACAAATAGACATAAAAAATTTACTAATGTTAAAACAAACATAATTGAACAAAGAATTCTAACTATATTAAATCATTTGTAGTTATTTCCAAGTTTTTTAATCTCTTTTTTTCCTAAAAAAGTTTTTTCAAATTCTTCTATTTCTTTATTTAAATCATCACTAACACTATTATTGTTGCTTTGATAATTTTTTAAATTCTCATCCATATTTTTAAAATATTTTATATCCATAAAACTAATCCTTTAAAACAAAAGAAGTTATATTTGTAACAATAGCAGTTATTGTGAAAATAATTGAAAACCAACAAAATATAGAAAGAGTAATTTTCATACCATCTAAAAAATTACTTATTATGTTTTCACTAAAAACAAAAACTGATATAAGACAAGAAAAAGTAAAAATAAAAGTGAAAAAAACAGCTATAAAAGTAACTATTGTTAATATTCTTGATGTTGAATATTTTGTTTTTTCTAAACTATCTTCAATTTCCAAATCAGATTTGTTCAAGAAAAAAAACAAATCTGTTCCAACTGTTACTAAAACAATAAAGCTCGTAACACAAGTAATAACAGAAGAAATTTGAATTATTTCAATATTGTTATTAACAACAAATGAATATAAAACAAAAAGTAAAATGAGAGTAAAAATTAAAACAATATTTGAAATTAAAAAAGGAACAAATCTTTTGTGTCCAAAAAAAGAAAATGTCTTTATTTTATTTTCTTCAGGTTTTTTTAAATTTGATTTAATAGTAATATTTTCAAATCTATTTAATTTTTTTTCAGATATATTTAAATCATTCTTTTTTTCAAATGCTTTATTACTTAAATCGATTTTCACAAGCTAACCAATATTTTTT
>CAMWTH010000020.1 GCA_947177125.1 uncultured Mycoplasma sp. | reverse complement strand
AAGTGCCCACATAAATTTTTATATTATGTGTTGCACTTCATATTTCAATCGAGCATCCAAAGTAAGAAATCACTTTGGATTTTTTTAATCATTAATTATTTTTAAAATTAATTCTGTTTTTTTATTTTTTCTCAATATTGTTTGTATTTAATTTCATTAATACTATAATCTAAAGGTTTATAAAATTTTTTATTTTTTATTTCATCAGGTAAATATTGTTGATTAACATAAGAAAAAATATAGTCATGAGGGTACTTATATCCTTTAACACCAAGTTGAACAGAACTTTTATAATTGTTATCTCTTAAATGCAGTGGTGGTGCATAAGTTGCTGTAGTTAAAGAATTTAAAGAATCATCAATTGCTAAATATGCTGAGTTAGATTTTGGACTTAAACATAGTTCAATTACTATTGCAGATAAAGGCAATCTTGCTTCAGGTAAACCAAGTGCTTCACTAGCTTGAATTGCAGCATGGACTTTTGGTCCCATATTAGAATTAGCTAATCCAATATCTTCATATGTAACTGCATAAAGTCTTCGATAAATAGAAACTAAATCACCACTTTCTAACAATTGACTTAAATAGTAAATAGCAGCATCTGGGTTGCTCCCTCTAATTGATTTATGCAGAGCTGACAATAAATCATAGTGATTGGTTGCCCTTCTATCAATTAAAGAGTTGGAAACTTTACCTAATTCTTTTAAAATGATTTCATCATCACAATCTTGGTAATAATTTAAAATGATTTCTAAATAGAAAAAAATTTGGCGAAAATCTGATTTTGAAATTTCAACTATTGCTTCTACAATTCGGTTAGATATATTTATTTTTTTGGTTTCTAAATATTTAATTAATTCATTTTTCAAAACAATTGGATTAATGTTTTCTATTTTATACAAAAGCATTCTACTTCTAATTGCAGGATTAACTTTAAAAAAAGGATTTTCTGTAGTAGTTGCAAAAACTGTAATCATATTTTTTTCTAAATACATTAATAAAAGATCTTGTTTATCTTTATTTAATCTATGAATTTCTTCAATAATGATAATTGGCTTTTCATTTTTTTTTGTTTTTTCTAAAATTGTTACTAGATCATTTTTATTATTAGTTGTTGAATTAAAGTAATGAAACTCTTTATTTAATTTTTTTAAAATAAATTGAATAGAAGCAGATTTACCAACACCTGGATTGCCAAAAAAAAGAATTGAAAATAAAGAATTATTTTCAATCATTTTCATTACTATTGAATTTTTTGGAAAGATAATATCTTTGCAAATTAATTCATCAAAATTTTCACAGAATAGTTTAAATTTATCTTTTTTCATTTTTTAAAAAGCTTTAATTCTTTTAGAAATATTACTTTGTTTATGCTTAGCAAATTTTTTCTTTAATTTGGCATTGTCTATTTTTCTATAATTTTGTTTAACTTCTTTTAAAGAATTTTCTCTTTCTTCAGAAATAAATTTTTTATTTTGTTTAAAATAAAATAATAATAAAACTACTAAAGAAGCAATCATTAAAATAATTAGAATAACAGAATTAAAACCAAAGTTACCTTGACTTAAAGCATTAATAGAAGGTGAAAAATTTCCAAAAATAAACCCATCTTTAGTAAAATCAATGGCAGCTAAAGTAATTGGTCCATTAGAATTATAACCAACATAAGTACTAACAATTAACAAGCCAGCAACGACATAAAAAATTCTAACAATAGAATCTAGAGCCATAATCACATAAATTGGACCCATTATAGAAATGAAAGTTAAGTTAAATGTCTTTCTTTCACCAAAAGATTTCCTATAAGCTAAAACTCAATAATAATAGTTTGAGAAAAAATAAATACAAGAACATAATTCAGCAGCAGCAATTATTAATGAGTAGTAAAAAGTTACTAAATTTAAACCAAAAACAAAGTCTTGATCAGTTTTACTTCCAGTTGTATAAACTGCACTTAAAATAAAAACAATCAAACCCATAAATAAAATAAAACCACTAATAACTGAAGATATTCCTAAGTAGGAAAGTCAATTAGTATTATTTCGATTAATTTTAATTTTCATAATTTAATACACCTATAAAAATTAAATACAATTTTTTTGCTGTTGTCAAAAATTATACAATAAATTTGCTTTTATATTGTATTTATATGCAATTATTTTGCATGCAATTTTTTCTTTTTCACCCTTTAATATTAAATTTTTAACTTCATTTAAAAATTTAAAGTAATTCTTATTATCTTCACTTTTTTTATCCTTTTGTAAATTGTTGTCAACAACTATAACAAATTCACCTTTATCAACTATTTCAATTTTATCAACATCAGCAATAAAGCATCTGTATATTGTTTCATTTATCTTTGTTAATTCTCTTGCAATACAAATTCTATTTGTATTATCAAAAATCTTTTTTATTAAATTTAGTGTTTCTTTGATTCTATGAACAGATTCAAAAATTATAATTGTTTTACTTTCTTTTTTTAAATCATTTAATTCAGTTTCTTTTATGTTTTTTTTGTTACTTAAAAAACCATAAAACAAAGTATTTTTAGTTTGAAATCCAGAAACTATTAAAGAATGCATTAATGAGCTTGGACCATTAACTACATTTATTAATCAATTATTTTTAATAAAATGATTAATTAATAAAAAACCTGGATCACTTAACACAGGATATCCAGCATCACTTAATAAACAGTATTTTTCATTTTTAAAATTAAATTTATTTATAATTTCTTCTTCATTAATTGTATTTAGTGTATAAAAGTTTTTATTTGTTAAAGATATATTTAATAAATTAAATAATTTTTTACTATTTCTTGTATCTTCACAAAAAAATTCAGTTAATTCAGAAAAAACAGAAATTGCATAGTTGCTAATTTCTCTAATATTTCCTATTGGGGTTGCAACAACAAAAAGTTTTTTACTCATATTAAAAATTATAATGTAGTATAGATTTAATTTGAAATTATAAACTATGACAAACTTTGAAAAAAAACAAAAAAGAATTTATAAAATTGCAATCATTGGTGGTGGAGCTGGTGGAATTTTTGCTAGTACAATAGCAAACTATTTTAACATACCAAATATACTATTAGAAAAAAGGAGCTCACTAGGTGGTCAACCAATTGAATTATATCCAAATAAATTTATTTATGACTTTCCTTGCTTTCCAGAAATAAAATCAAGTGAAGTTATTAAAAAATTAATTGACCAAAACAATAAATATGAAAATTCAAACATAGAAACAAATGTTGATATAAAAAATATTTATGAAATTGTTTTTCAAAATAATCAATATTTTTTATTTGAAACAAGCCATAAAGATTTTTTAGCAGAAAAAATAATCATAGCAACAGGTAATGGTACATTTAATCCAAGAAAACTAGAAATTAATGACCAAGAAATTGTAAGTAATTCAATTAATTATTCAATCAACTTAAATACCAATGTTTATAAAAATAAAAAAATAATAATTTTAGGTGGTGGGGATTCTGCAGTTGAATGGGCAAATTATTTTGTTGAAGAAAACATTACAAAAGATGTGACCATAGTACACCGAAGAGATAAATACAGATCAAGTTTATTTATGATTGATTCTTTGGAAAAAAATAAAATAGTTCAAAAATTAAATTATGAAATTATTTCATTTGATGAAATGAATAAAAAAATTACAATTAAACACAATGAAAACAATCAAGAAGAAACAATAAATTTTGATTATCTAATTGTTCAGTATGGACAAGTGGCAAGTCCAATTAATATAAAAATATTGAATGATTTAGCAAAAGAAAAAGGTAAATATAAAATAGATTTAAATCAAAGAACTAGTCATAAAAACATTTATGCAATTGGTGATGCAACATATTACAATTGTAAACCAAATACAATTATTACAGCATGTGCTGATGCAACAAAAGCAGTTTGACATATTGCAAAAAACAAATATGAATCTAATTAAATATTAATTAATCCTACTTTACTAATTAACAGAGATTTAAAAAATCTCCCATTAGGAGATTTTTTAAATATTTACATTTTTATTTTGCTACAAGAACAATACCCTCAAATTCAACTTTATCTGCTCCACCAAGAGTTTTAGCTAAAGTTACTTTGAATTTTCAAGGTGAATAAATATCACCACTTCTTGTAGGTTCTGGTTCTGACATTTTAATCACATAATAATTAGTGAAAGTTTTTTCTAATTCAGTTTTAGCATGTTTAATAATTAGTTCACGACATTCACCAAAATTTAATTTTCTATTAGTTGCACCATACTTTATTAGTACATCAAATTGAGCAGTATTAAATATATTATTAGAAACTCATATTTTTGTTGGAACATCTTTTCAATTTTCATCAATAAGCTTACCAAAGTCTGATATGTTATTTGTTTGTCCAATTCAAGCTGAACCATTTCAAATATTTGCACTAAAGAAACTTATTGGAACTCACTTACTTCCAGTTGTTCCATCTGTTCAGTAGTAACCTGCTTTTGGTTTCACTTCAGTATTAACTGTATATCTTGTTACAAGTCCTCTAAATTCATCTTTACTAATGTTACCAAGTTGGTAAGAAACCATTTCTAAATTTGGATTATATTTTGAAAAACTTTTAAAAGATAGTTCTGCTAAAGTTTTTTGATAACTTAAAGCTTCGTTATATCAACCTTCTCTATTAGTTATAAATCTACCAATTGTAAAATTTGGATTTAAAAATTTATTAATATTACTTCAATCTAAATAGTATCCAATTGATCAATCATATTGAGTATTAATAATTATGTCACTATTAAAAGCTTGTGGAGTTGCAAGTAATTTTTCTTTTTTTACAAAATTTGTACAAACAACATTAAGAGTAACAACATCTTTGCTTCCATCAGATCATGCATGACCTTTGTTTGGAACAACATTAATTGAAAAAGATTTATTTGATAAATTAGCAGAATTTGCTAAATATGAAATTGAAATATTTTTAAATTTATAATCAGTAACTGAAGGAAGTAAATTTTGTTGTTGGTTTGTTTTAAATAGATTTGTTAAATAGTTATTAAATTCAGCATCTGTATTCATATTATCAATAATAACTGAATCAAAAGTAACAGTTCGTTTTGGAGTTAATGCATCTTTAGCATCATGAATTACAAAATTACTAATTTTAACTTCTAGTCAATAAGAACTTGGTAATTGATTTTTAAGAGAATCAGTTCATGTATGTCCATCTTTTGGATAAACATAAATTTTAAAAGTTCTGTTTTCTAAATTTCCTGATTGTTCATAAAAAATAACTCTAACATTTTTAAAAACTGATTTTCCTTCTGAATCAACTAAATTAGTTGATTGGTCAGTTGAAAATAATTTTTTTAAATAATTGTTTAAATCACTATTATTTTTAAAGGATGTTCCATCAATTTCTTTGTTATATAAAACAATACTATTAACTTTTGGAGCTTCAGCATCATTTTGTACAATAAAGTTAGTCATTTTAACTGTAATTGTTAAAGAATTTCCATATTTGTTTTTAAATGATTCAGATCAATTGTGTTTATCTTTTGGTGCAACAGAAATTTTAAAAGTTCTGTTTTTTAAATCAGCTGTTTGTAAAAAATAACTAATATCAACATTTTTAAAATTTAAACTTCCTTCTGGAACAGAAAAATTTTCAGTTTGATCTTCTAAAAATAATTCATACAAATATCTATTTAAGTCATTATCATTTGTAAAAAAAGTTCCATCAATTCTTTTGTTAAAGAAAATAATAGTGTTACTATCTGGAGCTTCAGCATCTAAACTTTCAATATTTTTAATATTTACAGTAACTGTTTTAGAATCACTAGTTTTATTAGATCAAGTTGTCCCATCAATTGGAGTTGCTAAAAGTTCAAATGTTTTATCTACTTCATTTACTGAATCTTTTATATAAGTAAGAGTTACATTACTATATTCATTACTATTTTTAAATGAATCTTTGTACTCTTCAAAAAAATTTGTTTCAGCAAATAATTTTTGCAAATATTCATCAAGTAAAAAATCTGGTAAAACATTAAAATGGTCAATGCTGTAAACAAATTCATCGTTAGTTGGAATAGTTGCTAAATTCGCAAAATCAACAGGGTCTTCAACACCTGGATTTTCAGGATTATTTTGTGATGGTTGATCAGGATTTGCTGGAACTCCTGGAGTTGTAGGATTTACTCCATCAACAATTGTTGATTGACTGTTTACACTAGAAACTATTGCTGGGGTAACACCTGCAACAACAGCTGCAGTACCAATACCTGCAGTTATTAAAATTTTCTTCTTTGTACTCATAATTTTCTCCTATGTTTTAGATGATAAGAAACAAACAATTTTTAATTGTTTATTATTTTTTCTTTATTTTTTAGGAATTTTATTCTCTCACATTAAAAATTAAAAATCAAGACTAGATAACATTAAAATTATTTCTTTTTTTTGTTAATAATTAACATAATAAAATCATCTAAAAAATAAAAACAAATTTAAAATAACTTATTTACAGTTTTTTAAAAAATTTCAAATCCATAATATAAATTAATTTTAGTTATGTTTTTCTATTACCAATCTACTTAATTACTATCTAGTTAAATTTTACTACTTATAAAAAATTAAAACCCAAAACTAATAATTTAATTTTTATTTTAATTTTTAAAAAGTTATTTAAAATATTGATATTAATAAACCATAAATAGGAAATATTTTGATTAATAATAAAAATTTAACAAAACTTGAACTTAATAATATAAATGAATTGCAAGTAGCAATAGACAAATTGAATCCAAATTTTAACTTATCTGCAATGAACTTATTCACATGAAAATTTTATGATAAAAATTTTTCAGTCTATTTTAACATATGTTTTAATTGCATTTACTTATACATTTTTAAATGCAAAAATGAATCAATTAAAAAAATTAACATACTAAGACCAATAACTAAAGCAGCTGATGAAAAACAAATAAAACAATTTTATAAAAATGCTGTTTATTTAATAAAAGAAAATGCTAATAGTATAAATCAAATTAATTTTAGTACCACTGAAAAATCAGATTTTAAATTATTTAAAAAAATAAAAATTAATAGTGAGTTTAACTATGCATACATTTATGATACTAATCAGTTAAAGTTCATGAGTGGAAAAAAAATGCAAAAGAAAAGAAACTTTGTAAATTTTTTTATCAAAAATTATGAGGAATTTGTAAAAGTAGAAAAATATAATCCAATTATTAAAAATGAAATTATTGAATTTTGTAAAAAAAATTCTATCAATAAAGAAACAAATGAACTAAGATATGAAGAAATTGAAGCAATAGAAACAATTCTATCAATAAATTCAGATAAAGCTTTTGGATTAACTGTTTTTTATAAAGATAAGATAATTGGGTTTACTTATGGATTTGTATCAAACAACAAATATGAAATATTTATTGAAAAAGCAGACAAAGAATTTAAAGGAAGTTACCAGTATTTAATCTTAAAAAATTTGCAAATTAATGAAATAAAAACTAAATTTGTAGATCGGCAAGATGATTTATTTGATCATAATCTTAAAAAATCTAAAATGAGTTATAAACCAATCGATGTTCCTAAAATGTATTATTTTAATGTTGTAAAATAATAAAAATTAAACTATTTTAATTTTTAACATCACAAAAAAACAGTACCTTGTTAAAGATACTGTTTTAAAAAAAATTAAACTAAAAAAATTAATTCTTTTTTGGAAGAATTTCAAATAAAGGTGTGCCTTTTTGAACTTCTCCTGATTTTTTAAGGATTTTAATTTCTCTTCCTTGTAAAGTTTCATTTAACACAATAATAGGAGTTTTGTTTGATTTTGCAAATTTCAAATCTCCAAGATTAACTGTAGCCACTCATTCGCCTGCATTGACTGGATCACCAGTTTTTACTCTAGATTCAAAAGGATGCAAAGTTTTTCCTTTCTTGTCTTTTAAATTAATTGAATCAATTCCAATATGTACCATAACTTGTGTTCCTTTTTCTGATTGGAAAGTATAAGCATGTTTAGTATCAAATACAAGTGATACTTTACCTGATATAGGAGAGTACATTCTTCCAGTAGAAGGAACAATAGCAATACCTACTCCCATCATGTTTTGACTAAATGTATCATCAGGAACTCTTGTTAAACTTACAATTTGACCTGTAAATGGGGAATTAATAACAATTTTTTCTTCTGAAAGGTCAGTGTCGGGTTTGTTTTCTGTTGGACTAACCTTTGATTTTTCAGATTCTTTTTTTACTGGTTCAGAAACTAAAGGAGATGATTTTGGTTCAGGAATAGATTTACTAGTTGAAGAATCTCCATCCATAACTTTATTATAATCATTTTTTAAACTTGGGTTGCTTTCAAGATTGCTCATTAAAGTTTTAATATTCCCTTTAATAATATCTGCTTCTGGTCCAAAAACTGCATACACAGATTGTGGAGAAGGTTTAATTGTACCTCTAGCACCAAGTTCCATTAATTTTTTAGTGTCAACAATTGATTGGTTATTTACTTGAATTCTAAGTTTAGTAATACAAGCATCAACGTTTTTAATGTTTTCAAAGCCACCATATGCTTTAACAACTTTCAATGCTAAAACTAAATCATTGTTTAAGTTGCTATTGCTAGATTGTTGTGCTCCTGCTTGTTTATTCTTGTAATCTTCTTTTGTAAATAATCTAACATTTTCACCACGGCCTGGAGTTTGAATGTTAAATCTCTTAATCAAGTAGTAGAACAAGAAGTAATAAATTGGAGCATAAGCTAATCCAAAGATGAATGATCATCAAGCATTAGATCCAAATTGAATTTGAATTGCACCATAAACAATTCAGTCAATCAATCCACCTGAGAATGACATACCAATATGAGGTGCTAATCCTGGAGCACCTGCAGCCATTGTAATTAATCCTATTCAGTTCATTAATCCAAATGCCAAAGCACAGAAGAATGCATGAACTCCTCAGAATAATCAAGGAGCTAAGAATAAGAATGTATATTCAATTGGTTCAGTAATTCCAGTTAAGAATGAAGTGAAACCAGCTGACATACAAATAGACATTGCAAGTTTTCTGTTTTCTTTAGGAGCAGCCATAACCATAGCAAATGCAGCAAATGGAAGACCCATAATCATAAATACATATTTACCTTGTAAATATTGACCTACATTTACTCCTTGGAATCCATTTGCACCTTTTGCATTTTCAATAGCAGCTTGTCCTGAAGTTAAGTCAGTTCAAGTTAATTGATGAGATATTGGTTCGTTAGTAATTGTTAAAGAAGGAATTTCATAAATACCAGAAACAGCATCATAATTACTAACATTAATTTCTGATAATCATACGCTTCTACCTAATAGGTTTCTATTAATGAAAGCTCACATTGTTTGGTCACCAGCAACAGTACCTGGATTATCTGCAGTTCCAGTTGATGCACCTGTTAGTGATTGAACAAGTTGATTTCAAGTTTGAACACCATTAGTAGTTTGTGATGGTAAAACTGCATATGCTTTACCATCAAATCAAATGATTGCTGATTTTGTTAAATCAATTGATCCACCAGCTGATGTATATCATAGTGGAGAATAGAAAGCATGGTGTAATCCAAATGGAACTAAAGCTCTTTCAATATAACCAAAAATGAAAGAGTTTACTCCCACTGCACTTCCTAAACCTTGTCCAATTAGTGCTAATAAAATACCAATTAATGGTCAAAGCATTAAGAATAGAATTGTCACAGGAAACATTGCAACAAAAGTTACAATTGGTACAAATCTAACACCATTAAAAAATCCTATAATTGGGTGTAATTTAATGTTTTTATATCTGTTGTATAAAAAAGCTACTAAGAATCCTACTAAGAATCCACCAAAAACTGATGATTGTAATTGGTTAATTCCTATTACTTGTCCAAATAAAGAAGAAGGCAATCCAGCTGCTACAGTGCCATCTTGACTATATGTTGCAACATTTGCTGCTGCATCAAAACCTGTCATTTTAAAATTATCAGCAGTTGGAGAAATACTTCCCATTGAACCAGGCCCATAGAATAATAAATTGTACCCAACAGTTTGTGTTGTTCCATATTGATCCATATAAGTGACTGGAGTTGCTAAAGCAGCTTGCAGTGCACTAAATACTAGAAACCCTATGAAACAGGCTAATGCTGCGGGTCCTGCATCCCCTGTAAATGCAATTGCTATAGCAATTGCAAAAAGCAATGGCAAAGCTCCAAAAACTGCATTACCTGGGACAGATAAAAAGTTTCCAAAAATAGTTAACCCTTCATTACCATTTGCATTAGCAATGATAGCAGAACCAACACCTAAGAAAATCCCAGCAATTGGAAGCATAGCAATTGGCAACATTAAACCTTTTGAAAGTTTTGCAATAAATTCCTTTGTTTTCCCTTTTTGTTTTTCTTTTTTAACTTTATCTTTATGAAAAACTGTTCTAAAACGAGTTTTTTGTAACTCCTGTTTTACCTGAGAATCTAAAGCAAAATCTTGCTTAATATATGTGTTCATTTTATATTGCTTAGTTCTAATTAAAATTAATTTTGTGGTATATGACCACTTCTAATATATTAATATGAAAAGTTTCATAAAAATAAATTATTCAATTAGATAACCATAAATTGTTGATGAAAATTAAAAAAAATTAAATTTTTCAATTTAATTTTTTTTAATTCAAAGCATCTTCAACCGATAATTTTCCATCAATTCCTTTAATTGGTGAAATAGTAATCATCATATCTTTTTTTACTTCTTTAAGCCGTCTTATAATTTTGGGAACTTCAATATATAAACAAATAATTTCGATGTTTTTCTTTTCTTGTAAACTATATCCACCAGTTGTTGTATTAATTGTTAAACTATGATTAAAATTTACAGAATATAAATAGTTTCTAATTGCCATAACATCTTCACAATAAATTTGAATTTTAACAACTTTATCTTTTGGAAATAAAACATTTAAAACTGTTATTACAACAATTGTATATATAACTCCAGACATTAAATTTTGGGAAACATAATTTTGGAAAGTTCAGTTTGAATCATCTGCTATCCCACCAGAAACAAAAGAACCCAAAGTTACAGATAATAAAACTGAAGAAACATTAAAAGTCAAAAGAATTGGACCAATTGGTTTTTTCTTTTTATAAGCAAAAAAGAAACTTATAAAATCTAGCCCTCCAGTACTACCACCAACAGCAGTTGCCATTGAATAAGCTAATCCATTTATTAATCCTGCAAACAATGCATATAGAAACATTGAAATTGCAAGTTCTCTTTCCAAACCTTCAAAATTTAAAAGGTATAAATCATCTCTATATGCAGCATTAGGAATTACAAATGCTTCTCCGATTTTTGTATCAGGTATTCTTGTGTCACCAAAAACAAAAAAGTTATTAATACCTGGTATTTGGTTTATTGCTAATGGAACAACATTGGATAATACAACAACTATAGTTGATAAAATTGTAAATTTTTTCCCCATTTTTTTAAAGGAAAAAATTATTAGAGGAATGTTGGTTGTTAGATAAATAACATAAAACATTATTTGGTAAATTAAATTTATTGTGTCATCTGGAAGACTGCCTTCTTTTTTTAAAGACATTTTGACAACTCTAGCTATTCCTTGGAAAATACCAGATGTACCTGAAATATAAACTCCAGTATTTTGAATAAATAGCAAAGAAGTGAATGACATTAGTAAACCAACTATAATAATGATTCCAACTCTTCACTTGAAATCATTTCTTCCATATATTTTTGAAAATAAACCAATTGTAGATTTATAGTGGTTCATCACAAAGGTGGGTGGAGGTAAAGGCTTATCTTTAATTTTTCAGTGTTTAAATTTAAACTGCTTTTCAATTGAAGAAATTGTTTTAGTTGCTTCCTTTGTTTCTGGCTTTGCATTCTCTTTTTGAGTAGAAGTTTTATTACCATTATCTTTAACTATTTTTTTCTCACTTACTTCAGCTTTTTTATTATTTTTAGTAGTAGTGAAAATTTTTGGATTTTTATTATTCATACATTATTAGTAATTGTGATTTTTAAAAAATTTAAATAAATTATATTCTTTTAATTTATTTAATAAATAACAAAATCAAAATATGAACATAAAAATAAAAAAAATCTAATTTAAAATTAGATTTTTTAGATATTAATTATTTAAGTTTTTATTTTTTTTATTTCGAACTAAAGAATAAACTATAGCAACTGATATAGCTATAAAAACTATAGCAAATGTTGGAAAGATAATTAACATTCAAGTGTTATCTACTTCATCGTCAAATGTAACGCCAGGAGATTCTAATCCATTAGTAATAAATAACTTTTTAGTATCTTCTTGAGTATTGTAATAATCTTTTAGAATTTCAACACCATCTACTTTATTATTCATTTCAACATAAGGCAAATAAATTTTATCTATAAACTCTTTGTTTCTAGCAACTGTTTGACTATAAGAACCATTGCTTTTGATTCCTTTGCCCCAAATTCCATATGTTCCAACAATTGGAAAATTTGCTTGATCAACCGACAGGTATGCTTCAGAATCAGTTAAATTGTAAGTTGTTCTTATATAAGAATAAGTTGTTAGTATTGTAGAACTTGTATATAAAGTACCAACTAATTGTGTTTGGGGAACAAAATCTTGGTTACCACTTTCATTTTTATTTGATGATTTACTAAAAAATGGTACATAGTTATCTGTATTGTTAACTTGATGATAGCCATCTCAAGCTAAAAATAATTCTCATCCAAACCCACCAAAAGTGATTGGATTAATATCTGTTAAGCCTGTTATTAAAGAAGTAAATTCTATTTGAACATCTAATGAAAAAGCAGGATGGTGTTTAAAGAAATAGTTATACTCATTTGCAGGGTATTTTTTTGTTAGAATTAAAAAGAAATTTTGCACTTCTTTTATCATGTTGTTATTTGTACTAATTCTTGTGTAATCATTGTTTTCAGTTCATAAATTATCGCCCATTCAAACAATGTTTTTCTTGTTAGGGTCATAATTATCAAAACCACTTTCAACAAAAGATTGCAAATTAGTATCAGAAAGCAAAAAGAATTTTTCGTAATTTGTAAGATAGTTTTGCTTTTCTGTCTCTTGGCTTTCTTCATACAAACTATTAGACATTTTATAATAGTCAATATTAAAAGCATATGCTCGATAAATTTCATCAGCTGACAAATTTCAATAAGGAGATTGAGTATATTCAAGAATATGGAATATATTCATATACTCTTCAAGTCTTAAAAAGTCATATAAAGTGCTATTTGATAAAATATCAAGTCTTTCTTCTTCAGATTTATTTGTGTCTTGTAACTGACTTCAAATATTTTTAGCTTCTTCATCACTTATATAGTGTTCTTTTCTTCTTTTTACATATGCATCAATGAAATTTGCTGTTTGTGCATTACCATCAGACAAAATATAAATTTTATTTATATATGGCAAAAGTTTAACAAAACCATTTTTAGCATCAGACCCACTAAACAAAGAGTTAACAGTTAAATCTGCTGCTCAAATATCAATTTTCTTACCACTTTCTAGTGCACTTTTATAGTAGTTATAAGTTAAATCAATTTGATTAGAAGTGGGAACAGTTGAATAAGGAATGTCATCTGTTGGAGTTTGTGTTTCATCACTATTAGTTGGAATATCACTTGTTTTACTAACAAATAAAGTTTTCTCATTGTTTTTAATGGTATCAAAATTAAATCTGTTTTTTGCTTGATATACAGCATCATCAACAAAGTATGCAATCTGTTTAATTTCATTACCAGAATTATCTGTATCTGTAGTGTCAGATGAAGAAGTGCTTGTGTTATCAAGCAAGTAAAGTAACGATACTAAACTTTGTTGATATAGCAAGGAAGCATTTCTTGTAAAAAATATTTGAATATTTCCATCATTTTTAGTAGCTGTAGCAGCTTCTTTAATATCATCAATTCATTTTTGATCAGAATTAAAATCTATAGTTGTAGTAGTAGAACTACTATCAGCATTTTTTGTTATGTAATTGTATGTTAAATTACTATTATTATTGTTGTTGTTGTTTAAACTTGCTAGTGAGCAAATCGAACAAGCTGCTAATACACTAGAACTTAAAAATAATTTTTTAATACTTTTTTTCATTATTATTTTTCCCAAAAATATAAATATTTGTTTTTTATAATTTAAAAAAATAAAAAAATTTAAATTATTACTTCACAAAATTGATTATAAATGATAATAAAGGCAAAATTCAAACATAAAATTTTTTGTCTTTTAAAATATCACTAAAATAAAGAACAATTTTTAAAAAACCTTTGTAATAATAAAAGTTTTTAAATGTAATATAATTTTTTATTATAAATGAGAAAACACAATGTCAGATGGAGTACAAATTTTTTTAGCCATTTTTTTTATTTTTGTTATCATTGCTTCAATAATTCAGTATTACCGAAAAAAAGGCAAAAATAAAATTACAAAAAATGAATCAAAAAACCATAATTTCTTTAATTTTGATTTCAATGATTACAACAAATCTAAAGCTAATCAATCCAACTATTCTGCAAGTGAAGAAATTCATGATTTTATTGATGATGAAATTACTAGAATTTGTAATCAAGGCGATTCATTTGCTGATAGTTTAAAAAATTTATCAACTACTAATCATGAAAAATACCAAAATGAAATTTTAAAAATTTTAAAAACATTTGACCTTGATTACACAATTTTTGAAATGTGTTTTTTTGCTTGTTGTGACTTTAATGCCACAACACTAGAAGAAAGAGCTTGATATGCAATATCAACAACTTTGGACAAGAAAAAAGAATTTGGATATGTAAAATTAGAAATGCTAAAAATTACTGTTCTAATTGAAAATAAACTGTTTTATGTACTTTTTCTATTGGCAAATAATGAAAAAGAATTTTATTTACTTTTTGCTGATACTAATTATAACTTAGTACAAAGGTTAAACATTTTTTTAAGAAATAAAATAATTTATCGGAATATTAACAACCTTGACCATGAAGATCTGTTAAACAAAGAATTCATTCAAAAAGAAAAAAATATTTACAAATCAAATAAAAGAACTTATTTTGACTATTTAAATAATGATTCTTATTTTGAACAAGAAAATGATTATGACTATGAAAGTGAATTTGATTTTGATAGTTTTTATTTTAATGAAGATGAGTGGGATGAATTTTTAAATAAAAAACAAAAAAGTTATAAAAATAATAATGAAAAAGATTATCATGCAATATTAGGTGTTAGTAAAAATGCAACTGAACAAGAAATAAAAATTGCTTTTAGAAAAAAAGCAAAAGAATGACACCCAGATGTTTGTAAAAAAGAAAATGCTGAAATTATGTTTAAAGACATAAATGAAGCATACAACAATTTAATAAATAAAAAAAGTAAATAAAAAAAATCTGAACTATATAAAGTTCAGACTTTTTTTATATTTTTTTAGTTTTTAGTATTTTATATTAAAAATTTATATTTAGTTTAGTTTTTATTAGATTTTATAAACTAAACTTTTTCATTGATTACAAACTCAATTTTATTTAAAGGTGAGTCTTCAAAATATTTACCTTTAATTTCGTTTTTTAATTGAGTTTCTAAATCACTTAAAGTTTTTTTATCGTCTGTAAATTTCAACGAACTTACATCGATTTTTACAACATTAGGATATTTTTGTAAGAATCCCATAATTTCTTTAACAGTTTTGTTAAAATCTAATTTTGCTGAATCCTTAGCAGTTACAATAATATCACTAACTTTTTCTCAACCTTGTGGGTTTCAATCAAATCATTCTTTAATTTGTGAATCATTAGATGGTTGAGTTCCTTCACTAATAACTTCTTCAACTGTTCCGTTATTATTTTCAGTTTCAACAGCCACATAGGCAATATAGAATCTATCAGTACCATCATTTAATTCTGGAATTGTAACACTATTAAATGAAGATATACCAGTGTTTCTAAGATTTCAAGAGTAAATGTACCCTCCTGCAAAGTCACCTTGAAAAGCACGTTCATTGATTCTGTCTTTATAAACAATATCTACAGCTTTTTGCAATTCTTCAGTTGTTAAGTTTTTATGAGCACTTAAATTAATTTCAGTAAAAATTGCACTTCCACTTTCTGTAATAAAAGCTGCATCTTTTGGGAAAATTAGAGGATCAATACTAGTTAAACTACCTTTAACTTCTATTTCTTGAACTTTATCAGAAATTTTTAAACTGCTTAATGAAGTGAATCCACCAGAAATAGATAATTTTCTTAAATTACTATTATTAAGTTCTGGTAAGTATTGGATATTTGAATCATTAACATATTGAAGATCCAAATAATCTGGGTTAACTTCATCAATTAATTTTTGAACAACTTCTTTGTAATTAGTTGTGTCTTTTACTTTATAAACTAAATCACTTAAACAAATTACTAATTTAGTAATTTCAGTTTTTTGAAGATTTGGATAAGCTTTTTTTAATGTATCTGTAGCAGTATACTTATGTACATAACTACCATTTTGACTAAAAGTGTTTTTTACACTTGTTCTTTCTCATCCAGGAAAATCATCAAGAACTAAATCAATTCAAATTCTTGTTTGACTAAAGTTTGCAACATCATCTGTATCATATGCTAACATAGGCATAAATTTTCTGTTGTTTTTGAAAACAGTTGAAACTTTAAACTCTTTTTGTTCTCCAGATTGAGTTCATAGCATTTGAGTACCTTTATTTTCATCAGTAACTGATGCATTTCTACTCATAGAAAATGTTGATGAACTTGAATTAGCTGGAGTAAAACTTAAATTTTCAGATTGAATACTTGAATCAGTTTTAGTGAAATTTTCATAACCACTAAAATCACCACTTGATTTTTCAGAATCAGTAACTAAGGTTGTGCTTTGATTTTGAATTAAAGGAACTGTAATTCCAATTCCTGCAATCCCAGCAGCTAAACCACTAGTTAAAGCAATGGAAAATTTTCTAAGTTTTGACAACTTTTTCATATTAAAAATAATATCCTTTCAATTATTTATTTGCAATGTGTATATGAGTTTTTACAACACACTACATTTAAACAATAACACATAAAAAAGTAAAAGCAAAATCAAGTCGAAAACAAAAAAAAAAAAAAAAAAAAAACATTTATAGACAATATTTTGGCCAAAAAAACGCGGGTTTTTTGTTTTTTTAATTTAATTTTTTATTGTTTTTTGTAAATTTTATAAA
>CAMWTH010000019.1 GCA_947177125.1 uncultured Mycoplasma sp. | reverse complement strand
CCTATTGTCGTGTGGGCTCGGAGATGTGTATAATAGAAATCTCTAAGCCTTCACAAAATTAAAAAAAAAAAAAAAAAAGTGAAAAAAATGTGCAATTAAAAATTATAAAACTGCAGAAATAATAATAAAAATTATGAATAAACAAGTATACAAAGAAATAGTAATTAGAAAAAATACTTTTGTTCTTTTAGATCTTTCAATTAAATATTCATTATATTCATCAATGCTAGAAACTCGATTAATTGAATAGTCTCAATTTTTGTAAGGTTCTGTAATCTTTAAACGATTTAGTTTAAAATGAATAGACATTTTTTTAAGATTATACCTAGTGCTTAAATTAAATCTTTGTCGTAGTACAAATCAAGCCAAGCATAAACAAAAACTTATACCACTAGAAATTGCAAAAGCATCTTTTCAACTTATCAAATCAACTGCAAAATTTCCAATTAAAGAAATTACTAAAAAAACTAAAGTTATAAAAATAAATGGAACAATACCATTAGGATATTTTCCTTTTCTGATATCTTCATCAACTTTAATGTTTTTATTATCTATACTACTTTTTTGATTAGCAGAAGAATAAAAAGTTTGACCTGTTTTTAAAAAATCTTTGTTTTTTCTATTCATATATAAATCTAATAATACAATAGTGAATAAAAAAATAATTAAAATAAAGGGGAATAAAAAAACAAAAGAAAAATCTTTTGTTTTTATTTAGTATGAAATTTTATTACTAAGATATTATTTTTTCTACAGTTTTAAAAAGAGGACCCAGTAAAAAAGCATGAGCTTGTTTTTCTTTCTCTGATGCATCTTTTTTATTAAAATGAACATACATCAAACAAAATATATTAAATAATATTTCGTTGTTTTTAAAATAAAAAATTAACTCTTCTTTTGAATCATTACTCATAAATTTTTTTACAAGTTCTGCTAAATAAGCTTGTTGTTGTTTTCTAGGGTCAGCATCTTTAGCATTATCACCCAAAATTTGTACAGCTTCTAAAATTTCATCTTTATGTTCACAAGTATATGGATATTGTGAATCTTCATGTACTTTTTTTAAAAATTCAATTTTTTCATCAAAAGATTTGTAACAATTTGAAAAAATAGTTGAAGCTTTATTTATCCCTTGTGAAACTTTTTCTTTGTAGTCCAAAATGTATCTCCTTGTTTTTGATAACAAAAAAATTTTATTATAAAAAGGTAAAAAATTAAATTCATTTTAATTTAGATAGCATTTCATTTTTGTAGTCATAAATTCTTCTTTTCAATTTTTTTATAAATCTTTGATGAAAAAATTAATTTTGCTAATTCAAATAAAATTGAAGGTAAAAATGCAACAATAAAAGCTACAAAAAATAAAACACTATTAGAAGAAACAATTTGATTTTCCTGTACATCAACTACTACATTTTTATAAATCTCTTTAATAAAAATGTATGCATTTGAATTAAATATATTATTGAGTTCTGGGATTAAAATTACAAAAGCAACTAATAAACCTGAAATCAAAAAAGATAAAACCATATACTTTGCATCATCTCATTTAACTTTAAAAATTGATTCTTTTGACATTAAATTAAATCCATTAAAAGCTTGTGAAAAAGTTACAACAATAAATGCAGCTAAGCTTCCAGCCATTTGCATATTAAAAATAAAATCATGAGTTATTGCTTTAAAACCATAACGACTTGCAATTTCATCTAATGATCCACTTTCAAAATTTTTGAAACAGTCAATCATTGCATCATAATTGTAATCAACAAACAGACCAGCAACTACATAAAACATTATCAAAGCAAGGGCAGAATACATAATACCTTGAACTAAAATTTTTACAAACATTTTTATATCAATTAGATTATTTTTATTTTTTGGCGAAAACTCCATGACATAATCTTTTGATTTTTGTGCACCTAAAGCAATTGAAGGTAAACTTTCTGAAACCAAGTTAATTCATAAAATTTGCAAAGCTGAAAAAGGCGAATAATGAAAAATAAAGATACCTAAAAAAGTTACTAAAAAACTAACCATGTTAATAGTAAACATTAATAACATTACTCTTTTTAAATTGTCTATAACTCCTCTACCCTCTTTAACAGCTTCAACAATTGTTGCAAAATTATCATCTGTCAAAATCATGTCAGCAGCTTGCTTACTAACTTCAGTTCCATTAATTCCCATTGCACAACCAACATCAGCAGCTTTTAAAGCAGGTGCATCATTCACACCATCACCAGTCATTGCAACAATTTTGTTATGTTTTTGTCATGCTTTTACAATTCTAATTTTATCTTCTGGTGAAACTCTTGCATAAACTGCAAAATTATCAATTTGCTTTTCATATTCTTCATCAGATAATTTAGCAAGTTCAGCACCTGTAATAACTAATTTATTACCAGTTAAAATTCCTAGTTCAATTGCAATAGCTTTTGCAGTATTAGCATGATCTCCAGTAATCATGATTGGAGTTATTCCTGCTTTTTTAACTAATTTAATCGATTTTTTTACTTCAGGTCTTGGAGGATCTTGGATTCCAAATAATGCAAAAATATTCAAATCAGTTTCTAAATTTGAAACATTTTCAGGTAATGATTTTATTTTTTTACAAGCAATTGCTAATACTCTTAAAGCATTGTTACTCATTTTTTCATTTTCAGTAAAAAAACTTTTATCTACCTTTTTTGCAACTTTAGCTATTTCATCAAATGCACCTTTTGTAATAACTATGTATTCATTTCCAATTTTATGAACTGTAGTCATCATTTTTCTATCAGAGTCAAAAGGAATGTATTGTTGTCTTGGATATTTTTTTTGAATTTCTTCAAAATTCAAACCCGATGCAACACCAGCATTAACCAATGATGTTTCTGTTGGATCTCCTACTATAATTCCATCATCATCATTTGAATCGTTACAAAGCATCGCATACTCTAAAACATCTCTATTTTCTATTTTTAAAACATCTTCATAAGATTTTATTCCATCAAAAACTTTTACAACTTTCATTTTGTTTTGAGTTAGTGTTCCTGTTTTATCACTACAAATAATTGAAACATTTCCCAAAGTTTCAGTTGTTTCAATTTTTTTAATTAGTGCATTGTGCTTAATCATTCTTTTAATACCAAGTGAAAAAACAATAGTCATAATTGCAAATAAACCTTCAGGAATAACAGCAATTGCTATTGAAACTCCTAATTTAAAACCTGTTGCTCAAGTAACAGCAATATCATTAACATTATTTACATAACAAATCCATAGAATAAAAGCTATAACTACAACAACAAAAGCTATAATTCCTAAAATGTTACTTAATTTTTTAATCTTTTTTTCAATTTTGGAAGTTTGTTCACCAGCATTTTGAATTAAATTAGCAATTTTTCCAATTTCTGTGTTCATTCCAGTAGATACAACTAATACTTTAGCTTTACCATTTATTACATTTGTTCCTGAATAAACAAAATTTAATCGGTCAGCAATTGGAGTGTTTTCATCAAAAACGAAATCTGCATTTTTTTCAATTGCTAAAGATTCACCAGTTAAAACAGATTCTTGTGTTTTAAAAGATGTACATTCAATAATAATCCCATCTGCTGGCACAGAGTCACCTGCTTCTAAAATCATTATGTCACCTGGAACTAACTGGTCTGAATTAATAACATCAAAATCTGCATTACGATACACTTTAGCTTTTGCAATAATCATTTTATTTAATGAATCAATTGCTTTTTCAGACTTTGCTTCTTGGACTGCACCAAAAATACAATTAATCATAACAATTACAAAAATAATAAAAGGTTCAACCTTTTCAATTATTTTTTCAGGTTCTGTTTTTCCATTATCAGTTGAAAAAGTTGGAACAAAAGCAATTAGCAAAGAAATTATGGATGCTATTAACAGTAAAATAATCATAGGATTTTTAAACTGTTCTAGAATTCTTGTGATGAATTTTACTTTTTTCTTTTCAGCAATTTTGTTTAAACCATAAGTTTTTAATCTTTTCTGGACTTCTTCATTAGTTAGTCCATCATTTAAATTTGATTTGAGTTTGGAAAAGGATTCACTAAGATTTTTGTTCATTTGTTTTATTTAACCTAATAAAAAATATAAAAATTCTTGATTTCTATAGTTGAAAACTAAGAAATAATAATTATTTATAACACTTTTATTTGTTTTATTTCAAAATTAATTTAAAATTATATCAAATTAACTCAATCCTTACTACTTTGGTGATAAAAAATTATGGAAAATTCAGTAACAGTTATTCTAGTATTAGTTGTGTTTCTTTTCTTATGGATTATAGCAATTTCAACAATTTGGTTTTTTTCATCAAATACAAACTTTTCCAAAATAAAAGAAAATGTTAAAAAAAGATTCAATCAAAAAAAGATAACAGAACAAGAAAGAGAAAACTTTATTTTTAATCTTGCTGAAACTCTAGTTAGATTAAGTGACAAAAAAATTGGAGCTTTAATAATTTATGAGCAAAGAAACTCATTAAGCATTTATGAAGATTCAGGATTTAAAATAGAATCTAAATTTGATATTGAATTTGTCATTGCTGTTTTTTCTAACAAAAAAGCTTCTTTCCATGATGGAGCATTAATAGTGTCTAATGCAAACATTAAAGCAATTTCTTGTTATGTTCCAATTACTAAAGAATCTAATTACTCAAAACACGGAGCAAGACATCGTGCTGCTTTAGGGATATCAGAAATAACTGACTCAATTTCTTTTGTTGTTTCAGAAACTACTGGTAATATTTCTTTTGCAAAAAAAGGTGAACTAAATTCTTTAGGTAAAACAAGAGAAGAAATAGATGAAAATTTAAAAAGATTAATTTAAATAAAATGTTACAATCTATTAGTATGTTAGTAGATTGGAGACGTACTCAAGTGGTTAAGAGGGCACCCTGCTAAGGTGTTAGATCGGTTTCCGGTGCATGAGTTCGAATCTCATCGTCTCCGCCATTTATAAAATCATAAAAAAGATGAACATTTATAATTTGTTCATCTTTTTTATTTTTTATTTAGTATTTCTTTAAATATTTTTGTAACTACACTAGGATTGGCTTGTCCATTCGTATCTTTCATAACCATTCCAATGAAAAATTTTTCCACTCTTTCAGGTCTATCATTATATTGACTAAGCATTTTTTCATTTTCTGCAATGTGCTTCTCTAAAATTGGTTTTAAAATTTTTTCATCAACAATTTGTTTAAAATTATTTTCTTCAATAATTAAATCAATTTCTTTGTTAGTTTCAATAAGTAATTTCAAAATCTCTTTTGCTTGCTTTGCATTAATTGTTTCATTTTTAATATACAAAATCACTTTAAGCAATTGACTAATCAAAAATTCACTAGCATCATTTATTTTTAAATTAACTTTATTTAATAAACCTACAAACTCTACACATAATCATCTAATTACTTCAGTACTATCATTAATTTTTTTGTTAATAAAATCAAATTTTTTATACAATTCATAGTCATCTAACAAAATATTAATAAATTCTTCAGAAACATTATTTTTTTTCAAATTATTTCCAATTTCATCTAAATCAACAAAATTATCTCTGATAGTTTTTTCAATAAATTGATCATCAATTTTTCTAACTAAAATATTTGGTTCTACCATATAGTGATAATCAACATTAGTAGTTTTTAATCTCATAAATTCAGTTGAAAAAGTTTTATCATCAAATCTTTTAGTAGCCAATAAAACAGGTTCTTGTTTTAGAATTTGCTGAATTTGACAATTAGATTCATATTCAATTGCTTTTTCTACATTAGTAATTGAGTTAATGTTTTTAATTTCAACTCTTGTTCCAAATTCTTTTGATCCAATTAAATTAACTGAAATATTTACATCAACTCTTAAAGAACCCTCTTCCATTTTTGCATCAGAAATTTGATTAAAAGTTAAAATCCTTCTTAATTGTTTTAAAAATAATCCAGCTTCTTGTGCAGATTTGATACAAGGTTTAGTAACAATTTCAATTAAAGGCATTCCTGAACGATTGTAGTCTAATAAAATTTTATTATTTTCTCCCTTAAATTGTTTAGCTGTGTCCTCTTCTAAATGAATTCTTTCAACGTCAATAAAATGATTATCATTAATTTTAATTTTCCCATTTTTACCTATTGGATAGAATTGTTGTGTAATTTGAAATCCCTTTGGTAAATCTTGAAAAAAATAATTTTTTCTATCAAAAGAAATATTTTTTTCAATTGTCATATTTAAAGCTTTTGCTAACACAATTGCTTTTTCCACACACTTTTTGTTTGGTGAAGGCATTATCCCTGGGTGACCTAAATCAATTGGAGAAATATTTGTATTTTCTTTATCATTATGAGAACTTTTAGAAGGAGAAAACATCTTTGACTTTGAATTTAAAGCAACATGAACTTCAATTCCAATTACAGTTTCAAAATTATTTTTCATTATTTTTCACCATTAATTAATTTATCAATCATGTTAGTAAATGCAACTAGTTTTGCATCTGAATTTATTTTCCCCATAATATTCACTCCAATTGGCATGTTTTGAATTTTTCCCATAGGAATTGTAAAAGATGGAAATCCTCCAAAATTGGCAATTTGTAGGTAATTATCTGCTTCTGTACTTTTGAATTTGTTTTCTTTTATGTCTTTTACTTTTGGAGCTACTGATCCAGCTCCTGGCATTACTATAAAATCATATTTTTTAAAAATATCATTGATTTTTTCAACAATTAGTCTTCTTATTTTTTTACATTTTAGCAAGATGTCTTCATTTTCTTTTAAAGTTACATAAGAACCCAAAACAAACCTTCTTTTTAATTCTTTACCAAAACTTTTTGATCTAACATCAATAATTTTTTCTTCAAATGTTTTTCCAACTCCTTTTTTACCAAAAGGAACACCTGTAATATTTTGGTAACAACTTACTGCTTCTGAATAACTTAAAATTTCATAAACAACTGGAATTAAGTGCAATAAATCAACTGGATATGTTTCTTTATTAACAATTGAATTTTTACCAATTTTTTCAATTGTATTTAAAAACAATTTTTTTTCTTCTTGATTTAATAAGTCTACAATATTTGAAAAATATGCAATTCTAGTATTTTTATCAAAATTATTAATATTTTGGTAAAAATCTATTTTTGTTATTTGACTAGTAAAATCTTTTTTATCATAATGGTTTATCACATCCATTACAATTGCAACATCTGCTACTGAATTGGCAAATACCCCAACATGATCAATTGAAGGAGAATATGGAAAAACACCAAATCTAGATACCAACCCATAACTTGGTTTATAACCATATACACCCAAAAAACTTGCAGGCATTCTAATTGAATCTCCAGTGTCAGTTCCAAGTGCAAAAGCAACTATTTTTTTAGCAACCAAAACAGCACTACCACTTGATGAACCTCCAGCAATTCTAGATTCATCTATAGGATTTAAAACATCACCATAAGCACTAAATAAACCAGTTCCTCCTAATCCAAATTCATCAAGATTTGTTTTACAAATTGGAATAGCTCCAGCATCATCTAATAGTTTAATAACACTAGCTGAATAAGGACTTTTATAATTTTCAAAAAAAAGTGAACCTCCAGTTGTTATAGTGTCTCTAACGTTGATGTTGTCTTTCACAGCATACAAAATTTTATTCAAATTTGAACTTGAATTATTTTTAACATACTGATAGTTTTTTATTAAACTTAGAAAAGCATTTAGTTTTTTATTTTTATTTAATTGATCTAAAGTGTCTTCATAATATTTTTTAAAATTACTATCATTATTTTTTATTTCTTTTTGAATCCTTAAAATTTCACTCATACTAAACCTTTATAAATCTATTTTCTTTTTCCGGTGCTAAATCAAGTAATTCATCAACATTATCAAATTCTTTAACTTCATCTTCTCTAAAATCATTTGAAATAATAATGTCTGGATAATCCATTGGTTCAACATTAGATAAATCAATGGATTTTACTTTCTCAATTTTCTCAACAGAACTTTCAATCAAAGATGAAATTAATTTTGCTTCTTCATCTGAAATTTCTAACATTAAATTCTTTGAAATTTCTTTAGTTATTTTATCTGTTAACTTAATCATTTATAGTTCTCCTTTTTAATTCACATAAAATGGTATTTTATAATCTTCACTTAACTCTTTACGATAATCTCAGTTAATAATTGGTGAAATAACAACATACACTGGATAAATAATAATAAAATTAAAAGCAATCATTGGAATAAAAATTGTAAATCTTATTAAAAATCAATTGTCATATCCCAAAGTACTTAAATCAGCATCAAAAGATGGCATTAGTAAAACATTAATTAAAACCTCTGTTGTTAAAGCACACATTAAAATTAAACACATATTATTAAAATAACTTTTAACTGGCTTTTTATTTGGTTTAATACTTTCATTTTTTCTGAAAGTAATTTGGTTTTTTCATTTCCTATACTTGTTAGAAAAAAGACAAAGAATTCATATACCTATAATTAATAAAATTGTAAATCCACCAAAAATAGTAATAAGTAAATCAGATGGTATAATTTCTGGATTAAAAGGCAGGATTGAATGTGTAAATCCACCTTCGTTTTGTTTTATTAAAAAAATGAATAAACTTGTAAAAAAGAAAGTCAATCCAGAAATTAAAGTAGCTACTGTTGCATACCAAGTTTTATTCTGTTTTCAAAAAGAAAAAATTGTTCTAATTAATCCTGCCATTAAACCATAAGCCATTGCTGAAATAAAATAACCATAATGAAAAATTCCCGCAGTCATTAGAATTGAAAGTAAATCAGTTAAAGCACCTATAAAAGTGCCGATAAAAGGCCCAAACATAAGACCACCAATTTTTATTAATATCCCTTCGATTGTTACTCTACTACCTGGAAATGCTCTAAACAAAACAGAAAAAGCATTCGATGTAACAAAAGTTAATAATAATAAAACTGCAACTGATAAAGCAATAACCATTGCAATATTTGCAATACCTTGAATTGAAGGTCTAGGGAAAACATAATATCTTTTTTTAAACCTAAAAAAGAAATAAACTTTTTTTAGTGATGCTACAGCAGTAGTTACTATAAAAAAAGCCAAAAAAACTAGAATAGCTGAAGTTGGTTCAAACATTTACTAATTCCATTAATTGTTCTTATTAAGTTTTTCATATTTTCCCTATATTTTTAATAGATTAATTTTAACAAAAAAAGATTTTTTAAATTAGCAATGTTATTAAATTTAAAAAGATAACATTCAAAAAATAATTAATTATCACTTAATTGGTTTTTTATTTGCTTTAATTAGTTCTTCATTAATCTTTTTAAAAATTTGTTTATTTTCTAAATTAATTCGGTAACTAAAAGGGGAAGGGTGAGATGTTTCAAAAACTCTTAAATAGTTAAATAAAAGCGGCTTTAAACTAATTGCTCTATTGCCCATTAGTAGATAAATTATTTTTTGATTTTTTATACTTAAATACAGAATTAAATTATTAGTAAAAGTTTCTCACCCTTTTTCAGCATGAGACAAACTCAAATTACTTTCAACAGTTAAAATTCTATTCAACAACAACACATTTTGACTAGCAATATCTGATAAATCATAATTTGTTCTATTGATATTAAAATCTTTTTTTATTTCTTTAAATAAATTAGATAAAGATTTAGGTTGAATATTTAGCTTTGTTGAAAAAGCTAATCCATCTGCCATATTAGGTGACTGATATGGATCTTGTCCTATTATGACTAAATTCGTTTCTTCAAGTTCAAAAAAAGTAAAAGAATTAAATATATTTTCAGGTTTAGGAAAAATTACTTTATTTTTATATTCTTTTTCTAAAAAAATATTTAATTTAATAAAATAGTCTTTTTTAAATTCATTATTGAAAAATGGTAATCAACTTTTTTTAACTTTACTTAAATAATTTTGCAAAAACATTAATAAACCTACAAATGTTTAATTTCAACTATCATAAAGAGTAACTTGATTTAAGTATTTGTCTTTAGTATTATTAACTTTTTCAGTATCATAACTATCACTTTTTATTAAATCAGAAATAGTTTTTACTGATTCACTAGTAGATTTAATATCTATTTTTTTGTCTTTATCAGTAAAAGAAAATATAGGAGGAATTGTTTTGTTTTTTAGCTCATCAGTTCATACGATATCTTGATGATTATTTTCTTGAGCAGTATTTTCATTTTTGCTTTCAATAACACTATTTTCAGAATAAGATAATGTTAAAGAAAAATTAAAGTTTAAAACTAGTCACATATTTGTTTTAATGTTTTCAACATTAAAATTGTTTGCTGATGATCAAGATCCTGTTTTTTGAACCATATTTATCACATCTTCTTTACTTGATTGTCCTTGATTAGCATTATCATTTGCAGCATTTCAATATCCAAACTCAAATCCTATTTGAAAGCTATTTTGAGATGTGTATGTGTACATACCAGTTTCTTGTTTATCATCATCTCAAGTTCAAACTAATTTGCTTGAATCTGAATCTTGTTGTGTTGCATCACTACCTGAAGAAGTAGAAACTTGTGGAAAAAAACTTTCTGATGGATTAGTTACTTTTGTTTTAATAGAAGTAACACCAAATCTAATTGATTCTTTCCCTTTTGATAAAACATTTGCTCAACTATAAATGAATTGTTCTAATAAATTTTCATCACTACATGTAATAATTGAGTGGCTTTTTAAATTAGTTATATCACCACCAGAAAAATCCATATTATACAAATCAGATAAACTAATTGTGTAGTTTAATAAAGGAAACATAAAGTCCTGCCATGAGTGAGAAAAATAAATAGAACTTAAAGAATCATTTTCTTGATTAATAATAGTTTGATCTGGAATTAAAGAAGAATTTGCTGAAAAACCAAAATTATTAAATTTAAAACCTTTAAAAATACCATTATATCCAGCAGGAACAGTTATTTCTTTATTATCATTGTCTTTTGTTGTAACTGTAGTTTTATCATCATAATTTGAATCTACACTAGCATAGATACCAAATAAATTTGTTGCAGATGATGCACAAGAAGACATTGTTAATGTTCCAAAAGCTACAGCAGAACCACTTAATAATAATTTAATAAATTTACGTTTCATTTTTTCTCTAACCCCTAAAATCTAATTAATTATAAATTAATAAGATTAGCATTTACTATTTTTCTTTTTCTAAATATGTACTATGTTCTTTATCAAATGTAAAAAAACAACTTCCTGTTGCACCATTTCGGTTTTTTGACAAAATAAATTCAACATCTACTAAAAAATTTTTTTGGGAGTTTTCTAAAAAAACATTATCTTTATTTTGCTCTTCTTCATTATTAACATAAGTCAAAAAACAAACCATATCAGCATCTTGTTCAATGGAACCTGATTCTCTTAAATCAGAAAGCATTGGTCTAGCATTTGGTCCTCCTCGTCTTTCTTCAATTCTTCTTGAAAGTTGGGCAATTGAAATAAGGGGAACTTGAAATTGTCTTGCTAACTTTTTTAGTGTTCTAGAAATTTCAGCAACTTCTTGTTGTCTGTTCATTCCCATTGTATTTTTTGAATTAACTTTTAACAATTGTAAATAATCAATCACTACTAGTCTTATTTTCTTGCTATTTGAAATTTGTTTTAACTTTGATTGAATGTCTATTAAAGTCAAATTACTAGAATCATCAATATAAATTGGTAATGACTTTAAAATATTTGATCCCATGTGTAGTGAAGCCTGTTCAGTTTGGTTAAGAGTTTTCTTCATTGGATTAACATTACTTGTGATAGCTAACATTTTTTGGCAAATTTGTTCTTTTCCCATTTCTATAGAAAACATTAAAACAGCTTCCTCTTTTGCTTTTAAATCTTCATTAGAATTTTTTTCATTCTTTGATTTCAAAATTTTTGCAACTGAAATTAAAAAATTAATTGCTAAAGTTGTTTTTCCAATACCTGGTCTGGCTGCTAAAATAACCAAATCACCATTTTTAAAACCATTGGTTAAATAATCAAGATTTTCATATCCAGATCTTATTCCATCAAAATCTATGTTTTGTTCTCTAATTTGAATTAATTTTTTATTAAAATCATCAATTATTTTACTAATTCCTTCAATTTCCTGACTTTTTTTTGAACCTGCTATATCAGCAAATTCTTTTTCCAACTCTCAAAGTTTTTCCTGTGCATTAATCAAATCTAAATCAGTAGTTTTTAAAGTATTAGAAAATTCATTAATCTTTCTTTTAATAGAGGCATTTTTAATAATTTCAATATATTGTAAAATACTTTGTTCATATGAATAATTAGTAGAAATTGTTTCTAAATAACTTTCAAAATGATTAAAATCCAAAGAGTTATTTTCAGTATTTTTTATGTAATCTAATATTGAAAAAAAACTAATTTCTTTGTTATTTTCTCTAAACAAAGAAGCAATTTTAAAAATAACTCTATTTTCAATTTCAAAAAAATCTGAAGGTGAAAGATGCAAAAATATTTCATCAATCTCTTTATCGTTATTAACAACAGCAGATATAATGATTTTTTCAATTTCTTTTACATACTCATTGTTTGTTTCTAAAAAAACAGCATCTTTATTCATAGCATTTAAATTATATTTCAAATAAAAAAACAACTCTTTTAAAGTTGTTTTTTTTGCTTATTTTCTAATTGTAGGTCCAACAGGAGGCGGAGGAGGTGGAGTTTGATCTTTTAAAGGAACTTGACGATTTAATATATTTTGAATAGTTAAAGCAATTTTAAATTTACTAATAACTCATTGAGTTATTTTTTCTTCCAAAATTATATCTTTGATTTCATCAAATCTTTCTTTATTGTTTAAAAATTCATTTACAGAATTGTTTGTAGTTCTATAATATTGATCTAAATATTTTTTAGCATCATCATCACTTACTTGAATTTTATTTTCATTTGATAATACTTTAAAAATAAGTCCCTTTTGAATTAGTTTTTTTGCTAAATCTTCACATTGAGAATCATTTAAATTTTTCATTGATTCTTTTAATTTATTTTTAAAAGATTGTACTTCTGAAGCATCAAAATTAAATTCAAATAAACTAACCAAATATTTCATTACTTCATTAAAAGCATTTTCTTTAATAATGATATGATCAATTTGATTTCTAACAAAATTATCTGATGCATCTTTGTAAACTGACTTTATTTTTTGTACATGTACATCTAACATTTTAGGATCAGCAAAAAGTTGTTCAATAATAAATTGTTTATTGTAATCAATACGAAATTTTTGTTTTGCTGTAGATTTAAAAGTAATCATAATTTATTTTTACCTTCTTTATATAAATTTAAAATATACAAATTCAATTATATATACTAAATATATATAACACAATAGAAATTTTTTGAATAATTTTTATTAATCTAAATTTTGTATAACTAAATTTTTTCTTGTGGTTCTATATCCAATAAATTTAAGCCACTATGAATTAAAAACATAATTGCACTCAATAAAACACATCTACTTTTTTGAAGTTCTAAATTTTTTTCATCTTTAATTTTAATTTCATTGTAATATGAGTGAAATAATTGTGAAACTTGAAAAAGAAAATTAGTAATTTTATTAACTTCATATGTTTTTGCAATATTTTCAATTAAAGAAGAATAACTAATTAAATAGTTTATAAGTTCTTTTTCTTTATTTAAATTTAATAAATTTAAATCAAAATCTTTAATTTTATTAGCACTAAAATTAATTTTTTTAAATAACTGGTTTATTCTTGCGTAAGCATATAAAACATAGTACAAATTGTTATCATGTGTTTTAAGTTTAAATTTATCAATATCAATTTCTATCTGAGTGTCTGCAGTTTGAGAAACTAAAGCTCATCTTGAACTATCAACACCAATGGCATCAATTAAATCTCTTAGTGTCAAAGAATTTCCTGTTCTTTTTGACATTTTAAATTCTTTACCATTCTTTGTTAAACTAACCATTTGCATGATAATCACATGAATTTTGTCTTTTGGAATACCTAAACATTCAATAGCAATTGTCATTCTATCTACATAACTTTTATGATCAGCACCTCAGATGTTAAAAATTTTTGTAATGTTTTTATTTCTTAATAGTTTTATTTGATGATATGCAATATCTGGTAAAAAATAAGTAAAATCACCACCTTTTTTTACTAAAACTCTATCTTTATCATCTCCAAACGAAGTTGTTTTTAATCATATTGCACCATCTTGTTTAAAGATGTGTTTATCTAATTTAACTAAAACTTCATCAATTTTTTTTTCTTTATACAGTTGTTTTTCTGAAAAAAAGATATCAAAATTAACTCTTAATGATTCCAAATCTTTTTTAATAAATTGAAGCATTTTTGAAAGAGAATATTCTTTGAAAAAATCAAAAGTTTTTTTATCAGAAATAGTATTATTTTTAAATTTAACATTTAAAAATTTATCACCATATTCATTTTTTATTTCTTTTGCTAAATCAATTATTTCACTACCATGATATGAGTCTTCTGGCAATTCAATATTAATATTAAAAAGTTGTAAATATCTAATAAATGTTGAAACTGCTAATATATTTATTTGATTCCCAGCATCATTGATGTAGTATTCTTTTTCAACTTTAATTCCGTATTTATTTCATAAATTTGCTAAAGTTTTGCCTAATGCAGCATTTCTTGCATGGCCAATATGCAAAAGACCTGTAGGGTTAGCACTAACAAATTCAATGTTATAGAATAAATTTTTTTCTTTAAATTGACCTATATTCTGTTTGTATTTTAAAGTAAGTTCTACATAATATTTTTTATATTTATTATGAATATCAAAATTTAAAAATCCAGGTCCTGCTACTTTTATGTTTGATACTAATTTTTGGTTATAATTTTCTAAAAAATCATTAATTTCATTTGCAATAGTTTGGGGGTTTTTTTTAACATTTTTTACTATAACCATTGCAACATTTGTGAAAAAATCGCCATTATTAATATCTTTATTTTTCTCAACAGTAAAATTAACGTTAACCAATTTGTAGAGTTTGTTAATGATTTCAGAAAATAATTCAAACACTTCATTTGTATAAGTTTTATCTATCATAATTAGATTCTCCTATTAAATATCTCAATATTTAGCAGTAAATAAATATATTTTAATTTATCTATTTTGATGCATAATTTTTATCTTCAATAAGTAAAAAGTTGTTTCCAACCAACCTTTTAATTCTATCTGTAATTCTTTTTGCTGCAATTTTTTTGTCACTGCTTTTAAGTAAACTAGTTAATTTTTTTTCGTATTCATCAATTGATAAATTTGAATTGAAAAAAGTAGCTTTTTTATTAGAAATTCTGTTATTTAAAACAACTAAAAAGTAATTTGAATAAAATCAATCTGAAGCATATTCAGAACCTATATCATCAAAAAAAACAAAATCAGCATTATTTGCTGCATAAATAATTTTTCTAAAATTATCAGATTTATCATTGCTAAATGATTCTTTAATTGCTTCAACCATATCAGGAAGAAAAATTAAAGCAACTTTAAAATCTTTTTCAGCCTTACTTGTAATAATTTTGTTTGCAAGCATCTTAAATAAAAAAGTTTTACCAACACCTGGTTTACCATAAATATAAATTCCTTTTTTACTTTCAGATTTTCATTCTTCAAAAAAAATTTTTAAAAAATTATTTTTTGAAATACTTGTTGTTTTTTCGGAATGAATGTCTTTAAAATCATTATTAAGAGCATAAGAATTGTATAAATAGTTTTTTTGCTTTTCTTTAATTAATGTTTGTGATCTAACTTTTTCACATTTTGAATAGTAGAAAACTAATAAATTAGTTTTGCTATTTCTTTTTGCCAACAAATGGTAGCCATTAAAAGGGCAATAATCTTTTTTTTCTAGCTTGCAAGCAAAATCTTCATCTATTACAGATTGTAAAAAACCTAAATTATCAAAAATATCTTCATCAGTTAAAGGCAAACAATTTATAAATAAATCGTTTTCTCTAAATTTTTTAGTTTCAATTTTGGATTTTTCAGTTTCAACTCAATTATCATTAATATCAAAGGATAATTCCAAATCTTTCAAATTTATTTTCTTTTTTACGTTTTTTTTACTCATCATATTAAACCATTTTACAATTCAAATTTATAAACTGGAACTTGATAGTCACCATCATTTTCAATTATTTCACTTTCAGCAGAAATATTCATTTTTTCTATCTTTCTTTCTTCTTTCTTTGTTTCTTTTGAATAATTATTTTTTACTTTATTATCCCAATTAAAAAGAAAATCATAAGCTTTATTTAATGAGTCAATATTTTCAATATTAAAAGATTTAGCCATTTTATAAAGATACTTAGAATTTAATTCATTGTGAGTTTTTCTAATTGAAAAATCTATCATAATATTAATAATTGAATCAGCAATTAAATATTTTTTTCTCAATTTATCAATAACTTCTATTTCATTTTCTGTTAAGTCTTCCAAAGTTAAAGAAGTTAAAAATTGTTCAGGTTTTAAATTTTGATAATTTTTAAAAATAATATTTAAATCACTGATTGAAAACTTTTCAATAAATAATTTATTATTGTGATTAATTTTAACTATTTCTTTTAAATTTAATGGACTTTGATTAACAAGTTTTTCCAATTCTATTTGAAGTAAATTTAAACTGATTTCAAAATTATTTTTGGTTTTTATAACTGAAGCATACAGACATTTTTCAATTTCAGAAAAAGAAAGATTGTGATTTTTAAAATAGTACTCAATTTCATTTTTAACTTGATCACTAATACTAATATGAATTTTTGTAGTTGCAGAAAGATTAGAATACAACTTTTCAAAATTGAAAGTTTTTTCTTCTAGAAAATTTTTTTTAGAAAAATATATATCACTATTAATTGAAATATCTTTTCCATTAAAATATTCAATTTGACTATATTGAGTTATTAATTTATCAATTTGATTTTTACTAAGTTTGTTTTCTAAATTTTTTAAAAACATTTTATTTTCTAAAAAATTTCTTGAACTTAAAGGTTCAAGTAATTCAAAATATACTTTATTATCTTCTGTTAAATAAGTTTTTAATAATTTAAAAGCTTCTAAATTTTGTCTTATTTCTTCAAATTGTATTTCATTAATATTTAGTATTTCTAAAAAATCTTTTATTCTATTTCTAAAAAATTTTACATTACTATAGTTCCTTAATTCTTCACACATATAAACGTACATATGAAAAGCATCTTTAGAGAGAAAAGTTGCATAAAGTTTAGACAATAGAAAAACATTTGGATGAAAGTCTGTTTTATAAATATATTTGTATTCAAAATCAATAGAAAAAGACATAATATAGACCTCCTAAATTATTAATTTATAAGATTTAACAATTTATTAAAAATGTCTATCTATGTCTTTTCGTACATAAATATAAGAACAAATTTAAATAACTCTTTTAAGTATTCTTGTTATTTTTATTCACAAGAAATAAAATAAAAGATTTTTAACATAAGAAAGTTTACTTTATAGATTTAAAAACTTTATTAATTCTTTTACTTTAGCTTTTAAATCATCTAAATTTCC
>CAMWTH010000018.1 GCA_947177125.1 uncultured Mycoplasma sp. | reverse complement strand
CAAGCAGAAGACGGCATACGATATTGCCTCTTGTCTCGTGGGCTCGGAGATTTGTTTAAGAGACAGGTTTATTAGTGCTGATGTTTTTTTGTTCAGTATTTGTAAATGCAAAAACTGGATATTACCTTGATTCTTTGCATTTTGATCAGTATAACTCATTGTTAATCCCTGGAATTATTTTGGGTTCATTTGCTCTAATTTTATTTTTGACTATGGCATTTTTTAACTTTATTCTTTTTTTAAAAATTTTTATTTTAAAAAAAGATTTTAAAAACTTATTATTTTTCCTATATCTTTTTATTAATGCATTAAATTTTTTAATATTTCTTTTTATGATAATTTTTTCAGCTATTAATTATCGATTAATCTATATTTTAGAAATTATTTTAATTTTTCATACATTAGTTTCTTTATACATCTATTTAGATGACAAGTATGAACTTGATTTTGAATTTGTGAAAAAAATAAATAAAAAAATACTTGAATCTTTCAATAAGAAAAATCAAAAAAAATAATTTTATTATTCTAAAACTTTTATAAGTACAGTCCATAAATTGATTTTTGGTATTGTACTTTTTTTATTTTTATTAAAAAATCTAAAAATTCTTTAATCAAAAAAACATCAATAACTTTTTTGTTTTTTTCTTATGTATAAAGACATTGGTAAACTAAAACTTTTATTTTTTTTAAAAAAGTTATATAATAAACATACATTTTTAAACATTTATTTGTTTTTAAATTAAATAAAAGGAAGTAAAAATGAAAAATAAGAAGACAAAAAAATTGTTGACTTCACTCTTTTTTGGTTCTCAACTTTTAACTATGCCAATCTTATTTGGTATAAACAAAAGCACAACTGAAATTAATTTAGTCAATAATAAATTAAATGCTAATGAAAATTATTTAGAAGATGCCACTGCTGTAAATGACAAAAGTATTACAAACTTTAAAGATTACATTGTTTCATATTCTGATAAAAATATTTATCCAGTTAATGTTACTTTTAAAGTTGATGAACAAAGTGATCAAAATTATAAAGCTGGTGGTGCACAAATTGGAATGACTACAAATAAACAAACTATTACTTGTACATCATATTCTGGTATATTACTTTGAAATAGCAAAATAACTGAAAATAAGCTTATTAAGAACTACTATAATGAAGTTAAAAAAATTCAAAATATTGATTCTTTTAAAGTAATTAATTATTTATACTTAGAAAGTCAAGATGTTTTGTTTGTCTTGTTTGGTCAAGAAATAGTAAATGAAGAAACTACATCTTTACAAAATTTAATTGTTTTTGGACTAGATGTTAAATCGGGTTCTGTTGTTGTTCCAGCAAATGGTAACTTGGTTGATAATCAAATCATAATTTCAGTAAATGATGATTCAGCTTTTATTTTTTTAAATTCTACTAACCAATTAATTATTACTTCAGCTAATACAGTTGCAGATATTAATAAAACAAGTAAAATTATTTCATTTGATGCAAACAAACAAGGTTTTTCAACTGTTAAAGATGCATCAAAAAATAACTCTGACTCTGAACCTTTTTATTCACAAGTAAATGGAGTTAATGAGAATGATATGTTAGTTGGGTTTGTTCCAAGCAACATACCAGGTATGAATTATTCTATATGAATTTCTTCTGTTAAAACTAATAGAACTTATTTAGCTAATTATGCTTTAGATGGTTGAACTAGTCACATTGATACCGAAAAAACTAATGGATCATATGATTATTATGTTGTTTTAGTTAATGATGATTTGAAAAATATTGCAAATACATATGGTGAAAAAAAATCTTATATAGTTAATTACAAATATAAAGATTTTATTACAAGAGGATACATTACAAGTAATGCTTCAGAAACCCCTAAATTCAATAATATCTATAAAAGATTTTATAACACTGGTTTTAATGCAGCAAAAACCTCAGAATATTTAGCAATCTATATAGATGCTTTTAATCCTTTATGTTCTTCATTTGCTCACTTTGGATATAATGTTAATTTGAAAATAGGACACATGAATTCAGCTATGCCCTTTAACTCTGTTCAAGCAGATGTTTTGGGTCCACAACAAAGTGATTACAAAACTTTTACTAACCAAAACACTAGAATAGACACATGAGATGTGAATACAATTGGATATGATCAAACTGCTAATTTATTCTATTATAGTTTTAGTGGTTACCATAAAGGTTTATATGTATATTTCACTAGTTTTTACTATATGAAATTAACTAATGAAATTAATGTAAATCCAAGCATTGTAAGAAATGGTTATGTAGAAGAAAGTAGACCTTATACAATAACAAGTGTACCTTTTTCAACTTATCAAAACACTAACCAATCATACCTAGTTAAAACTTATATTAATGACAGAAATAGTGGTTCTGAATTATTATCAAGGCCAACTAATCAAAATGTAAGATATGAAAAAGTACAAGATGGTGCAATTAAATTTTCATCTATTTCTAACAATTTTAAAAATATGGAAACACAAATATCTAAATCTGATTTTTTAACTAGTAGAATGGTGAGTGCTTATAGTGAACAAGAAATAAAAAATTTAGTTAAAGAAAAATTAAATTTAGAAAAAGATTATGATATTCAAATTAAAAATATTGATGCAAATGACAATACTGGTACAATTAGTTTTTCAGTAGATATTGCTGTTCATAACAGTTTAGATACTGATAACCAAAACTCAATGTCTGTATTTAATTTAAGTCAAATTATAATTAGTGGTGGATACAAATTAGATGATTTAATCTTGTCTTTTAAAAATGATGAAGCAATTAATGACATTAAGCAAAAATATAATATTGATTCAATTATAGAAACTAATAATAAAGGGTTTGTTGTTCAAAACTTTTTACAAAATATAAGTTTTTTAAATAAACCAATTGCAATAACTGAAGAAATGATTACTTTAAAAAAAGTTGATGATACAACTTTAGAAATAACTTTATCTATTCCTATTAAAGACAGTGTAAATGGTGAGGGAGTTTTACCTTATGGTTTCCCAAAAGACAAAGCAGTTAAACAAATCACTTATAATGGTTTTATTGGAAAAGAAACTCCAACTTTTGTTGATTTACCAAGTGAAAGTGATTTAAAAGCCAATACTACTAATTTAAATAGAGTAGAAATCGCTGGAATTGCAGTTGGATTATTAATTTTTGCTACTATTTTAATAGCATCAATCATCTTTATAAAAATTAAACCCATTGCAAGTATGAAAATTAAAAAATAACATTAAATGTAAATTATTTAAATTTTAAAAGTTAGTAAAGTTCAAATCTGGATTTTACTAACTTTTTTATTTTCTTTTATCTACTTGAACCAATTAAAAAAAATGAAAAATTCATTAAAATAAAATTTAATTCTTTATAATTCAGATTATGGGAATACTTTTTTCCCTATCTTTTTAGCACTATTACTGCTAAAAGAAAATATAAAAAATAACAAAGGAAATAAAAAAAATGGATATTGTTACACAATATTGATTGGCTATGTTCTCAGAATTTATTGGAACAGCCATTCTAGTTTTACTTGGAAATGGAGTTTGTGCAGCAACTTCATTGAAAAGAATGAATGCAAATCAATCTGGTAAGTGAATTGTAATCGCTATGGGATGAGGATTTGCTGTATTTGTAGCTGCAACTATTTCTGTAGCAATGGGTGGTGGTGGAATGCTAAACCCAGCTGTACTGATTATGCAATCAATTGGAGCAAGTAATCAATTAAGCGGTATGTTTGCTATGGGTGTTGTTGCAATGCAAACTACAAACACTGCTGCAGTTATTACTTTAACTTTCTTCATTGTTTTAATTTTTGAATTATTAGGTGCAATTTTTGGTCAAATTGTACTTAACTTCATTAACTTTAAATTCTTGAAAGATAAAGAAAATGATTTATTAACAATTAGAGGTAGTCACTGTACTGCTCCTGCTTACAAAAATAAAGAAGAAAGAGCAGCAGTATTTAACTTCTCTTATGAATTTATGGGTACTTTAATTTTATTAGCTTGTATATTAGCATTCTCAAAATTACCAACAGGTGCTCCAGCTGATGTACAAAGTGGTGGATTTAGTTTAGGCGCTTTAAGTAACTTAGCAGTTACATTTGTAATTATGTCAATCGGTTTATCATTAGGTTCTGCAACTGGTTATGCAATTAATCCAGCTAGAGACTTAATGCCAAGAATTGTATTTGCATCTTTTGTAAATATTTTCAGAAAAGAAGACAAAGTTGCAAACATTGCTGACTGAGAATATAGTTGAGTTCCAGTAGCAGGACCTATGGCTGCTGGTGTAATTATAGGACTATTCTCACTAATTTAATTCATAATTCAAATATAAATATTAAGGATTAATTATGTTTGATGTAACTATAATTGGTGGAGGAATAATAGGTTCTATTATTGCTTACCGTTTATCTAGATACAATTTAAAAATTTTATTATTGGAAAAAAATCCAGTTTTTGCAGATGAAACATCAAAAGGTAACTCTGGTGTAATTCATGGTGGATTTGATCCAGACCCTCATAAAATTGAAGCAAAATTAAATGTTTTAGGAAATAAAATCTGAAGAAATGAAATTTTCAAAGATTTAGATTTTGCAAGAGCACAAGTTGATTCTTTAATTATTGCTTTTGATGAAAAAGAAATGGAGCATGTTCATATGCTTTATGAAAGAGGATTAACAAATGGAGTATTAGCTTCTGATATGAAAATTCTTTCTAAACAAGAATTATTAAATAGAGAACCTAATCTTAATCCAAATGTTGCAGGTGCACTGCTATGTACATCTTCTTGAGCAATTGATCCAGTTCAAGCCTCTTTAGCATTTTTAGCAGTAGCTGAAAAAAATGGTGCTACTTTAAGAAAAAATTCACAAGTTACAGATATTTTAAGTTTGGATGATGAATTTGAAATTACTGTTAACTATGAAGAAAAAATTAAAACTAAATACATAATAAATGCTGCTGGTCACTATGCTGATTCAATTGCAGAATTAGCAGGTTATCCAGATTTTAGACAAACTACAAGAAGAGGAGAGTATCGTATTCTTGACCGTTCACAAAGTGGAATTGTAAATTCGATTTGCTTTATGGTTCCAACTATTCATGGTAAAGGAGTTATTGTTGCTCCAATGCTTGATGGTCATGTTTTAGTTGGTCCAACAGCAGAAGAGGGTGTTGATAAAGAAGACACAAGATTAGTTACAAAAGAAAAATTTGAATACATTGGTGAAATTGGTAAAAAAATTATTCCAAGTATTGATATGTCAAAAACAATTATGACATTAGCTGGATCTAGACCAATTGATATCAAAACAAATGATTTTGTAATTCAATTTGCTAAAGGTAATAATCACTTTTTAAATGTTGCAGGTATGCAATCACCAGCAATTGCATCATCTCCAGCAATAGCTTTATATGTTGAAAAACTATTATCAAAAAGTGGATTAGCTTTAAACCAAAAAGCAAATTTTGAAACTAAATATAAAGTGTTTCATTAATACAAAAAAATACACGAGGAATAAAAAATGGATACAGAAAAAAAATATGTTGTTGCAATAGATTCTGGAACAACTTCATGTAGAACTATTATTTTTGATAAACAAGGAAAAAGTGTTGCAATTGCACAAGCAGAATTTACACAATTTTTCCCACAATCAGGTTGAGTAGAACATGACCCACTAGAAATTTGATCTGCACAACTTGGAACATTACAAAGTGCTAAAACAAAAGCAGGAATTAAATCTGATAACATTGCAGCTGTTGGAATTACAAACCAAAGAGAAACTGTAGTTTTATGAGATAAAGAAACTGGACTACCAGTATACAATGCTATTGTTTGACAAGATAGAAGAACAAGTGATTTTTGTGATGAATTAATCAATGCAGGTTATGGAGAAAAAATTACTCAAAAAACTGGATTAATTATTAATCCATATTTCTCAGCAACAAAAATTAGATGAATTTTAAAAAATGTTCCAGAAGCAGCTAATAAACTTGCTCAAAATAAATTATTAGCAGGAACAATTGACACTTGATTAATTTGAAAATTAACAAATGGTAAAGTTCATGCAACTGATGTTTCAAATGCATCAAGAACTATGCTTTTTAACATCAACACAATGCAATGGGATGAAGACATTTTAAATCTTTTAGGAATTCCAAAACAAATTCTTCCAGAAGTTAAATCATCTTCTGAAAACTATGGAATTGTAGATCCTAAAATGTTTTCTAATCGTGCAGTTGCTCAAGTTCCAATTACTGGAGTTGCTGGTGACCAACAATCTTCATTATTTGGACAACTTTGTACAGAAGTTGGAATGGTTAAAAATACATATGGTACAGGATGTTTTACTTTAGTAAATATTGGAAATAAACCAATTATTTCTAAAAACAAGTTAGTAACAACTGTTGCTTGAAAAATTGGTAATCAACCAACTGTATATGCATTAGAAGGATCAGTGTTTGTTGCAGGTAGTGCAATTCAATGATTAAGAGATGCAATGAAAATTATTTACAGTGCACAAGAATGTGATTTTTACTGTAGTCTTGTAAACGATAACATTCAAAACATCTATATGGTTCCATCATTTACTGGACTAGGTGCACCTTATTGAGATTCAAACTCAAGAGGAGCAATCTTTGGTTTAGAAAGGGGAACTAAAAGAGAACACATTGTTAAAGCTACTGTTGAATCAATTGCTTTCCAATCTAATGATTTATTAAGTGCAATGGAAAAAGACATTGGTAAAAAAATTACAATGATGAAAGTTGATGGTGGTGCATCAAATTCTAATTACTTAATGCAATTCCAATCATCAATTAGTAATTTAGAAATCCAAAGACCTACTAATACTGAAACTACAGCTTTAGGTGCTGCTTATTTAGCAGGATTATGTGTTGGTTTTTGAAAATCAATTGATGAATTAAAAAACTTGAACAAAGTTGACAGATCTTTTGCTCCTAATATGTCAAGTCAAGAAGTTGATAAAAAAATTAAAGGATGAAAAGAAGCAGTTAAGAGAACTTTAAACTGAACAAAATCAATTTTGTAAAAATAGCTTAATCAATTATTTAAAAGGTGCATTCAGTTGCACTTTTTTTATTTTCTTTAAAATTAATAGAATTTAAAATAAAAATCAAATTAATAAGTTGTTTAATTTCATATTTTTTAAAAATATTTTTAAATAAATTTATTAAATAACATTTTATTAATAACAGGTATTTTTTTGATAAAATCACTATTACAATACGATAAAAAAACCCAAAGAGTAGTATATAGTAACAATTAAAATTCCTTATTTTGCTCTCTAAGTGTTTTGGAAAGATTAAAAATGAAAAGAAAAATTTTAACTTCAGCACTTGTTGCTACAGCAGCAATTGCATCTGGAATAGCTCCATCAATTTTAGCTGAAACAAATACACAATCTAACCTTATTAATGCTGATGATAGTAGTCCAAATATTCCTGACAACCCTAGTGATAAAACAGATGATTCAAACAATCCAAACACACCTGATGAATCTAAAGATCCTTCAAATCCAGATGATAATACACCAGATGATCCAACTCCAGAAGAGCCAACTTTGTTAACTGCTACATCACCATCATTTGATTTTTTCAACTACCAAACAAAATATATTGGTAGTCTAGATGACAAAGGTTTAGAAAACTTTTTAAGTGATATAAAAATGGATGAGATATTTGAAGAATCTCAACAAAATGAAACACCAACAGACCAAACTAAAATAAGCTTAAAAAACTATTTGAAAAATATTAATCAATATAAAAATGTAAAAATTTCATATATAGAAAACTCAGCCAGTTGATTTAATAAATCTTTTCAAGTTTTAGTAACTCCAATAAATGGAGCTGAATGAAAAGATAAAACTACAAATTCAAAAAATGTTCTAATTTTTATAAAAGATTTTGCAGTTTCTGATGCTACTGCACCAAAAACTGCAAAACTTGTTGAAAATGTAGGTAATCCTGACACAACATTAACTGATGGCAACTTAGATGCTTTATTAAGTCAATCATTAGATAAAAATTGAGTAACTATTCAACCAAAAGAAGGTGAAAATTTTGCAAACTGTACAATCAGTTATGTTCCAGGTTCTGCAAGTATAGCAAATAAAAATTTTAAAATCACTGTTAAACCAAACGAAAATCACAAGTGAAAAGGAACTGTTGAAAATAATGAAAGACAAATTATAGTTGACATCCCTTATGTAAATTGAGCTGGGAATACTGTATTTCTACCTCTTGAATATGCTGTAAATGCACTTGTTAATTCAGACTTCAGATATGAAGGTTATACAGTTAATGAATACAATATGATTTACGAAGATGCTTGAGCACATGTTTTTGGTTACTTACACCCTAATGCTAAAGCTTTACCAACAATAAAAGAAATTTATCTTAAAGGTATTAAAAAATTTATTTTTGATGCTGCTGTAAAAGATTTACAAAGAAACTATAAAGTTGATATTTTAAACACATATGAAAACTGTACTTGAGAAGTAGCTTATTTTACACAAAGTGGTACTACAGAGTTTCAGTTTCAAACTAATGTTAAACCAAAAGATGGTTGTACTTGATATGGGGGAGGAACTCAAGCAAAAAAAATTAGAATACAACTTTGAGTTTCCAATACAAGAATACAAAAAGGTCCAGGTATTGGTAGTGTTGATGAACTAACATTATTATCAAATGTAATTGATTACTATTTATATGATAATAAAGGCTTACCAAGCCAATGGGTTTCTTCAAATCCAACTTTCCCTGGTTTCAATGGTAGTCAGGATTCAATTAAAAAACTAAAAGAGAATATTTTAAAAGAATTAAATGAAAAGTTCAGACCTTGATATTCTTTTGAAGTATCTAACATTAGAACTTTGGATGGATCAAGTTATATTAATCAACCTTGAAAATTTGATATAAAATTCACTAGTTTAGCTAGCCCATCAACAACTAAAACTATCCCAGGTTATGTATTTGTTTATTAAATCAAATATATAAATTATTTACCCACAATCATAGAAGTGATTGTGGACTTTTATTTTTTTTGTTAAATTTATATAAAATTTCTTAAAAGATAAAAATTAATTTTTTAAATTTTGTTTTTCTTTTACTTTTTTATTTATTTAAAATAAAAGTATAAAAAGATTAGCAATATTTATGGACAAAAAATATAAATACAAACACATTTTTTCTGACTTGGATGGAACATTAACAGATTCAATTAATAATCGTCCATGATTTGATAAAAATTTAGTTGATTTAATCAATCAATTAGATAAATTTAATATTGGTTTTAGTATTGCAACTGGCAGACATTGTAAAGATGTAATTACTTTATTAAAACAAAATAAAGTTGAAAACATTGACTATATTATTGGAATTGCTGGTGCTCAAATATATGATTGAAAAAACAAAGTTTTTTTGTGAAACAAGTTTTTTGATAATGAACAAGAAAAAATATTTGATCAAATCTATGATTATTTAAAACAATTCCACCATAATCAATTTTCGATGATTATTTACAGTCACAATGATGGTATTGCAGACTCAATGAATTTAATTAGTGATTCGCAATTTTTTGATGAAAACATTGGCCAATGAATTCATAGGATGAACACTAACACTCAGTATTTAGATTTATACATATGTAGAAAATTAACATATCAAAAAATTCACAAAGTAGGAATTAAAATTCATAAAGACTTAGAAAACAGTGAATTTATTTTTGAAAAAATTAAATTGGATTTAACCAATAAATACGGTAAATGGTTTGATTTTATAAAATGCAGTAAGTGTTATTTAGAAATTTGCATGAAACAATACAATAAAGGTAGTGCTATTAAATATTTATTAGATGAAAAAATTAAATTAGATTATGATAATTTAATTTGTTTTGGTGACTCTGATAATGATTTAGCAATGTTTGAATTGATTAAAAATAGTGTTACTAGAAATTCTGCTCCACAAGAAATAAAAAACAAAGCTAAATACATTATTGATTCAAAACCTTCTACTTTTGTTTTAAAAGGAATTGGTAAGATTGTTCTTAACTAAATTTTAATTAAAATCTCTTTATTTATTTCTTTAAATCACTCATTATTAAAACTATTTTTCAATAATTTTATTTCACTCTTTTTTTTTTTTTTTTATGCAAATAATATATTACAATAATTACACCCAACAAAAAATAAAAAATATTAAAAAGGATTATTGAAAAAATTTTTAATATTTTTTATTGACAATATTTTGGGAAGGAAAAATTATGAAAAGAAAAATTTTAATTGCAGCTTTGGTAGCAACAGCAGGTGTTGCAAGTGGGGTAGCTCCTACAATTATAACTTCAACAAGTGTACAATCTTCTAAGATTGATACTATTGATCCAGTTGATCCTGTGGACCCAGTTGACCCTGTAGATCCTGTAGATCCGGTTGATCCTGTGGACCCAGTTGACCCTGTAGATCCGGTTGATCCAACTCCACCAGAACCAACTTTAGAGGAAGCATTTTATCCAGAGATTAAAACTGATTTTTTCAATTATGAAATCAGCTATCCTGGAGAAGATACTAAAAACGATGCTGGTTTAAATACTTTTTTAAAAAAATTATTAAGTCAAACCATATTAAAAAATAATTTAGCAAATAAAAATGAATATGAAAATGTTGATATTCAATATGTGGAAAATTCAGCAAGTTGAGAAAATAAAATTTTCCAAATTGCTGTAACTCCGTTAGAAGGTTTTGGCTGAAATGGTAAAGATACTGATACAAAAGTTATTGATGTGGCTATTCAAAAGTTTAGTATAGCACCAATATCTATTGCTACTGCACCAACAAAAGCAAAACTTGCAGGGTCTATTGTAAACATGAATATATTAAATTATTGAGATTTACAAAATTGAATAGTTTCTTCATTAGATAGACAAACACTTCAAATCTTACCAAATGATGGAACAGCAACTGCTTTTAGCAATGTCAAAATTAGCTATTTATCAGGTTCTGTTAATATGGATAATAAAAATTTTAAAATTCAAGTTACTCCAAAAAGTGGTTATTCTTGAAAAGGTCAAAAAACTGCTGAAACAAAAACAATTACAGTTGATATTCCCCAAATTTTATACGCTGGTAACTCTGTGTTTCTTCCAGCAGGTTGAACTGTAAACTCATTTGTTAATTCTGATTTTAGATATGGTTTATTTGGATATAGTGCTGAAAAATTTAATGTAATTCAACAAAAAGACTTTTCACACATCTTTGAGTACACACACCCAAATGCTAATATTTTGAGTGTATTAAGAAGATATTGAGAAGACTTAGTAAAATTAAAAATTTATAGTGCTTCAATAAAAGACCTTCAAAAAAACTATAAAGTTGAAACTGCAATTAATTATACAGAAGCAGTTTGAGAAAATGCACATCTTGTAAGAAGTGGTGCAACAAAGTTCTTTTTCAGAGCTAAAGTTAAACCACAAGCAGGTTATACTTGATATGATACTCACAAAAATGATGCAAGAGAAATTCAAATGAATTTCTGAGTTTCTAATATGAGACAAACTGATTATCCATTAGGAAAAACACAAGATTTAGTTAATTATCCAAGTACAATTGATAGTTACTATGATAAAAATGGTTTACCAAACCAATATGTTTCTTTATTTGGAGTACAACCAAATTTCAATGGTAATGAAGCAACTAAAAAAGGTTTTGCTCAATATATGTGACAAGAATTATCAGAAATGTACCGTCCTTGATATACTTTCCAAATATCTAATGTAAGAACAATAAGTGGATCTGGTAATATACTTCAACCATGATTGTTTGATATTAAATTTATTAGTGTATTAAACCCTTCATTCACTAAAACAATCACAGGTTATGCAATTATTAATTATTAATATTTAAAATTTATTAAATAAAAACCCACAATATAAATTGTTGTGGGTTTTTTATTATTAACAAATGTTTATTAGTAACAGAAAATATCCATAACAAATAAATTATGGATATTTTTATTCCATCTTAATATTTGTTTAAATTACTACTTCATTACTTGGTAATGAAGATTTTTTTCTGAAATATCTTTAATTTTGAATTCTAAGTTTTTTGTGTTATTTTTGTGATTAGCATTGGATTTTTCTACTAATAATATTCTAATTAATCCATATCGCATTTTAATTGCTTTCTCTTTGAAATAATAAGGTTAGCAAAATAGATTCCATTTTATCCAATATAATAAAATTCCTTAATTTAATCTAATTCATTATCTAAAGTGATTATTTTAACTATAACTTGTTTGTATCAATTATTTTTATGATAGTTGAGTTATAAAAAGGAGTTTATTTTTAACTATTGTATGAAAGTTTTTGTAACTTTCTTTATTCTTGCTCTTTTTAAACATTTTCTATTATAAGTAATCATTTCCTTTGTTTAGTTCAATTAAATACTTGTTTAGAACAGAACATGGATTTTTTATATACAAGTATTTTTCTAGTATAGTTAACAAGTAATCTTTATTTTGAAAAACTTTTTATTTTAATAAAAAAGATCAATGAATCATTTGTATATGAACAAATAAAATAAATGAGTATTATTCTTTATTCTTTTATATTTTTTATGAAATAAATATAGGATACTTTTAAATTAAACTTCTTTTTATTTTCTATATTGGTTTATTCTGTATAAATCTTTATTTATTCATCTAATGATTTTGCTTTTAATGAAAAAAATAAATAATTTTTATTTCATTTCTTGCTTGCATGCCTTAATAAGATTAAACCATTTATGTGAAAACATTTTTTAGTCTCTAAAAACAACAAATAAAAAAAGTGCACACATAAATTCATATTATGTGTTGCACTTTTTATTTAATCAGTCAAAAATTTAATTAGTCTAAAACTTTGATTGGATTAGATTGATAAATAACTTTAACTGGAAATACTGTAGGACCATAAACATCAACTGTAGTTTCTTCTGTTGCAATAACATATTGCAATCATAAACCAGATGCTGGAAGTAATTTTTTATTAACAGTAACAGTTTCTCCTTGTCCAGCATATGATCAAGTCTTTCCACCATCTGTTGAAACATTTCAATGATAAGATCAAGATGCAAGATTTGATACTACTCCTGGAGCAAATTGTCATTTAAACACTCTATAAGTTACAAAATCATTTGAGTTGTTGTCAATAACTACATAAGGTAAAGTTGTAAATGTATTAGGTTTTATATTACCTAATCATCCATAATATAAAGAATGATAATTTACAAAATCTTTATTAAGTTTCATTCCAACTACTGTTTCAACTGGATTTGAACTTCCATTTGCAAATAAATGTCCTTCTAATGGAGTAATTTTAACTTTAAAATTTTCAGTATCATAGTTAGCTGAATTTTTAACATATTCTACACTTACATTTTTGTATTTGTCTTTTGCATATAAGTTTGATACTTTAAAATTTTTAGACAAGAAATCATCCATAGTTTTGTTGTTTCATATTTGGTAAATGTCAATAACATTTGGTAAATAATCACCTGCTGAAGCATATTCAGCATCTTTTTTCTGTTTTATTAAATTAGGTAATGACATTTCTGCTAATACTGCACCATTAGTACCATTTGTTCAACTTCATCCCATTTCTGGAATAACTGCAACTTGAAATGTACCTTTTTCATAATCAGCTGTGCCATTAATAAAGTGAAAACTTAGATGTTCTATTGAATCTAAAGTAAATTCACGTGGACCTAATTTTTCTAACAAATATGAATTTAACTGTTGGCTATTTGAAATTTCTTTATATGTTATTTTTTCTTTATATTCCAAATTTTGAGGAACAGTTAAAATTCATTTTGATTCATCTTCCCCAAGTCTTTTTGGTTCAACCTTAGGTTCAACTACTTCATCAACAGTAGGTGAATTTTCTTGCACAGGATTTAATGTTTTTTCAGAATCATTTGGATTTGATTGTGAAACTAAATCCTCTGCTTTAACAGAATCAGATTTTGAGTTTTCAACACTTGAATCTGTAAATTCACTTGTTTTTGAATATTGAGCATTAGAATTGGTAACTATTGGAGTTACAATACCCGCAGTAAGACCAGCAGTAACTAGCAAACTACTTGATAAAACTAATTTTAATAAATTTTTTTTAGTCATTTTTTCCTCTTTTTCAAATTAGATTTGAAATATTATACAGCAAAAAATGCATTCGATATTTTTTTTATTCAAATTAAATTTTTTTTATAAAAAAAGAAGCACATTTATCATGTTTTTATATTTTGTGCTTCTTTTATTTTTTTAAAGTAATTTAATCCTTTAATTAATAAATTTTATCTTTTGATACTACCATTTTATCATCTGGAAGCATTCCTGCAAAGTATTCAGTTTTAGATAAATCCATTTGTTCTGTTGGGACAGCCCAACCACCATAAGTATAATCACCATCTTCTAAAAAAATTCGGTAATTATTTTCATAAACTTTATAGTTAGTATTTAAATAATAAGTTCTACCATTTGAATTTTCGTATTTTAAAAAAGTGTTAGCCAATATGTTTTCCCCATCACTTTTCTTTCCAACTGGATAAATATCACTTCATTTTTTAATATCTGGAGCAATTAAATTACCTTTACTTAAGTTTGTATCTGGTTTTATTGGTTCATAAACTACAGATTCTGAACCTTTAAACCATGAAAATTCTTCTAACATATAATTGCTTATGTAACTATCACTAACATCCACTCCTAATGCATTTAAAAATGTTTTAGCTTCTATAAAGTGACCATTACCACAAGGGTGTAATTTATCTGGAACCATTGTTAATTGATCTGTATTAGTAAAAGTATAATTAGTTAAAACTTTGTTTAATTCTGTATATGAATCTTCATTAAAAATAACATTATTTTTAAATTCACTTTCACCATTTTCAGGTGCAAAAACATTTTTTAAAGACTGGTTATATGGAACTGGAATTTTATTTCTTGAACCATATGTAGGTAAAATTGCATTAACTACTATTACAACATCTGGATTATTTTCAATGGCTGCTTTTACTAAAGATACTATATTATTAGTATATTGTTCAGCATTTGAATAAGATTTTTGACCATTTTTATTATTACTCACACCATCATTTATACCTAATCCAATCGAAATAACATCTGGATTATATTTTGTAATGCTTGAATGAATTAAATATTTATCAGTAGCTCGATTTGTGAAATTTCCACTTTGACCACAATTAATGAAAATATCATCATATCTTTTTCAGTCATTAAAAACATTTTTTTGAACATTTTCTGGAAATGAATCAAACCCCTTGTTGTGTACATTACCATGAACAATACTATCTCCAATAAATGATCAAACCATTGGTTTTGATTTGTCATTAAATTTTTTTAAAAATCTAGTTTTTGCATTATTTTCATCTTGAGAGTCTGCATTATTAATTTCAGGTCGGTTGATTTCTTTTGGGTCTGAATTTAAATTACCCTTAACTTTATTAAAGACTTCTCCTTTATTATCAAACACAGTTAGTGTAAAATCATTAGTTACATCAGTTGTTTTTTCATCAAATAATTCATTTTCATAAAGATTAATATTATCAATTATAATGCTATTATTTTTTACAACTGCTGAATCCTTGATTTTAACTTCACCTTTGTTTTCACCTAAATTTGTGTATTCAAACATTCAATTAAGTGAATCATTTTCTTTAACTCCACCTTCAGGAAAAGAAATTTTTAATGTTGCTACTTTATCAACAATATCAATATTATCTAATTTAATTGATAAACCATTTTTAATTCCTAAAGTATTTCATTCTAATGGCTGTGCTTTTAAATGTGTTTTAGAATAATCAGTTCAATAAGATTCATCTCACCAAGAATTTGTATTTTTGTTTCATGGTTTAATAGTTTTTAATATACTTTTAGCTATTTCATCACTTCCAATTCTTGTTAGTTCAAAATCTGTGTCAACATATTCATATTCTAATGAACTTGATTCAGTAAAAATGTTTTCATCATCAACTACCACAACTCTTGGAATTAGGTCTTCTGTTAATTTAGATAAAACTAAATTAACTCTGTTATTGAATCTAGAAATATTTTTATTAAACAAATCTATTTTTGCATCTTGATTAGGATTTGGAATCTTTCAGTGTTTTATAATCACTAAATTTGAAGTATTTTCTCTTAACTTTAAAGATTCATTAACAAAAGTTGTCAATCCGATTTCAAATTCTTTTAAAGATAAATCTATATTTTCACTAAAACCATATTCAGAACCAACTACAAATACCACATTTTTTGGATCTAAATTTTTAATTTTGAAATTAAAATCATTATTAATATCCTTTAATGTTTGGTTAGGTTTAGAAACATTTATACACAATCTTCCAAATGATGTGTATAAATTTGCAGGATTGTTACCACTTGTGTTAGCCATTGTAGATCTAACATTTTCTTCAAATAAACCTACCAAGTTTTTAAAACTTCTATTTTTATTTCAGTTTGGAAAAAGATCATTTCCACCTGTAAATACTCAAGTGTTTTCAATATCATCTTGAAATTTTTTGTTATCAGTAGCTGATTCTGAAATTCTATCTTCATTTTTTGCAAAAGCAAAAGCTGATTCTGCTACTGCACTTCCTAAACCTTCTGGTAAATTAACAGCAATATCATCTTTACTTGAATCAGTTGGGTTTTCTATTACAATGTTACCACTTATATCAACAGACACTGTTGCCCCAACAGACACTGAAGTGAAAATTGAAGGAATGGTAACTAAAAATTTTATTATTTTTGATATCATCGCATTTATAATTCCTTTATAATCTATTTTTCAATTTAGATTATAAAGTTATAAAAAAACAATATGGGTAAAATGGAAAATTTGGGATTTTTTCCCAAATTTTTATCAGTTAAGAAAAAATTTTATTAAGTATTTTTCTTACTATTTTTATCATCACATTGTCTTAAATTTTAAAGATTAGAAAATTCTAAATTTATTTACATCATAGTTAAAAGATAAAAAGCAATATGACTACTGATAAATGAAACTAAATTAATTAATGCTATAAATTTATCAATCTCTAAATAATTTAAGGATACGTAGCTAATCATTATTAATAGTATTAGTTAGTTATAGTCTATAATTAATTTTTTAATTTTTAAAAACCACCCATAATTTAGATAATTATGGGCTTCAGTAACACAAAATGGACAAAAAATACTAAAATATAAATATAGTGATATAAACTATTAATTTTATTAAGTTGTTTTATTTAAACAAGGGTGGGATTATGAAGAAATTAAATTATGATAATTTGATATATTTGATTATAGACATAAACAATTCAATGGATGATCAATTAGAAAATTTATATCCTTATAAAAAAACAAAATTAGGTAGTCAAATAGATGATCAAGAAAATAAAATAAGTGAACTTTTTATGCATAAAATACTTTTTTTTATTTATGGTGGTTTTTTTAAAAACTTTAAAAAAAATCTTTTTGAACCTAATTTTGAAGCTTGAAAATATGGTCCTGTAGAAATTGATTACAGAAAAGAATTCAAAAAAAATAAAAAATCTAGTTTTCAAAAGTTTAGTTTAAATAAATTAAAGTTGAATAGTGAAGAAAAAAAATACTTAAAAATCCCTCAGAGAATGGGCCAGATTGTGGAATGT
>CAMWTH010000017.1 GCA_947177125.1 uncultured Mycoplasma sp. | reverse complement strand
TTAAACACTTCGCAGAAATCTATGCTAATGGCTAGGTAAAAAAAATATTAGTTTTATTAAAAAAATTTCATTTATTTTTTTGTATTTTAAAAAATTTGAAAACTTATGAATTTTTGCACCATTTATTGTTTATTTTTTTGTATTAATTCAAAATCATTGACAAATAAATTTAAAAAATAAGTCTATTATTATTTAAAACTGTATATCTATATCATTAAATTAAATTTTTAACATTTATAAAGATGATTAAAATTTTTATTATGAATTTTTTAATTTAATGAAAAATTTAAATCACCTTTTTGAATTTTTACTTTTTAGTAAATTTTGTATTTAACTCACAAATATTTTTAAAAAATATTAATAAATATTAATTAAATAAAAAAATCAGGCTTCAATGCCTAATTTTTTTATCAAAATTTTTATTTAAAATTTTTTAAATATAAAATCTGCAACACCTTCATCTTCACATGTAAATTCAGTTACATATTTTGCTTCTTTTCTCACAGAATAGTCAGCATTTTTTAGTGCAACAGAAAGAGTTGGAAACATTTTAAACATATTTACATCATTTTCGTTATCACCAAAAACCATCACTTCTCTTTTGTTAATTTTAAAATTATTAATAGCTGATTCTATTCCAAACGATTTATCTGCTTCACTATTAAAAATATCTATTATTCCAGATTGTGAACTTGCAAAACTAATACTTGGAAAAGATTTTAATAGATTTTCAATTTTTACTTTTTCTGTAACATTATCTACACAGATTAATATTTTTAGCAAATCTTGTTTTAAATAGAATACTTTTTCTTTAACAACTTTCATTTCAAATTTTAAATTTGATTTAATTTTTCTTTCAGCAATTTGATCTTGCATTTTTATTAATTTTTTTCAAAAAGGAAGATTTTCACTGCTAGTGTAAGCACCAGAAGTTGTATATACTAAAAAATCTTTATTTTCCTTTTTTAATAAATCAAGTAGTTCAAATTTAGTTTTTGAATCAATAAATTTGGTACTAATTGTAGAAAAAGTTTTTGGTTCTACAATTCATGCTCCATTTACACAAACTAAAGGTAAATCTACATTTAATACTTTTGCAAAATAATCTGTAAAAAATAAACTTCTACCAGTAGCAATTCCAATTTTAGCACCTTTACTTTTTAAATATTGAATTGCCATTAAAGTTCTATTTGTTAAAGTTATTCCATCATGTAACAAAGTTCCATCAAGATCAAAGTATGCACATTTTATAAACATAATTATTATTTCCTTAATATTCACTTATTTAAAAATATCATAGACACAACAAATAAATTAAAGTTTTAATTATTATTTAAAAGATATATTCTTTTAAACCCAATTAAAATAGCTTCATAATTAATTTCATAATCAAATATTTTATCATCTCCTAATTTAAAAGCTTCACCACCTGTTATTAGTGAAAATATTTTTTTATTAGGATTTTCTTTTTTAATTTGGTTATATAAACTTAAAGCAAATCCTTTTCTTAAATTATTGATTCCTGATTCTAAAGAAGAAATTGTATTATTTCCATAACTTATTAATTGAAATTTGTCAATTTTACTTTTAACTAATAGTGATGCTTTTTCAACTAGTCTATCTAAACCAAATCCTAATCCAGCAGCAATACTAACACCCTTTAATTTTTTATTTTGTAAATAAATTGCAGCTGTTGCAGTTCCAAATGAAATACCCATAGCAGTTTCATTATATCTGACACAATATTCTGCTAAAGCTAGTAAATCATCTCCAATTTCTTTTTTTGAATTTTCTTCAATAAAAAAGCTAAATTTTGTTTCTTCATTGATAAAGTATGGATCTAACTTAAAAATATTAAAAATTAAAGTTTTAAAAAAATATCTAACTTCTGGAACCACAGATCCAATAATTGCATCAGTAATATTAAAATTTATAATTTCTTTAATTTTAGAATTTAATAATTTTTTATTTATTTTTTTTTCTGTAGGAATTAAAATAATTTTTGAACTTTTTTCACTATTTTTTTCAAAAACCCCTATTTTAATGAAAGTGTTACCAACATCTATAACTAGAATATATTTTTCGTTTTTATTCATAAATATCAGTTAATATTTTAATCTTTTTTAAAAAATAAGTTTAACAGGTTTAAGAAATATTTTTAAATGCTGCGAATTCAAAAAAAAAAAAAAAAAGAAAAATTATTAAAATTAAATTACCTTAGTTAAAAGGGAAAAATATTTGTATGAAAATAAAAAATTATTACCTTTATTTTTAGTTGGTTCATTTGCTTTAGCAATGCCTATTGCACTAGTTTCTTGTGGAACAAACACAAGTGAAAACAGTAATCAAGACACTCAATACCAAGAAGAAACAAAAACTACAGATGATATTATTTCAAGAGTTAATGAAAAATATGTAGTTGATTTTTTTCTTTCTGCAGATGGTGAGTTTAATTCATTGAATGTAGTATCTGATTTAAATCAAATAACTAAATCTATTGAAGAATTTCAAAAAGAAATTTTCCCAGAAGGAAAATGATATAAACACAAACAAGATAGTACTTATTCTACTGGTGTTTACTATGAAGCACAAAATTTTAAAAATATAGAAGGTTTTAAAACTTTTATAAATTATTCTGATGATTAATCAACTTATGTTTATGATGATAGTAAAGAAAATGGTATTAATTTAAATGGTCAACTAGATTTAAAAGATTTGATGTTTGAAAATATTAATAGTGATTTACTTGATGGAAAAGTTAAAATTTTTGATTGTGATAAAGTAACTGTTGAAGTTTCTTTCATACCAAAAGAAAATGTTGTTTGAAAAAGTAATAATGAAAATTATCATGTTTGATTTTGTTTATACTTTCAAAAACCAGAAAATCAACAAAGCACCCCTATAGAAAACTATTCTACTCAAGATCAAAAAGTAAATGATGTTGTGAATAACACTGATTGAAAATATGATTTATATGATAAATATGGTGAAGATGTACTTTTATTTGGTAATCTAGTAGATAAAAATAAAATGAATTTTTATAACATGACTATTGATGAAATAAAAAAATTATTTTCACCAAATCAAAATAATTGAACAGAATCAAAAAATAAGTTTGGATTTACTTTATATACATTAAAAAATTATAAAAATATAGATGGATTAAAACAATTTTTCTCATTAACAGAATTTTTATCTGGTTTTTGAAAAGCATCATCTTCTAGTGGACTAACACCATTAGACACTCAAGATTTAAATTACGACAGTATTTTAAGTAATAATGTTAGTTCTGAACTTACAATTTCAAAATTTGAAAAAGATGAAAGTACAGCTGATAGCCATGTAACTGAGAATATAGGTATATATTTAAAAATCAAATTAAAAGATGGTTATGTTTGAGAAAGCACTGATTATAAATATTTAGTTAGTTTTTTGCAGTACAAACAAAAAATGACGTTAACACAAATTAGCTTTAAATTTTAGAATTCATCAATTTCATAGGTTTGTAAGAAAACCTATGAATTTTTTTTATTGGTCCATATTTGTTTAATAATTCTATGTGTTTTTTTGTTAAATAACCTTGGTTTTTATTAAATTCAAAATGAGGATATAAATTATGAAGTTGTTCCATTAAATCATCCCTAACAGATTTTGCAACAATTGAAGCACAAGCAATTGAAAAAGAAGTATTGTCACCTTTAGTTAAATTCATTTGTGGTTTTAATAAATTAGGTATTTTTTCATAATCTGTTAAACACAAATCATAATTATTGATTAATTGTTTAGCAATTTTTTCCATTCCAAAAACACTTGCTTTTTTGGGACCAATAATATCAATCATTTCTGGTTCTACTATTTCATACTCACAAAATAAACTATTTTTAATAATTAAATTTTTTAGATTTTTTCTTTGTTCAATTGATTTAATTTTTTTACTGTCTTTAATGTTTTTGTCAAAAAAATCATCATTTAAAATTACACCACAAACTACTAAAGGACCAGCTATACATCCTCTTCCTACTTCATCAATTCCCAATATTTTAAAATATTGTTTTTTTAAATTTAAATCAAAATTGTATAAATTATTTTTACTCATATGTTGATGGAAAACAAAAAAGTAGTTTTTACAACTACTTTTCGTATTTTATCATTGAAAAAAATTTCCCTTCAAGTTTTTCATAATCACATAACTGAATTAACTCAATTAAATATGCTTGACCAACTACTGTACAATTTAATTTTTTAATTAGTTTTTGAATTGCAATTGATGTTCCACCAGTTGCAATTAAATCATCAACAATTAAAACTTTTGAATTAGCAGGAATATCATTTTCTGATATTTCAATTATAGCTTTCCCATATTCTAACTCATATTCTTCAGATACAACTTTTCTTGGTAATTTACCTTTTTTTCTAATTGGAACAAAAGGTTTTTTTAATTTTAATGCTAGTGGTAATCCAAATAAAAAACCTCTAGACTCTGGAGCTACAATAACATCAAAATCAATTGTTTTAGCAAAAGAAGCCATTTCATCAATAATAAAATCTATTTTTTTATGATCTAAAAATAGAGGTGTAACATCTTTAAAACTAATTCCTTTTTTAGGAAAATCTTCAACAATTGCAATGCTATTTTTTATAATTTCATAATCCATAAATAATCTCCTAGTGGAATTTGTTAATTCCCATAATTAGCTGTTCATCAACTTCTTTATATTCTTTGCTAAGTCTAGTATCTAAGTTACTAATAATTCTTTGAACATATTTTTGTCTAATTAAAATCACATAATAATATAAATGAGCTATTAAAAAGTAACCAATAGGAATTGCAATGATATTAGCAATCATTGTGTTTATAAAAAACAAAGTAGTAGATGGAGAAACTAATCCAGCTAAAAAAGCAAAAATAATGATATTAGAAACAATAGTTACATGAATTACATTTAATAAACTTTTAATGTTATTTAAAATAAATGCATTAATTTTTTCTTGTTCAAATATTCTATCTTTAACAAATCTTGTTTTAGTAACAGAAACATATAAACAACTAAATAGTGTTGAAAGAATTCCAGATGTTGCTAATACATAAACAAATAGTAAATCAATTTCAAACTGGAATAAATAACTTAATGAAACTGCTACCATTGAACTTATAACTCCTGCTAAAAAGACAGGAATAATAGATAAAACATTCAATCTAATTGAATAATATATACATAAAAATCCTCAACCAGCTAATAAAGAATAAATACCACTAAGGAAAACATCTGTAATTAAAGATTTTGATACTTCAAAAACTGAAATATTATTTAAAATAGCGTCACTTAAACCTAAACTAGAATAATTAGTTTCAATAATATTTCTTAATTGATTTTGAATTGTACTTAAAGAAATAGCACTTTTACTATAACCTTGAATCATTAAGTAATAATAACCATAAGGTTCTAAGTTTGCACTAGTATCAGCAGATTGATATTCAGAAATATTTTTAAATGTTAAAGATCAATTGTTTCCTAAAGTATTTTGAATTGAATCAATAATTTTTTGAGAATTTAAAATGTTAGTATCACTGTTTCCAAGAATTGTTATTGTTGCAAATGTACCTTCTTTATAAATAGAATTTGTTAAACCCGCTGTTCCAAAAACTATTCCAGCAATTAAAATAATCCCTAATAAAACTCCCCAAATAATTCACCATTTTCTTGAACTAAAAGACATCTTGTTTCTTAATTTACTCAAATGCAATAAATTAATCCTTGCATTTCAACTAAATTTGAAAGTGCTGTATGAATATAAAGGAAAGATAAAAAATATAAATGTTGAAGCAAGTGATAATAAGCCACTTAACAATAAAGTTATTCCCATATTGGTCAATTCACCTTTAGCAAAGAAAAACATTGTTAATCCAATTGCCATGATAGTCACATTTAAATCAACTGTGGATAGCATTGATTTTCTAATTGCTGTTTGAATAGAATCAAAAACAGAATTTTTTTGTAACAATAACCTTCTAATCCGTTCCATTACCATTGAAATAGACATTACTGAAACAATTGTTCCAACAAATAACCCTAGTAAAGAAGGAATAGAAATATCAATTTTTAAAATAATTAATAAAGAAAGTGAAAATCCAAAAGCAGCTATAATTGAAAAAGCAGATAACAATCCAGGAATTCTATATAAAACAGAAACTACTACTGCTATTAATAAAATAATTACTCCAGAAGCTAAAAACACTGAATTATAAGTAGATAAAGTAGAAACAGCACTTGTTTCTATAAATGGATTAGAAATTCACCCATTTGTTCCAAAGTAGTTAGTTGTAGATCTTGTTTCACTTTGTAAATAATTATTACCTTCATTACCAATTGCATTATTGTCATTTGGGTTATTAGCAGTAGGTTCTTCATAATTTAAATAAATTTGTTGTAAATCACCAATGTTGTAATTTAAATTATCATAATTTGTTGAACTGTATTGTGAAGGAATAAAATATGGGATTGAATAAAATTGAATTGGTAAAGAAGAATTTTGAAATAATTTTAAATCAATGTCTCTTCTCAATTCTCTTTCATTATTAGATGTTGTTGAAGTTTCTTCACCAGCAGCAGTTGTATATTTTGTTGATTCATAAGCTCATGGTTGAATAGCAAAAGAGTTTACAGAAGTTCCACTAATATTTGAACTTCATGAAGTAACATTTGGAAATCATTGTTTATAGTTTAGTTTTGATACTACACCAACAACATAATCTTTCATAATAGTTAATAAATTACTATTACCATCATTCTCAATTGTTGGAATTGTGTTTTTAGTTACACTGTCATGCCCTAAAGCATATTCATAACACTGAATTAAATACTCAGAAGTAATTGAATTTATTCCAATTCTTACTTGTGATTCATTATAATTAATTGCACTTCTAGCTCAACTAACTAAAGTTGAATTTACTGAGTTTAAATTGTCATAATAAATTTTTCACTTAGTTTGTGTACTACCTGAAAAACTATCAGCTTTACTATTAGAATAATATTCATAATTAAAAACAACATACTTTGCATAGTTTAATAAGTTAACTAAATGGTCTATGTTTTTAAAAACAATTCATTGTAAATCAGAATCAGCAATTGCATTAGTTCCAGCATCATATTGTGATTTAAATGAATTTGGGTTAGATGGATCTAATCCAGCATCATTTAAATATTCATAAGAAGAATTTTTTAAATCAAAAGTAGTTCCATAATTATTTAAATCTTCTGGTCCTTCACCAATTTTTCTATCATCTGCTCTAGCTGATGCATAATTAAAATCAGTACTTTTAAAAATTTGTGCACCAGATTTTAATTTATTGTATGAATACTTTTCTTCAATTAAATTTGCTGAAGGGTTAAAATATCAAGCAGTTATTGTATTACTGCTTTGATTATCTAATGCATATTTGTTGGGGTCAACATCAAAGTTACCTTCTGTTTCAGTGTTCTTAAATTCATCATCATAATAAATTGGAACATTTGTGTATGAAACATAAATATAAGCATCATAATATTTATTATTTTCATTTGATTTTTTTGACTCTTCTACACTATATGTAATATTGTTGGTAATGATATTTTTGTATAACAAATAATTTGTAAATCTTTCAACAGCATTCTCTGTTAATTCTCTAGCTTCTGATTTAGTAGCAGTTAGTGGAATATCTAGTTTATAAGTTGCATTATATGTTTTCCCAAATAAACCTTGATTAGTATTGTTTTCACCAACATTCACAAGACCAAAAACAATTCCTATAGTTGCAATTGCATATAGAATAAAGAAAAAAATAGATTTAAAAATTCTTCCACCTCTAGTTCTAGAGTCAAAATGAAGATTTCTTAAAAATTTGTAAAAATTCACTTTTAATGAGGAAAAAAATCTATTAAAAAAATTTTTTGTTTTTGATTTCATGGTTAATTTTACAATGATTAAATACAAATAGTATTATATAGCAAATATAAAAAATTAAGATATAAAAAGGTTATCTGGATAAATAACCAAAACAAAGAAATACCTAACCCATATTAGGTAAATAAATTTTAATTTTTTTGGTTTTCAGAACTGTCTGTTTTTTCTTTATTATTTTCTTCTTTACTTTTTTCAGCTTTAGCTTTTTTTATCATTTCTTCAGCTTTCTTTTTTTCTTCTAATTCTTTTTTCTTTTCTAAAGCTTCAACAGGAAGTTTTTTGTGCTTATGAATGTAATCAATTTGAGGTTTAATAATTGTTTCTAATAATAAAAGTGATTCAACTATTAATTCAACTTCACGATTATTTTGCTTAATAATTTTGTAAGCATATTCATATCTTTCTTTGAATATTTTTTCAATTTCTTTATCAATTAATTGTGAAGTATTTTCAGAGAAGTTTTTAACTTGATAAGGGTTAACAGTTCCCTCTGATGGATAATATTGTGCCATTCCAACAGAAGACATTCCAAGTTGAGTTACCATTGATCTTACAATGTTTGTAGCTTTATATAAGTCATTTGCTGCACCAGTTGAAATAAATTCTTTACCAAAATTAATTTCTTCAGATGCTCTACCACCAAGTAATCCAGCAACCATTCCTAAAAGATCTGATTTTTTACGAATTGATAGTTCTTGGATTTCTGGAACTGATAGTGTATATCCAGCAGCTTGACCTCTTGGAATAATTGTAATTTTTTCAACAACTTCAGATCCTTTTGTGTATAAACCAACAATTGCATGACCAGCTTCATGGTAAGCAATTTGTCTTTTTTCTTCCAATGAAATTACTCTTGTTTTCTTTGCAGGTCCAGCAATCACTCTATCAATTGCTTCATCTAAATCATCAGTAGTAATAGCTTTTCTATTTTTTCTAACCGCTAATAATGTAGCTTCATTCAAAACATTTTCTAATTGAGCACCAGAAAAACCAGGAGTTCTTCTAGCTATATCTTCTAAATCAACACTTCCAGAAAGATTTTTGTTTCTTGAATGAATTTTTAAAATAGCAACTCTTTCTTTAATATCTGGTAAGTTCACTGGAATATGTCTATCAAAACGACCAGGACGTAATAAAGCATCATCTAAAACATCAAGTCTATTAGTTGCTGCCATAACAATAACTCCAGTTTTAGTGCTAAAACCATCCATTTCAGCTAATAATTGATTTAATGTTTGGTCTGCTAAAGAGCCAGCAGTTGTTTCAAATTTTCCTCTTTTTGAACCAACTGAATCAATTTCATCAATAAAAATAATAGCAGGTGCAGCTTTTACTGCTTTTGCAAATAAATCTCTTACTCTTTTTGCACCAACCCCTACTAGCATATCTTCAAAAGCTGATCCTGAAACTTGAAAGAAAGGAACTTTTGCTTCACCAGCAACTGCTTTAGCTAGTAAAGTTTTACCAGTACCAGGAGGTCCATATAAAATAACACCTTTAGGAATTCTTGCACCCATTGCTGCATATTTTTCTGGTCTTTTTAAAAAATCTACAATTTCAATAAGTTCTTCTTTTTCTTCTTCAATTCCAGCTACATCTGAAAACAAAACATTAGATTGAGCAAGTTTAGCTTGTGATTTTCCAATAGAAAAGACATTGTCTTGGCCACCACCAACTTGACCCATTTTTCTCATTGAGTAATAAATAATTGCTAATAATAGCACAAAAGGTAATACAGACATTATTATTGATGTTACTGTATAAAAACTATAAAGTTGAGGAACAGAAGGAGAAAGATCAGAACTTCACCCTTGTAATTTCATAGCACTTGTTAAATTATCATTTTTTGTATATTTATCTGTTGTTTCATCCAATAAATAAACACTACCAGCAGTATCAACAATTATATTAGAAGACATTAAACCTTCTTGTCCGTTAGTAGATTTTTCAGCTGTTCCATTTGTTACAGCAATAGTTGTTCTGATTAAAGAATAGTATCAACCTGTAAAGGAATTTTCATTGTAAAAAATATATATTGTGTTGCTACTGTGTTCATAAAAAAGGGAAGGTGCTCTACTTATTGATTCACTATTACCATATTTTTTTTTGGGATCTGTTTCATTAGGATTATATAATTTGTAAATAAGATAAGAAGATGTAGGATTATCAGGATTTTCACCAAATCCAACAGCATTATAACTTTTAGGACTAAAAGTAAAACCACTTAAAACAATTAAAGCTATTAATCCTAAAACTAAAATAAGAATAATTACTGTTCAAATAATTTTTCTTGCCTTTTTTGGTTCTTTTTCACCAGTAACAGCAGGTTGATTTAAATCTTTTTTATTATTGTTGTTACTTGGTTGGTTTAAATCTGAATTAGTTTTTTGAATGTTTAAAATTTTATTTTTAAAGTTAATAAATTTTTTAAAAAATCTTGAAGGTTTTTTATCATCTGAAGTTAATTTTAAAGTTTTTATAACAAAAAGTTCTAGTTTATTGAATGACATTTTTTTTCCTTATTTTATTATTTGCTATTCTGTTTATAAATACCAACATATGGTAAATTTCTTAGTTTTCCATCAATATCACATCCATAACCAACTAAGAATTTGTTTTCTACAGAAAAACATGAATATGTTGGATCAAAATCTATTTGTCTACCTTCTGGTTTATCTAAAAGTGTAATAGTTTCTACAGATGCAGGTTTATATTTACTAATTAAATAATCTTTAACATGTTTTAAAGTTAGTGCACTATCTACAATTTCATCAACTATTAAAACATGTTTACCAGTAATATTTTCAGTTATATCTAATTTAATTTTAGGTTGAATATGTGTTCTAGTATCACCTTTTCAACTTGAAGTTACAAGCATAGTGTCAAAAATACAGTCAACTGTAATATAACTTGCTAATTGTCCATAAAATGGTAAACATCCTTTTAGCAAACCTACTAAAACTAACTCTTTGTCTTTGTATTGGCTGCTAATTCATTCACCAGCTTTAATGATTTCTTTTTGAATTTCTTCTCTTGTAATTAATATTTTTTCTACTCTTCTATCCATAGCAAGTTACACCACTCTTTAATTCCCTTGTAAATAAATTTTATTGTAACTTAAAAAAATATTTATTCTTTAAGATATTTATTAAAGTCAATTATTTATATAAATTTAAAAATAAGCATTTAAAAAATAAAGATTTAATTCTTTATTTTTTAGACAAAAGTAAAACTGTGTTAACTTGAATTTTTTCAGCATTTTCTTCAAATCTTGTTCCTTTTAAACTAATTTTAGTTTTTAAAAGTTTTTCTAAATTTTGTTTAATTTCATTTTTAATTTCTTTTAAAAAAATAAAATCGCTAATCAAAGTAATATCAACATTAACTATTTGAAAGCCAAATTCATCAAGTAATTGCATAGTTTTTTCTAAAATTACAAGTGAATTAAGATTTTTATTCTTTAAATCTGTATCTGGAAAATAAGTCCCTAAATCATCTAAAGACAAAGCACCTAAGATAGCTGAACTTAAAGAATGAAAAATAATATCTCCATCAGAATGAGCAATTATTTCATATCCCAAATTAAAAGTTAACCCTCCCAATTTTTGAGGTTTATTACTTTTAATAATTTTATGAATATCTATTCCATTTCCTATTAAAAAATTAGTCATTTATAAACTCCTAATCAAAAATATAAAATAAATAAATCAAATTAAATAAAAAAAGTAAAAAAGGTTTGCTTTTTTACTTTTAAACTACTTCTAATGGATTTTTGTTTTCATACATTTGTTTAATTAATCCATTTTCAATTATTATTACTTGTTCAGCAATTTTTGCAATTTCTTTATCATGGGTAATTAAAACAATTGTTGTATTGTACTTTTTATTAACATCTTTTAAGATTTTTAAAATTTTTTTACTCATTGATGAATCAACAGCACCAGTTGGTTCATCACCAAAAATAATTAAAGGACGTTTAGCAACTGCTCTAGCTATAGAAACTCTTTGTTGTTGACCACCAGATAATTCTGAAGGATATTTCTTTTTATGTTCTTCTAAACCAACTAAACTAATAATTTCATCAATTTCTTTTTTATCCCTATTAGTTTTATTCAAATTAAAGCCAGTCAAAATGTTGTCATATACATTTAAAGTTGCAAGTAAACCATATTCTTGAAATATATAACCAACATATTTTCTTCTAAAATCTGTTAACTGGTTATTGGTCATATTAATTAGTTGGTGGTTGTTTACAATAACAGATCCAGTTGATGCTCTAGAAAGTGCAGATAGAATATTCATTAGTGTTGTTTTACCACTACCAGATTTACCAAGAATTACTACAAATTTACCTTTTTTGATTTTTAAATCAATCCCTTTTAAAACATCATTAACTAAAAAACCATTACAAAATTTTTTTGTAACTTTTGATAATTCAAAAATATAACCATCTGAATTTTTTTGTTCAATTGATCCCTTATGAGGTTTATTTAATTTTTGAAAAGTTTTTATTAATGATTTATTTATTTGTGATTCTTTTGATTGCATTTGTAACTCCAACCTTTATTTTATACTCATTGCTAAATTCATTTTTCCAATTTTGTTTCATGTTGTTCAATAAGATAAAAAGAAAATGAAAATAATTCCAATTGATGAAACAACAAAATGTCATCATGAATAATCAATAATAATTAAAATTCCTGCAAATCCAAAAACAAAATTAGTATAAATAAATCCTAGCAAGAATGTTAATGGGATAGATAACAATAAACCAAGTAAGAAAACTGGTACATAAACCGATAAAAATGAGCCTGCATTTTTTTTATCATCTAAACCTAAACATTTTAAAATTGCTGCTAATTTTAGTGAATCATTAATAATCAATGATGAAACAATAACTATTATTAGAATAGTTATCAAAATAACTATTGTCATAATTGCATCTTGAATTTTTGATAATGTAGCACTAGTTGAATTTAAGATATCTAAAGTTGAACTATTTGAAGACGCATTTGAAACTATAAATAAAGAAGAACTTGATCCAAAAATATCAGCTATTGTTTGAATAAAAGCAGATGCTTCTACTGTTGGATTTCCATTCGTATCTAACAAGTCACCAAATCCTAATAATTTAATTGCTTTAACTAAGTTATCTTTATTAGCAAATAAGGCATTAATTGTGGAATCTGTTGTTGAAATTAAATCAGTACCAGGATATAAACCACTAACCGAATACAAAGAAACACCATTTGTTACTTCTACTAAGTTATTGCTTTCAACTGAAAAAATTCCATTAAAGCCACTTTTTGAATTATCAAATTTATTTTTTTCTTCTACTTCAGTTGGTTCATTTTGTTTTGTTTGAACCATATATGTATTACCATAATCTCATTCTAATTGATCTCAACTAACAACATCTGTAATTTGATTAGCAGTAGATGGTACTTTAGGTTTAACATTATTGATTGTTAAACCTAAGATTTTATTAGCGTCATATTGATTAATATAAAAATCAGCACCTTGATATGTTGTTATAATGTCCATTACTTTAAAATATGCTATAGGATTTTTAATATTAAAATATTTTCTAGAATATCTGTCAGTAGAATTAAAGATTTCAGCTTTAATAACATCATTTCTATTGATTCCATATTTTTTGCTTGCATATTCATTAATAACAATTGGGTAAACAACGATTTCTTCATTGTTGTTTTTTATTGTTGATAATGAATAATTTCATAATTCATTATTTAGCAATTTGTTATTACCATTATACAAATCAATAGTTGCATTTTGATCTTTAGATAACCCTGTAACCACTAAACTATCACTACTACTTCTTGCTGTTGAACCATTAATATCATTAATTAAAAAATCAATGTAAGTATATGGTTTGTCACTTTGATTAGTAACTAATTTATTGTAATTGATACTATATGTATAATTACTAAATTGTTGTTGTGAAAATAAATAATAAAGTAAATTCAAAAAATTTATATTTACATCAGTAACAATTGGAGAATTTAGATTTCCTCCAATTTTAGAAATATCAAATTCTAAATAATAATCAAAATTAGGATCTTCTAGTGAATCAAGTGTGTCATAAAATACTGAAGTGTTGTTTTTAATTTCATCTAGTGTTGTTTGATATATCCCAGCTCCAAAATAGTTTTGAGTATTAAATTTAGGAGTAGGGTTTGTAGAAATATTTGTTTCATTTTTTAAAACAACATATGCTTTTGAAAAACTTCTAATTATTTCAAAAATAGATAAATTTTGATTGTTAATTGTTAAAGTATTTATTGTATCTTTAACAGCATTTTCAAACATATTTACAAATGCCTGATTAGCATATGCACTATTATTTGAAGGCATTAGTTGTGATGCTAGAGTTCAAGGGTTTGAAGTAATACTACCAAGACCTAAATTGATATCAGTAAAAGGTTTAGTTGTAGTTTTATTTTTAAGGTAAAAAATATCAGATTTTTGGTTTGTTAAATCATCTTGAGAAACAAGTTGATAGTTTCCAAATATTTTTAAATTTGTTTGGAAGTCAGGATTAGTTGAAACATATTTTGAATAATCACCTTCTTCTCAGTATTTTTGATCAATAAGATCATCACTAAATATTCCTTCTATTTCTTGATATGAATATGCTAAAGATGTATTAAAATAACTTTTTTTATTTAATGTTTTACCTTGTTGTTGGTAGGGAACTGTATAATATTGACCTGATTGCAATGTAGGTGTTACTAAATTCAAAGCATAATTATATTTTCTAGTACTATATGTTTTTTCTGCTGCTGAACTAAATGAATTTAAAGTATTAACCGAAAATGTTAAAGATGTCATTAATAACGCTGACATTAAAGATAATAAAATTAGTCTTCACAAAGAAGAAAAAGCAATTGCTGCTCTTAATCTAGTGATGATAGAAAATTTAGTGAAAGGTTTTTTTAGAAGAGATGCAATCTTAGTCATTTTATATTTAGATTCATCTTTCATAAACTCTGAAGTTTCCCCTCTTAAACAAAATCAAGAAAAAATAATTGTCAATGCTAAAAAAATTGTTGAAACTATTAAAACTATCCCAATAATCAATCCTATTGAAAAACCTTCAATCGAAGTTGGTAAAGTTCAAAAACTTCCTAATAAATTAATAACTAATGTTTGCAAACTCAACCCTAAAATGTAACCAAAAAATGTTGAAACAAAAACAGGAATTCATATTAATAAACAAATTCCTAAAATTATTTCTCATTTTTTATAACCATTAGCTTGCATAATTCCTAAACTATTTCTATTGGATTCAATACATCTTTTGATGATAACAATCGAAATGAAAATAGATAGTAATAATATGAATGCTGTTAAAAATCCAGAAACTGTACCAATTGTTTTTACTATTTGAGGAATAAAAACAACTCTCAACGCTGTTGGACTTAAAGTATTGGATGTGTCATCATACATATATGCAGCGTTCACATTAGACGGTCATGCCATATAATTTCTTGAAATAGAATTTATTTCATCTAAAATTTCTTGATTGTGACTACTTGGTTTTTCAAATTTCCCTACTAAAAAATTTTCTTGCTCATTTCCTCTAAAAGAATTTTCCATTTTAGCAAAACCAGCAGAATTTGTATAAACAATTTGTTCAGTTTCATTGTTTGGAACAACATTTGAAAACGAAACAACAGGATACATAAAATCCGGTGAAACTCCTGTTCCTAAAATAACAAAAGTTTGATTATCAATTTGAAAAGTGCTATCAAACAGTGTGTCAATTCATTGTTCAAATCTTTCTTGTTTATCATCTAGATGATTAGTTCACTCATCAAAATTTATTGGAGTTTTGTGCAATTTATCTAAATATTGTGGAGAAATAATAGCACCATAACTTGTAAAATCTTCAATTCTTCCACTTACTGGTGCAATACCAGAAATAGAATAAGAAAATCTGATTTGAAATCCATCATTAATAATTCCTTTAGTATCAATAATATATTTCAAAATATTACTTTCTTTTATTATTTCATTCCTTGTCTCTCCAGAAACTTCAGGTGAATTAGAATAAGGATTGTAGTCTTTATTGTTACTTAAGTAGTTGTACAATTCATCAAAAGAAAAACTTTGATTAGACCAACTAGCTTTATATAAATACTTAACTAAACTTCTAGATAATTCTGCATCACTTGTTAATTCTTGTTGTGTAGCTGACAATATTTTATCTATATCATCAAAATTAGTTGGTATTGTTAGGTTGTTACCACTATATAAAACTATTTTATCAATTGTGTATTCTGGTGATGATTCAATCAATTTAAAAAAAATATTTTGTTGTGTATTATTAATATTTATAGAATCAAAATTTCTAATTTCAGTATTTGTTTTGTTACTAATCTCATTAATAAATTCTTTTTGATAAAATGTTTCTACATAATTTATTAAACTGGAATTATTTTGACTAATAACTGAAGTAACAGTGGTTACAAAATTATTTTTTGTAGTTCAATTTTCCAGTGTCACATCATCTTGAGAAGTAACAAGTTTTTGGAAAGATAAAAAATTTTTATAAAAATAACTGTTTTTATCATCTTTAAATTTATTAAAAACATCAAGATAACTATATGATCATTCAAAATCTTGACCTTTTTGAATTAAAGATGTGTCAACTTCAAAATTAATTGAATAAATAAAATTATTTTCTGAATTTTCCAATTTAGTTATGTTTGTAATATTAATGTTGCCATTTGTACTATCATTTGATGTATTTAAAACATAAGGTCCTTGACCATATCTATAATTTTCATTAATAACAAAATTATGTAGATTACCTTGAGTTGCAACAGTATTATATGAAGAGGTTAAATTTGCATTAGTACTATTTAAAACTGTAAAAATAGACATTGAAAAAAAAATTAAAATAAATAAACCTATAAAAGATAATTTACTTAATTTAAAAAATTTTAAAATGGCTTTAATCAGTGTTTTCATTTGAATATATTATACAAACTTAATATTTTAATTGTTTTATTTATTCTATAGTTATAAAAAAAATTATCTTTAAAAAATAAAATTTTTCTTAATTTTCAAATTTTTTTAATCTTTATAAACTTATTTTTTGAAAAATAATGTTTTTTTATTATCCTTTATTTATTCATACATAGTAAAATTTTGTTAATAATTTTGGAGAAACTAGAAATGACGTTTATATTTAATCACCCTTTAATAAAAGATAAATTAACAAGAATGAGAAAAAAGGAAACAGAATCGACAAAGTTTAGGGATAATTTAAAAGAAATTACTCAATTAATGGCTTATGAAGTTACTAAAAATTTTGAATTAGATAGAATTGAAATTGAAACACCAATAACTAAAATGCTGGGGTATAAATTAAAAGAAAAAATTGTTTTGATTCCAATTTTAAGAGCAGGACTTGGAATGGTAGATGGATTAAAAGATTTAATTCCAACAGCTAGTATTGGTCACATTGGTATTTATAGAGATGAAGAAACATCTAAACCAAAAGAATACTATTGTAAAATGCCTGAAAATTTAAAAAATGGCAATGCTATTATTTTAGATCCTATGCTAGCAACTGGTGGTAGTGCTAGTAAAGCAATTGAAATTATTAAAGGATACCAACCTAAATCAATCTCTTTAATTTGTTTAGTAGGTGCACCAGAAGGTTTAAAAGTTATTGAATCTAATCATAAAGATGTAAATATTTACATTGCACAATTAGATGAAAAACTAAATGATAAGTTTTACATTGTTCCAGGTTTGGGAGATGCTGGAGACAGAATTTTTGGAACAAAATAAAAATAGTTTATGAATTGAAAAAAATAAAAAGTTAAATTGTATATTAAAATAACTTTTTATTTTTGCTCGATTGAAATATGAAGTGCAACACATAATATAAAAATTTATGTGGGC
>CAMWTH010000016.1 GCA_947177125.1 uncultured Mycoplasma sp. | reverse complement strand
CTAGTAGTCTATTAAATTTTTTTTCATTAAATACACATAAATTTTTTGTTATTTTGTGTTTTGAAAAAATAAAAGAATGAATTTTTTGAAATGAAGCATATACTGAAAAATTTATTAATAAATTGGAACTGATCTTAAAAAATTTCCACTTATTAAATAAACTTAATTCTTATGAAATTGAATATATAAATCACTTAAAAGCAGTTGTTTTTAATAAAAAAAGAAATTTGAAACAACTTGTGACAGATTTTCCTTTTTTAGATAAAAAAGAATTAGTTTGCTACAACTTTACAAATGTGATAGTTTATAAACTTAATGATAATAATGAAATATCTAGATACATTTCAGATTGTGATATTTATTTATCTAACAAAAGATTGATTATAAATTTACCTAGCTATGTTTATTCAATTCATTTTAATGGTATATATAGTTATAAGATTGAAAATAATTTATTTAGAATAGATGTTTTTAATAGATTTTGTTCAGATTTGTTAAATAAATTTTATTTTGATACTGATGATAACTATGTTTTGTATGTATCATTTCAAAGGGTTTTTAATCAATTTGATAACTAGGAATTTTTTTAAGTAGTTTTTTAATGTTTTCATTTTTTAATGTTTCACTTTTAACAAAAACAAAATCAGGTAAAAATATTTTATTTGCTTTGAAAAGAATTTCATAGATTTTTTTGTTATTGAAAAATATTTTATCTATATTAGTAAATGAAATTTTTATTTGTTTTTTTTGAAATAATTTTAAGTTTTCAAAAAATGTTTCAATATTGTTTAAATTAAACTTAGAAAAATTAAAATTTAAAATTAATTTGTCTTTGTTGATTTTTAAATTAGTTATTTTTTCAATAATTTTATTTACTTCAAAATCTTCTAAACTAACATCATAAACTGGATAGTCTATAATTAAAAAATGTTTTTTTAATTCACTATTTTTTTCCATTTCTTCTTTTGCTAATTTTAAAGCCCTTAAAGAAAAATTTCTAATAACTAATGAGAGATCACTAATTTTTTTTATTTCAAAATAAATGTCTTCAAATTTATTAATATTTTTATCTATTCAAACAATACCATGTGTAATAAATGTTTTTGTTTTATTTGTATTTATTTCTTTTAATTTAGTTTTATTTAAATTCACATATGATTTATATAAATTAAATTCTTCTTTAAATTTTAAAAAATCTATTTTATTAATTTTTTCTTTTAAATTGTTATAATCATAAATTTTTAGTATATTGACAAAGTTACTATAGTATCAATTGTTTTTTAATTTTTGATTAATAGAAACAAGCTCGTCAAAAGATGAAGAATGAATCCCATAAAGAGAAATAAAACAAATTGGTTTAAAATTATAAATTTTATCTTTATAAAAAATTGATTCTTTGCAACAATGTTCATTAAAAAGAACTTCTAAATTTTTGAAAAAATCATCATTGCTTCTTAATTGCTTAAAATTATTTTCACAAGATACTTTAAGATTTAGTGATTCTTTATCAATTTGATAAAACATCCCATATTCATTTCATTTTGTTTTAAAAAAGAAAGAATCATTTTTATTTTTAATTTGGAAATTTAATTCTAAAAAATCACAAAATTTTTCTATTAATAGATTTAAAACTTGTTTATTTTCTGCATATATATCAATGTCACACTTAAATTCAAAAGTCATAAATAAACCTGTTTTTATTTTATTGATTCTTATATAGTCATTAAAAGCATTTTTTGAATAACCATTATTTACAAAAATTTTATTGTCATACAAAATAGATTTTTGTAAATTTTTAGTATTATCAAATATTTTTTGAATAAAACTTCCAATAGCAAATAGAACTAAAAATAATAATCAATTAATTAAAACGTTTTCAGAAAAAACAAAAAAAATTATTTCATTTATTTCTTTTAGTATTAGTGACCCCAATAATCTAATAATTGTGAAAAAAATCAATGAAAAAATTGGAAGTACTATAAAAATAGTGGATTTTTTTTTCCTGCTTTTAAGAAAGAAAAAATTATTTGCAAGACAAAATAAGTATGCTAACAAAAAGAAAACAATCATATATATAATGCTTTCGATGTTTTGGGATGTATTTGTGTCATTTATTAAATAAAGTATATTTGCAATTAAAAAACTTGGGGTAATACCAACCATTATTAAGTGGGTTAAAAACATTCCTATTGTCATAAAAACAATTACTTGCATAGAAAAAAGATATAACTGAGAATTGATATCATTGCTAACATAGTAATATGCAGGAATTGAGCAGCCTGAAATCATTAAGCCTATAATTTGATAAATAATAATTTTTTTAAATATGTTCATATTTTTTAATGACAAAAGTTTTCTTGATACTGTAAAAGAAATAAAATACAAAAAACAAAACATTGCGATAGAAAAAAATATTGAGATAACAGTTATCAAAATAAGACTATTAAAATTAATGTTTATAAAAGATTGGAATGGCGTTAATACTGATTTTAAATTAATTGACATATTTTATATTTTATTAAAAGAAAATAATAAAGGTAGGTTAATGATATTAAAAAATATTTTTATAGATTGTTGTTTTCTATTTTTTCATAAATGTTTAAAAGAGCATCATTAAGTATTTGATAAGTTTCATCAAAATTTCTAGTATATCAAGGGTCTGGAACTTCATTATATTTTTTAGTAGTTGAATAATCAGTAATTTTTTTTACTTTTTTGCTTTCTCCAAATTTTTTTATTACGTCTTTATAATTTTGATTATCCATGACAAATATGTAATCACTTTTTTTAAAAATTTCATTTGTTAATTTTTTACTGTAAAAATTTGAAACATCAATTTTAAGATTGTTCAAAATCTTTTTAGTTTCTACATGCATATCATCTCCATCATTTCATCCAGATGTACCTGCGCTTAAAACTTCATAGTTGTTAATCGCATTTTTTTGAATTATTTTTTTAAAAAGAAATTCTGCCATGGGAGATCTGCAGATATTTCCTAAACAAACAAAAGTGATAATTTTTTTCATTCATGGCCCTTCTTTAAAATAAATTTAAATTTTTTAAAATATTTATTTCAATTATTGTAAAATAAATATTCTGGTTTTGACTTTTTAATTAAATTAAAGTATAAATTAATAGACAACACATATAAAAGTAAGGATTTTAAAATGGAAAAAGTTATTAATAAAACTAATACTAGCATTACTTCCATAAATTTAAAACATATTAGAAATATTGCTATTTCTAGTTTAGTAATGGAAGTAGTAGCTGTAATTTTGGGTTTTGTAGCTTTTTGACTTATTAAAGATATTTTAGTAAGTACAATGGCTCCTAACAATTTAAATGTTTCTGCAATTTTTAATGCATTTGATAATCCAGATAATTTAGTTTCGCTAATATTAATATCTGCTTTTATGTTTATTACATTTGTTGCTTTCTTCGTTTTGCCAACAGTGTCAGCATGTTATTTTGGTTGAAGATTAGACCCTGAACATAAAGGTATTCTTACATCATTAATATTAGCAACTCCTGCCTCATTGTTGTTTTTACCTTTTGTAGTATTTGCATGACCAATTACTATTTTGGTATTAATTTCAAAATCAGAAGTAGGAATTAAAAAGGAATTAGCAAAAGTTAAAGTTAATAAAGTAGAAACAGCTCCACAAAAAAGAGTAGTAGATTTAACAACTACTGTACCTGAAGTTAAAAAAGTACCTCAATCTGTGGTATATAGACCTGGACAAAATTCAGTAGCACCTAGACCACCAGTTATTGGTACTAGACCAGCTTCAACAGTTGTGTATAGACCTGCAACTACAACTACAACAACTGCAGGTACTAGACCAGCAAACACTGTGTATGTTAGAACTACAAGACCAACTACAGTTTAATTGAATTAAAAAATAATTAATAAATAGAAAACTAGTAAAAATTAGTTTTCTATTTTTTTATTTTCATAAAATATATTAAAGGATGTAATTAAAATGGATGAAAGCATAAACAATAAAGAAATCAGCAGTTCAGGTAAAAATATTTTTGAACCTTTATACATTTTTTATTCAAAAGCATTTAAATATTTTAATGAAAATGTTTTTGAAAATATTTTGCCCAATGTTGGTTTTTTGTTAAAACCTAAAGCAAGTAGAGCAAATAGATTGGCTTATTTTCAATCTAATTTTTTTCAAATTCAAAATAATCCCCATCCAACTATTTGCTTAATTATTAATTTTGTTTCTGACAGCAATGTTAAAAGAAGTTTAGCATCATTAGTTCATGAAATGGTCCATTTTGAAGCAAAAATAAAATCAATTAAAGATTGTAGTAAATCACAATTTCACAATGTAAATTTTAAAAATCTTGCAGAAAATCGAGGATATATTATTAAAGAAAAAGACAAAAGAATAGGATGAAGTCATGGTGAACCTAATGATAAATTAAATCTAATATTTGATGATTTTTTAAAATTAAATCCTTTTCCATATCAACAATTTAATGTTCCTATCATAGAAAAAGAAAAAAAAGAAAGAACTATTTTTAATTATTTTTGTCCAGAATGTGGAGTAGTAGTAAAAGGAAAAAAAGATTTGAATTTAATTTGTGGTGAATGTAAAGTTGATTTTGAATTTGTTAATCCAAAGGAAAAAACTATTGAAAAAATAATTGAAAGTTTAGTTTAGATTATTTTTAGCAATCTATAGTTGGTTTTTTATTTTTACAAATTAGGTAAACTTACTTATTGTATATTTTCTAAAATGGATTCGAAAAAACTAAATTTAAACCAAATAAATCGTAAAGAACATCTTGATGAATTAATTTCTTTTATGCCTTATCAGGATAAAGTGGAATGAGCAAAAAATAGAATTGAAGAGTTTTTGAAGTGGTGTGAAGAAAATAAATTTGAAGAAGTTACAGTTTCTTTTAGTGGTGGCAAAGACTCTACAGTATTATTAGATTTAGTTTTAAAAGTTCATAAAAAAATAAAAAGTAAAATTTATTTAGTTCCAGCATATGCAATTGAAATAACATTTCCTTCAACTATTAAATTTATTAAAGATACTGTATTAAAATATCAAGAAAAATATAAGTATTTAAAAAATCCTTTGTTTAAAAAACCAGTAATGGCTTGAAAAGAAATTTTATTAAAAAAAGGTTATCCTATTTTTTCTAAACAAGTTTCTGTTTTGTTAAACCGATTAAAAAGATCTAAAACAAAAAATTCACTAACTAGAATGTGTTTTGGAATTGAACAAACTGCAAGATATAAAATATCTTATAATCGTCTTTTTTTGTTAGACTCAGAAATGACATTTTACTTTGATGAAAATAATGAAAGAATAGATTATTTTTTTTCAGAAAAATGTTGTGATTTAGTAAAGGGTGGGTTGAAACATGATAAGCGACCAAGTTTTATTGGTACATTAGCTAATGAATCAACATTAAGAAGACAATCTTGAATAGCAAATGGATGCAATATTCTTAGCAAAAAACATTCTATGTCTAGACCGCTTTCGCTATGAAATACTAATGATATTTGAAAATATGTAAAAGAAAATAAACTAAAAATTAATGATGCTTACAACTATAACATTAAAAAAAATAATTTAGATGATTTAAGATTTACTAGACTTGGGTGTACATCTTGTCCAATGGGAAGTCATATAGAAGAAATTATTTCAAATAGGTATTCTAAAGGTGATGGTTTACCAAAAGAATATAAATACTGAAATCGTTTTGAAAAATTAAATGATTATATGCCGAATTTATATGAAGCACAAATTTGAAAAACAGGAATGTTTCATATCTTGTGTGATATGAATATAAAAATCAGAAATGATAAAAAATACATGGAATATTATTACAAAAGAAGAAAAGAAATTGAAAACTGATATAAAAATGTCAAAATAAACATTTTAAGAGTAATGATCCAAATTGAAATGAGTGATAATAATTCTACAAAATGAAAATATTCAATTAGTGATTTCAAAAAAGCTTTAAAAAATTTCAAAATTGATCCAGTCATTTCCAATAATGAAATAAAATTATTAAGACAACAAGAAAAAAATAAAAAAATAATTAGAAAAAGTTTGAATAATGAAAGTAAAAAAGAATATTAAAGGTTTAAAATCAACCCCCCCCCTATTTTTAAATAAAAAAGACTGTAGTTATTTTGAATTTAAAATAGATATTAAAACTTTTCTTATTGAACTTAGAAAATTAATGAACAAAACAATTAATGATTTTGTTTGTGAAATGGGATGAAGCAATGAAAAATACTATTCAAAAATAGTAAATGGTTATCTTGACAGAAAATCTAGTGAAAGAGTTTATAGCAATCCCACTGTTAATTATGTTTTTGGTGGTATTAATCATGCAATTAATTATTATAGTGACTGAAAATTACAAAAAGAAAACATAAAAAAATTAATTTTTAAATATTTTTTAGTTAGTTTTTAATTTTTTAATAAAGTCTTTAATTAGCAAATTTTTGCACAAGTTTGTTATTTAATTTTTTTTATTTAACTAATAGATAAATAAATGAATAAAATAAATAATAAGTTAAATTAAAATTTATTGTTAACTAAAGGATTTTTATGAACATTGCTTGAATAGGTACAGGAATAATGGGCAAAAGAATGTTAAACCGCTTGGCAAAACAGGGACACATTATTCATGCGTTTAATAGAACATATGAAAAAATGGATGATTTAGTTCACCCTAATATTTTTAAATTTAAATCAATTAAAACTGCTATTGAAAATGCACATTTAATTATGACAATGGTTGGTTACCCAGAAGATGTTGAAAAAGTTTATTTAGATAAAGAAGATGGAGTTTTAAATTTTGCCAATTCTTCACAAATTTGTATAGATTTTACAACTTCTTCACCAAGTTTAGCTATTAAGATAGCAAACAATGATAAGGGAATTGTTGTTTTAGATGCTCCAGTTACAGGTGGAGATATTGGTGCACTAAATGGGACTTTATCAATTATGGTTGGTGGAAATGAACAGACTTTTAAAAAAGTTGAAGATGTTTTAAAAATTTTAGGTACACAAATTATTTATTTTGGAAAATCTGGTAATGGTCAACACGCAAAGCTTTTTAATCAAATTTTAGTAGCAATAAACACTTATGCATCTGCTGAAGTTTTAAATTATTGTAATAAAAATGGTGTTGAAATGAATGTTGCAAAAAAAGTTTTTGATTTATCAATTGGAAACAACTGACAGTTGATTAATAATGGTAATAAAATGCTAGAAAATGATTTATCACCAGGTTTTTATATTAAGCATTTTATTAAAGATTTGAATTTAGTAAAAGTAAATGAAAGAAATTTTCTTTATGCAACTAATGAAATTTTAAAAGTTTATCAAGACTTTGTTTTTAAAAATGATTCTTTGAATAATTTTGGAACACAGGCAATTTATGAATTACTAAAAAATGGAAAGGAAGAATAAGATGAAAATAGGATGACTTTCTTTTGACAATAGTTTAAATGATTTACTGAATAATTTAGTGTTTGCAAAACATAAAGTTTTTTATTTAGAAAATAAAGAAAATGATTTAACCTTAAAAGAAAATGAAAATTTTTATAGAGTTGATTCAATTCAAAAATTAATTTTAGAATCTGATGTTTTATTTACTTATTTTAAAAAAATTGAAGACTTATACAGATTTTATACTTATCCAAATGGAATTTTTGATTTGGCAAAAAAAAATAATAAAAAAATAATTTGTGTTGATTTATCTCTTTCATCAGCAAATTTGGTTAAAAAAATTCTTTCAAAAAATCCAATGGTTTATTTTTTAGAAGCACCAATTATTTTTTCAGAAGATTCTAATAAGAAAATTACAAGAATTATGCCAGTTAGTGGAAGAAAGTATGTTTATGACAAAGTAGATTTGCTTTTAGCAGATTTAGGTATTGAACATTATTATGCTGGTGGATTTGGATCTGCACAGGTTATAAGTAGTGCTAACAATATTTTAAAATCTACAGTTGCTTTAGGTGTATTTGAAGCAATTTCATATGCAATGGGAAATAATCTAGATTTAAACTTGCTTTTTGATGCTGTTAAAAATGGAGCTGGTGGAAGCAATTTGCTAGCAGATTTTTATAAATTTTATAAAAAAGATAAATTCACTTCTTTAAATAATAATTTTATTGGTGCAGCCAACCAAATTGAAATAGTTTTGAGTGATAATAAAAAGAATAAAGAAGAGTTTCTACTTACTAAAATAGTTAATGGAATTTTAAAAAAAGAGGAAAATAAATCCATTAGCATTGATTTAGATTTATTTGCAAAATTTTATAATCTAAATCTTAGTAACACTGTATTTACAGAAAGTAAAAATAGTATTTTTTCAAATTCAAATTTAGATGAATATGAAAAAAATATCAACTATAAATTTGAAAATGAAATCAATAACAATAAATTTGAAGCAAATTTTTTAGTAGGAGATGAAAGAGACTTTTTTGACCAAACAATTCAAAAAGGTGGATCTAAAAATAAATTGGATGCTTTTGTTGATAAAATATCAGAAAACAAACCTTTAATTGAAAAGGATAATTTAACCGAAATTAATAATTTAAATAATTTTTTTGATTTTGATGAATCTTCTACAGATTTTTACTCTGAAAATTTTTTTAACGTTAGTGATGAAAAAAATAATCAAAGCAAAAATATTCATAATGTTTCTAGTCAAGAAAAACAAAAGATTTATGAATCACCAGAATCTTTAAAAGAAACAAAATTAGGTGAGAACTTAAAAGATTATTTTGTGGACAAAGTAGATGAAGAATATGGTTCATTATTACCAAAGGATAAAAATTTTGTAGAATCTGCTTTGCAGTTAAAAAATGATTTAAAAAAAGATAGTAAAAAAGATGTTGTAGAAAAATTCTTTTTAGAACAAACACAAAATTCACCTAGTGGAATTAATCACAAAGAAGAAAAAGATGAAATTTTCTCTTTTGGTATTGAAGAAGAAGATAGATCTTTTGACCCTTTTTTAGAAAATGATAAAAATAAATTAATTAAATCAAAAATTTTAATTTTTGATTTAGATGGAACTTTATTAAATAGTAATCATAAAGTTAACCAAGAAAATATTAAAGCATTGCATTCTGCAAGTGAAAAAGGTAATAAAGTAATAATTGCTACTGGTAGATGCTATGACCAAATTACTGAAACTGTTAACTCACTTGGAAAAATAGTTGATTATGCAATCATTAACAATGGTGCTTTGTTGTATGATAATAGTAAGAATTTTTTAATTCAAAATGCTAATCCACTTACTGCTGATATTCGTTCAGTTTTTGTAAAAACAGCCTATGATAACAAAATTTCATTTTTAGCTTATTCAGAATTGGATTCATATGCTTATGTTTTCCCAAATGACTTAGAAAAATTTAGCATTTATACAAATGAAAATACAATAGATCTTTCAAATCTTTCAAAGCAAGATTTAGAAGCATATTTAAATAATCCTGAAATAAATATTTATAATTTTAGTGCATATCAAGAAAACATGTCTGAAAAAGATTGAATAGAAATGTTCAAATCTTTTAAAAATGAAAATAAATGTAATATTACAAGTGCTTTAAAAGGCTATATTGATATTTATAGTCCTACATCAAAGTATTTTGGTTATTTAAAATTAAAAGAAATAATCAATTGTGATGATAATGATGTTTATTTTTTTGGTGATTCAAATAATGATTATGATTTGCTATCATATCTACCAAATTCAATTGCAATGGGTAATGCAAGTAAAACTGTAAAAGATGCTGCAAAGTATGTTATTGATAATAATGATTCAAATGCAATAAGTGAATTTTTAAAAAACAATAATTTAATTTAGCATTTATAGAACATTTTTTAAAATCTAAACTTAATTAAAGTTAAACAAAAATTAGTTTAGATTTTTTTTATTTGTTTAGATAAAAAAATGACAAATAAAAGAGTTTATTGATTCTTTTGTATGGTATTGACTTATCAAAAAATTGATATATTATAAAAAACGGAAGCAAGGACAATTTACAAAGAAATGTAATTACATTTTTATAATTTTTATTTGTGGAAATCCTTGTTTAAATTTATGATTATATTTATTTTATAAAAGAAAGGGTTTTTTACATTTTTAATAGTGTAAAAAATTATGTCATTATGATAAGCAAAAGAAAAATTATGTGATCTGTTGCTGGTGGATCTGCTGCAGTTGCTGCAGGACTTAGTGTTGGGATTCCAATTAATGCAATTAAACAACAATCATCTACAACTGTTGCTTTTTCATTGTTAGAAAGTAATGCGCCTGATAGAGATGAATTCTCATACCAAATCATTGCTAATAATCAATCAGATTTAAATCTCAAATTGTTTGAAATTTTTGAAGGAAAAGATTCAATTTCAGACTTTAATGATTGATTTAAAAATAGTTCACAATATAGTAATGTTTCAATTTCATATAACAATAATTCAGCAAATTTTGAAAATAGTTCTTTTGAAATTAATTTAACACCAGTTGAAAATTCAAGTTGAACTGACAAAAGTAGTGATGCTAAAACTATTCCTGTTGCTTTAACTAATTTAGTTAAAGACAATGATAAATCTAAAGATGATGATAAATCTAAAGATGATGATAAATCAATGTATGCTACTGTAACTAATCCAAAATATGAAGAAACTATTGAAGTAGTTGACTTTGATGCTTTTGAATCTTGACTAAAAACTTATTTTGACAGTAGTAAACTAACAGGTTTGGAAAATGTTAGTGTAGTTTATAAAAAAGACTCATCTAATTATGAAGCTAAAACATTTAAGGTTATTGCTACGCCACTAGATGGATACACTTGAAGTGATGGTTCTAAAACAGCTAAAGAAATAGAAGTGAGTGCAGATGTAGTGAATCCTAAATCTCCAGAAATTAAAAATGATGCGTCAGTTTCAGACTCTGTATCTTATTCAGATAAAATTAAAGCAACTAATGATGCAGATCTTAATGACTATTTAGTTAAGAATTTTACTGATTTAAAATTAATTGGTACTTTTAATAATGTTAATGTTAAGTATGTAAACAATAGTGCAAGTTTTACATCTAAAACATTTAAAGTTATTGCTACTCCAAAAGAAAATCATACTTGATTTGATGGTACAACTTCAACAAAAACATTAACTGCAACTGTAGATATAGTAACACCAGATACTAGAATGCCATCAGCTTGAACAATTAATGGAGTTGGTAAATCTTCATATTATAGTAGTTACAGTGTTGATGAATTGGGAAGACTAGCTTTTAATGACTTGTCAGCATCTTATCCAGGACTATTATATTATGGTGTTAATATTAATGAACCACAAGGAAAAATAAACATTAATCGTGCTAGTGTAATTTATTTTGAAATTATTTTAGGTGTTAATGATCAAGATGCTGTTAAAAAACAGAATTCTTTTGAAAACTTTTTCAATTTCATAAATGGTGGAACTGTTAAATATGAAGCACAAACCGAAAGTGTAAAAGTTTATATGTTTATTGATGACAATATTGGTGTAAATGGCTATTTAACAGATAATTGATTAGCTTACACTCCTGTTAATGATACTAATGGTTTACCAGGTCAATGAGTTTCAAACTTTTTGGTAAATACTTCTGATTCAATTACTACTCCAATGAGTGATCAAATCCTTGCTGATTTGCAAGCAACATATCCAGATTGAAATATTAGTATTAGTGATTTAAAACCAATTAGCAATAATTATGGCACTTGAACATATAAAATACAATTTGTTTCTAAAGACAAAAATATTGTCAAAAATATTAGTGGTTATACATTTACAAGATCATAATTTAAAAATAAAAAGGTTCATGACAAGGTATCATGAGCTTTTTTATTTGTTTTTAATTGTAAAAATTATCTTTATTTTTATTTTTTTTGAATTATTATCATACTGTGTTTGAGGAGGAAATTCAAATGAGTAAACTATATGAAATTACAGGAATTGCAAAAAGTGGAAGAAGTGGAACTGTAACTACTAATGATAAGTCTTTAACTTTAGAACTTGGTTCTCCAAATACTGGATCAAATTTATATAATCCAGAACAATTATTTGCATGTGGATATGCTTCTTGTTTTTCACAAGCAATGTTTGCAGTAACTAAAAATAATAACTTAGATATTAAAGAAGCTCCAATTGAAGTTACTGTACAATTACATTCAGATGAAGTAAAAGGTTTTAATTTATATGTTGGAATTGATGCTAAACTTGAAGGTGTAGACATTGAAAAAGCAAAAGATATTATGAAACAAACTCATAATATGTGTCCTTATTCTAAATTAGTTAAACCAGAAAATGTTTTATTTGTAAGAATTAATGGTGTTGATGTAAAATAACTGAAAACTATTTAGTTAAATATTTATATTAAACTGTAATTGTATTTTTATTGAATTACTTTATTTTTCGTGATTTTTTAATATATTTAAAATATGAAAATTATAATAAGATTTTTCATATTAGATTTTTTAAATCATGATTTAAAAAATATTTCTATTAATGGATGTTATTTCTATTAAATAGAATTTTTTTAATGAATGAAATTTTTATTATTAGGTTTATTAAAATGTGAGAAAGTAGAAATTTAATTTTAAATAGTGCAATTTCAATAACAACTAAAGAAGCACTTAAAAATACAAGTACATTTGAAGTTTTATCTACATGATGGGACACAACAATAGCTTTAAGTACTTTTGCTTCTTCATTTTTAATGTCTGTATTTGCCTGTTTTGGAATGTATTTTTTTAGAAATCACTATAAACAGTTAAATGAAAGAATTCCTTTTTTAAGACCACTTGTAAACTGTATTTGTGTAATAGCTGCTTTATCAATTGGTTGAGTTATTGAAATGTTTGGCAGGGATAGTGAAATTCAAATAACTTATTTTTCAATTTCTGTTCAGCCAATAATTGGTAGATGAGCTTTTGAAAGTTTTATTCATGGATGAGATATTACTTCAAAAGGTTTAATTTATGTATGTTTAATCCATGTATTAGGAATTGTTTGTGGAATGTTAGTTTCACAATTAATTATTTTTAAAGCATCAAAAATTGGAAAAAACAAAGAATATAATATTCAATCAACTTTTGGTTTCACTCCTTTAAAAACTAACTTACATTTTGGTAAAAGTGCTATTGTTTGGTTAATTACAGGTGCAACAATTCCATTCACAGGATATTTGGTATATGTAAGATCTAATGGTGCATCAATATTTTCTCCTTTTGAAGCAATATTAATTACACTTTCAATAGTTTTTACTATGATGACACTAACTCATAAAATAGGTTATTATGATGGAAATTTAATGTTTTCGCTTTGTGTTGCATCAACAAATATTTTTGTTTTAAAAAATAATAAAAAGCAATTTGCAATAAATACTGCAATAACATCACTATTAACTTTGGGATATCCATTTATATGAGGTATTATTTATGGTGCTGTTTTTATTTCATAATAAATTTTAATAAAGATTAAAAACAAGATTTTTTATTAATTTATTTTTTTAAAAAATCCTTTTTGCCTATTGTAAATTACCTATTTATAAAAGTATAATTATATATGATATGTATTTTCAGTGATTTAGTTAAATTAATATTTTTCTATTTTTGAAAATACTCATTGTTTTTTGCTACCCTTTGTAGTTTTTGAAGATTATAGTAGTATAAGTTTGTCTATTAATAGGAGTTTAATGGTGAATTCAATCAATAATAGAAACATTAATTTTATGGTTTTTGAAAGCTTAGATGTAATTGAAAATTATCTAAGTTCTGAAATTGTAAAATACATTCGTTCACAGCCTAAGTTAAATTTATCAATTGAATCTAGAACAGATTTTTATAATTTACTTAATAAACTAAAAGATGATTTTTTAAGTAATAGAGTTTCTTTTAGAAATGTAAACTTTTTTATGACTGATGATTATATTTTTGATACTCAGTCTTGGGAAAATTTTGCTCCACAATCATCTCAAGAAATTCTTAAAAACATCTTCTTTAGTCAAGTTGACTTTGATGAATCTAATTTACACCCAATTTTAAATGAAATTAGATTTCGTGAATTTAATAAAAACATTTTTATTAATTATGATTCAGAAATTGATGCTGCTGATGGATTAGACGTAATAGTTTTAAAAATGCAACCAGATGGATCATTAATCTTTAATGATGTAGTTGATTCAGGTTCTTTATCATCAAAAGGAATTCCTTTAAATGCAAATATTAAAGCAAATATTTTAGGTGAATTTGGTGGTGTTCAAGAAAGTTTGCCTGTTTCTTGTGCAACACTTGGAATTGATCAAATTTTAAAAGCAAGAAAAGTTTTTATTGTTGGTTTTGGTGCTGATGTAGCAAATACTTTACAAAAATTATTTTATACAAAAGATTATGACAAGACAGTTCCTACATGCTTACTTAAATCTCATCCTAATGTAACTGTTTTAGTTGATAAAGAAGCTTCAGCTGGTATCTTTACTCCATCAAAAACCCAATATATTTCTAAACTTGTTGAAACAATTGTTGAACCTATTTCACCTAATGAAAATATAACAATTGCTCCTAGTTTAGAAGAAACAGAAGTTTATGTAGATGAAATTGATGCTGCTCAAGAAGTTATGGAACCTGTACAAGAACTTGTTGAAGAAACTATAGTTTATGAACAAGAACCAGTTCAAGAAATGGTAAATCAAGCAATTGAAATAGATATCCAAGACCCTGAACAACAACAAAACGAATCTCTTATTGATGATAACTTAGAAAGTGAACTAGAAAATGAGTATGACTTTGATAGTTTAAATGACTTTCAAGACATAGATTAAAATGAAGTACTAATTACTTCATTTTTTTATTCTCATTTAAAAAACAATCTTTTTCATGATCATTGTATATTCCAATTGCTTGCAAATATGAAAAAATAGTTACTGAACCAATAAATTTAAAACCAAATTTTTTGAGTTCTTTTGCTATTTTTTTAGACAATTCATTTTCTGTTGTAAATGTTTTATTTTTTAAAATATTATAGTTAGTTTGACTTCAAAAGTAATTATCTAAACTTTTATAATTTTTTATTAAATTAAAATAAGCTTTAGCATTTGCAATAATTGCTTTTAGTTTTGCTTTATATTTAATAACATTATATTTTTTTATTATTTCTTCAATTTCAGTCTCATTCATTTGACTGATTTTTTTTATATTATTAAAATCAAAGGCTTTTTCGTATTCTTGTTCTTTGCTTAAAATAATACTAAATCCTAACCCAACACTTTGTGTTTCTAAACACAGTAATTTAAATAAATACTTATCATCATGGTTTGGTTTACCCCAAAAATTATCATGGTATTGCATATAGTGTTTTGTTTTTGCTCAGCTACATCTTTTTTTATTGTTCATAGTTTTTGTAATTAAAAAATTATTTTTTACATATAATAAAATAAGTTTTTTAATTTTATGAATAATGTTAAATAAAAATAATAATTTTAATCATATTTCAGTTCGCTTAGAAGATGCTGTTGATTGTTTGAACATAAAAGAAAATAATGTTTATGTTGATTGTACTTTTGGAAGAGGCGGTCATAGTTTAGAAATTTTAAAAAAGCTTAATAATACTGGTAAATTAATAGTTTTTGATTTAGATAAAGAAGCAAAAGATTATTATGAAACAAATTTTATTAATAAAAAAAATTGTTTTTTTATTAATAAAAATTTTAGGTATTTAAAAGAAGAATTAGAAAAATTATCAGTTTTCAAAGTTGATGGTTTTCTTTTTGATTTTGGTGTTTCAAGTCCTATGTTTGATAATCCTGAAAGAGGATTTAGTTATAAAAAAGATGCAAAACTAGATATGCGCATGGATCAAAGTCAAAAGTTAAGTGCATTTGATGTTATTAATTTTTTTGAAAAAGAAAAATTAATAAAAATTTTTAAAAAATATGGTGAAATTAGCAACCCTAGTTTTGTGGTAAATGAAATTGTTAATGAAAGAAAAAATAAACCCATTCATAGTACTTTAGAACTTGTTGAAATAATTAAAAGAAAAACTCCTAAAAAAATGTTAAATTTAAAAAAACATTTTGCAAGAACTTATTTTCAAGCGATTAGAATCGAAGTTAATGATGAACTAAACAGTATAAAACAAGCTTTATCAGATGCTTTAATGATGTTAAATAAAAAAGGTAGAATCGTTACTATAACTTTTCATTCATTAGAAGAAAGAGAAGTTAAAAATGTTTACAAAAAAGTTTTAGAACCGCAATTCCCTAAAGAAATTCCAATTAATAATAAATCTAATTTTAAAATAGTTAAAATTAAATCTAGAAAAGCTTTACAACCTGAATTAGAAAAAAATAATAGAACTAGATCATCTGTTTTAAAAGTTATAGAAAGGATAAATTAAATATGAAAGAAAATTTTACTGTTATATCTTTTGGTAACTATGAGACAAAAATTTTGATTTGTACTTTCATTGAAAATAATTTGTTTCCAATTTATAAAAAAAGTTTTTTAACTAAAAATTGTTTTCAAGAGTCAGAAATAATTGATGAAGAATTATTGATTGAAACTTTGGATAAAGAATTTAAAAAATTACCAATAAGTTTAAAATCAACTAATTTAATTTTAAATATTCCTTTAAAAAACTTAGAAATAGTTAATTCTTGTAAAGAAGCAGTTCCAGTTAATTCAAATATTACTAAAGAAGGTCTAATTGATTTAGTTGAAAATTTTGGGCAAAAAAATATTCCTTCAGAAAAAATGGAATTAGATAAAAAAATTATTAATTGAAAAATGAATAATAAAGCATATTCATATTTTCCAAATATTAATGAAAACACAACATCTTTTGGGTGAAACATCAATACTTATTTAGTTAAAAAATCAGTAGTGGAAAAATATAAGCATATTTTTGAGGAGTATTTTAACTTAGAACCAAAAATGATTACATGTGATAGTTTAGTAATGAATCAATTATTTTTGAATAAGGAAAGAAAGTCAAAAATTTTGGTAAATATAGGACATTTAAAAAGTTCTTTTGAAAGATATGAAAATGGGGTTTTGGTAAATCAAACAAGTTATGATTTTGGAATAAGACACCTAACATCAGAAATTGGGAAAATTGGTAGTATTGATGAAGAAAAATCAATTGAATTATTAAAAATTTATAAATCTATTTCTTCTTTTAACAAAAATCTAGCTTTAATTAATCATTTTAAAGAAAAATATATGCATTATTCACAAACAACAATTCAAGATATTAAAAAACAAATTTTTATTTGAATAAAGAATCTTATTTATTTATTAAATTATTATACTCAAAAAAGTAAGTTAGATTTTTTAGGTGTTGATGAAATTTATATTTTTTCTTCTATGAATATTTTGGATTCATGGTTTCCATACATTCGAGAAAATTTAGAAAAAAGAGCAGATATTTTTGCTATTGAGCCAAATGTTTTTAGTATTAAAGAATCTAAATATTGTTCTTTGATTGCATCAATTATGCACTATATAAATACAAAAATTAATGGAGAATTATTAATTAATAAAATCTACAATAACTATCCTACTAAAAAAATTAGTGCAGGTACTTCTAAAATGGAGAATACAGATAGCTCAAATAAAAATTGATTTACAAAAGTTTTTGATAATATAAGAGAATAATTTTTTATTATTTTATTTATATATATTAAAATCTTTTAATAATAAAATGTTATTTTAATAAAAAATAAAAGGAATAAATATGGCAAAAGTTTTAGTTATAAAAAGTTCTATGATTGAAAAAAATATTTCTTTCACTGAAGAACTTACTAATAGATTTGTAAAATTTTACAAATCATTTAATCCAAATGATGAAATTATTGAAATAGATTTAAATGATTTACCAATGGCACAAATTACTTTAAATCGTAGCAATATGAAAACTTTTTTTAATGAAAAAGATTCAGATTTTTATATTAATCAATTAAAATCTGTTAACAAAGTTATTTTTGCTTGTCCAATGACTAATTTTAATATTTGTGCTACTGCAAAAAATTATCTAGACCATGTTTTAGTTGCTAACAAAACATTTTCATATAAATATTCTAAAAAAGGTGATGCAATTGGTTTATTATCTCATTTACAAGTTCAATTGTTAACTTCTCAAGGCGCACCTTTAGGATGATACCCATGAGGAAACCACACTGAAAATTTAAAAGGAACTTGAGAGTTTATGGGTGCTAAAGTATTTGAACCAATTTTAGTGGACGGAACTAAAATTCCAGAAAATTCTTTAAAAACACCTTCTCAAAGAATAGATGAATTTGAAGAAAAAGTTAAACAAGGTGCTAAATTATTTGCATCAGCACCTGCAAAAGAATTTAAACCAATAATTTAAAATTAAAAAAATCCAAGTTTTCTTGGATTTTTTTATGCAGTTTTGTTCATTTTATTACCTTTCTTATATGTAGGAGGAAATAAAATGAAGATTACATATCAAAACAACAGTAATGACTGCGGTGTTTGTGTTTTAAGTTCAATTTATGAATTTTTGTACAAAGAAAAAATAACAAATGAGTCTATTTTAAATGAATTTAAAATTGGGAAAAATGGAATATCAATTTATGATTTAGAAATATTAGCAAGAGACATAAATATTGATTTAGAAACTTATGATGTAGATTTTAATCAACTGCTAAGTCTAAATTATAAAGATTATTTCATTACTTTATTTAAAAGTGAAGTTGGAAATCATTTTGTAATTTGTAAAATGAAAAAAACTTTTATTGAAGTTTATGATTCAATTAAAGGAATAACAAAAATAAATTTTGAAGAGTTTGAAAAAATATATAACAATATTTTTATGGTTTTTTCAAAATCAACTTTTAAAAAAGAAATAAATTCTAGTGTTGAAATGGTTAAAAAAACTAAATTTTTTGACTTACCAAATGAATCACTATTTTGTTTTTTAATTATTTTTTTGGATTTAATCATTTTATCAGTTTCATTAGTTGGTAGTGGGTTAGTAAAATTAGCAATTGGATTAGCAGGCAATAATACATCTCAAAATTTATTTTTTATTGGTTTATACTTTATTCTTGTTTTTTTATTGGAAACACTTATGCATTATTTAGTTTCTCTGATAAAAATTAAAAAAATTGATGAACTAACTAAAAGAAACATTATTTTTTATATCAATTATTTAAATAACAAAAATTTTTTATTTTTTGCTGAAACAAATAAAAAAGAACTTTATCAATATCCAGTATCTATTTC
>CAMWTH010000015.1 GCA_947177125.1 uncultured Mycoplasma sp. | reverse complement strand
CATTTATAATTTCTGTCAATAAATTTTCATTATTTTTTGAAGAAAAATTTTCAATTATATAGTCTTTTGAAAAACTTTCTGATTTTTTGAATTCATTAAATAAGAATTCATCATCTTCACAAATTTTTTCTTTTTCAATTTGATTATTATTAGATTGATTATTATTAAAATCTAATTTACTTGAGATTTCACTAATAATACTTTTTAATTCATTTAATTCAGAGATATTACTTTTTTCTCATTTCAATAAAGTTGAATTAATTTCTCCAATTTCATAGTCCATTTTTTTGTTTAATTCATTAATTCTTGAATGCAATATTTTTTGATTATGAGTACTATTTGAATGATCATTTTTTTTGTCAATTGAATGGTTATTATTTTTTCGATTTTTTTTATTTCTTTTTTCAAAATAAGAATCTTTATTTGAATCTAAATCATTTACATTATTTAGCGATGAATTTATTTCTCTAATTTTTGAAAAAAAAGATGATGGAAATTGTAAATTCAAAACTCTTTCATTTAAATAATTTTTAATAGTTTCAGTTTGATTATCAAATAATAGCTTTCGATAAGACTCATCAACTAATGTTGCTTTAAAATTTCCACTTATATTTTGAATTTGACTATTTAAAATGTCAAATTTATTAGCAATTTCTTTTTCAAAAACTTTTTGATTTGATTTGATTTCATCAATTGTATTTTTTTCATATGATTCATAAAAATTTTTTTTACAGTTACATAAAATTTTATGATTTTTTAAAGCAAAAATATCATTTGTAAAAGAACTATTTTTATTTTTTTGACAACAATCACTATAATGATTTTTTGTATTACAATGATTGTGGTTATCATTTTTGTTGAAATCATCTATTTTATTAATATCTTCATTATGGTATTTTTTGTGATTATCTAATTTATATTCACTATCATTGCTGTTTAGAGTAAGAGAGTTAATCACCTTAGTATCATTACTGTTATTATTTATGCTATCTAGATGTTTTGCAGAAAGATCAAATAATGATTTGTCAATTTCAGATGACGAAAAATTTATTGGATAGTCAATGGATTTATCATAATTCATCTCTTTGAATCTATTAATATTTTCAGGATTTAATAATCATTTTTGAACATCTAATTCTTTTCAATTTTCACTAATAGCTTTTGAGTGAATTTCATCAAGCATTTGTTCATCACAATATCCTAATTTTTCAGAAATAATTGCCTTAATTTTCTTTCTTGATAAATAACTAAAATATGTTTCATCATCAAAACCATCATCTTTTAAAATGTTTGTATCCATATTGTAATCATTTAACAAACTTTGTAGATTTTCAGATTCTTCTATTTCAAATGAATCATCTTTTAATTCATATTCTTTGTTTTTTTTCATATTTCAGTTACTTAATTTATTTGAATTCTCTTTTACATAATTGCTATTATTTACTAATTCTTGATAAGTTTCTTCATAATAATCATTTGAATTATTTAAACTATTTGAATAGTCTTTATTTGCCATATTTTGTGAATAGTAGTTCTCATTATTATAACCAGATGAACTAGATAAATTATTAAAATTTAATTCATTTACATAATTTTCACTTGTTCTACTTAATGCAGTAGTTGATAAATTTTGGTTTTCTTCATTATTAAAATTATTAGTGTGCTGATTATAATAGTTGTTGACATTGCTATCAGCTATATTTTCATCATAATAAACAAGATTTTGGTTTTCTTTAATAGCATTTTTTTGATCGATATTTTTATTTAGATCAGCAACATAACTAGGGTTTGGAATTATTTCTGCTGGAGTAAAAGTATTGCTGTTTTCTAAATCATTATCAACAACAACTTTATTTTCTACAACTGGTTCTAAATTAAATCCAGGTATTAAATGATAATTATTTCTGATTTTGTTTATAAGGTATTCATTGGCAAAATTTTTTGAATCCTGTCTAGACTTAACAGAAAAAACTTTTTCTTTTTTACTCATAATCAATAATTTAGAACAGAATTTGTTATTCTTATTCCCCTTGTTATTTTCAGTTTCCTTCTATATATCTTAACTTATAAATTTTTATAAAATTTAATAAATTATGATAAATACACTACTTTATGGTGAATTTTTAAATTATTATCAAGAAAAAATATTTTAAATGTAAATCTAGTTATAAAATTAATGAATGGAAAAATTATAATTATAAGTAGTATTATTTTTTGGAGTAAAAATGAAAAAATTTAATTATGCTGTTGTCAGAACACCTACAGAATACAATGACGGAACAAATGAGAAATTAAATTATTCGATATCACAAATCATTAAAGAACATGATACATTAGTTCACTTTTTAAGAAATGTACCTATCAGAGTGCATAGTATGCCATCAATCATAAATGATGTAATTGGTTCAAAATTAAATCAATTATGTATTGCAACTCCAAGATGTGTTGTATTAACTAATTTTATTGATGGATTAGTTAATAATCAAAAAATAAACATTGCAACACATTTAGGAAGATTTTATCCACTAAACAAAATTCATTTTATTGATTTTCCTGGGTTAGTTTCTACAAAAGATGTTTTAACAGTTGATGATACTTATTACATTTCTTTATCTGATGAAACAAACCAAGAAGGTGTCACACAATTAAGTGAAATTCTTTCCCAATATGGCTTAAATGTAGTAATAGTTAAAGAATCAGTTGAGTCATTATCAAAATATTTAAATTACATTGAAGGTAATAATCTTTTAGTAAGAGAAGGGTATGAAGCACCAAATATTTTTGATCAATTCAATAAAGTAATAGTTCCTGAAGAAGAAAAATCAGCAATTGGAGCAATCTGAATTAATGAAGTTGTTATTCTTCCAAATGATTGTCCAAGAGTTAAAGAATATCTAATAGGTTTAGATAGATATAAAGTTTTGTCAATATCTATAGATGAAATGAGTAAAATAAATAATCTTTTAAAAGAATATTTAATTTTATTTTAATTAATTTACAGCATTATAAAAATCACTCAATGGGTGATTTTTTAATTTTTTAAAACTTAGAAATATTTAAAAAAACATAAATTTGGTTTTTATAATAAAGAATAATAATAGTTATAAAAAATTAAAATTATTAAATCTTAAATAATTAAAAAATTTTAGAATTTAAAAAAAATAGCAAATCCTAAGTAGAGTATGGAAAAAAATAGATTGGATCTTTTTTTGGTAAATAATAATCTAGCAAAATCAAGAAACTTTGCTCAAAATTTAATAACTAACCAAAAAGTTAAAGTAAATAATCAAATTGTTGTAAAACCAAACTATTTAATTAATCCAAATGATAAAGTTGAATTAGTTGAAACAATCAATTATGTTTCAAGAGGTGCTTATAAATTAAAAGCAGCAATAGATAATTTTCAAATAAATTTAAATAATTTAATAGCTGTAGATATAGGTGCATCAACTGGTGGATTTAGTCAAGTTATGTTAGAAAATAATATAAAAAAAATTTACGCAATTGATGTTGGAACTAATCAATTAGATGAGCAAATAAAAGAAAACCAAAAAGTGATTAATTTGGAAAAAACAAATTTTAAAAATTTTGATGAAAATTTAATTAAAGAGAAAATTGATTTTATTTGTATAGACGTTTCATTTATAAGTGTTTTTTTAATCATTAAAAAAATAATTGAATTTAATTGAAAAGATTGAAAAGCTGTTGTTTTATTAAAACCACAATTTGAAATTGGAAAAAAAATAAGTAAAACTAAAGGATATGCTAAAAAAAGTGACCATTACAAAATTATTGAAAATTTTAAGCAATTAATTAATTCTTTAAATATCAAAAATCTTGGATATATAGAATCACCTATAAAAGGCGCAAAAAAGGAAAACACTGAATATTTATTTTATTTGGAGTATCCATATGGAAAATAAAATTTTTCACATTGACATGGATAGTTTTTTTCCATCTGTTGAAGCTTTATATAATCCAACTTTTTTAACTATTCCTATGGTTGTTGGACATAGGGTAGTATCTTCAGCCAACTACATATCTAGACAATTAGGTATAAAATCAGGAATGCCTTTATTAGAAGCAAAAAAAAATTGTAAAAATTTAGTAATTGTTCCACCTGATAAAAACAAATATTCAAAAATTTCTCATAAAATTGAAAAATTTTTAAAATCTTTAATAAAAAATATGGAAACTGGTTCAATTGATGAATGGTATTTGGATGTAAGTGATTCAAAATTTGAAAATTGACAAGAAATCGAATTTGCTTCTTACATAAAAAATAGCATAAAAAATAAATTTAATTTAAATTGTACTGTAGGAAATTCTTTTACAAAATTCTTAGCTAAAATGGCAACTAATTTGTGTAAACCTGATGGTTTTTTAACACTAAATAAGAAAAATTTTAAAAATTATATATATGATTTACCGGTAAAAAAAATTATTGGAATAGGTCCAAGCACTGCTAGTGTTTTTAAAGAAATGAAAATTAATTTGATAAAAGATATAGCACTTTTAGAAGATGATTATTTAATTAGAAAAAAAATAGGAATTTCTTGATCAAAAATAAAAATGAATGTATTAGGTATTGCTTGTGAAGTTATTAATCCAAATTTTCAAAGTAAAAATGTTAGTAGAAGTCAATCAATTCGTAATTTTACTGAATACCTAGAATTCTTAAAATTAATAGAAGAATTAATAAGAGACATTAATTTTCATTTAAAACAAAAAAACTATACTTATATTAGTTTTAATTTAAAACTAAAATTAAAAAACGATTTAATCATAAATAAGTTTCATAAATTTGAAAAATTTGTCTCAAAAGTTCCTTTAAATATTGCTTTAAGACTTTTTGAACAATCAATTTCGCCTAATTACTATAGTGAAATAATAAATGTTAGTATAACAGTTAATAATCTAACAACAAATGAAAATAATTATCAACAATCTATTTTTGATTTAGAAAATTCTAAAGAAATTGTTGAAACAGATTTAGAAAAAATAAAAAAAGAAATAAATAAAAAATTTAATAAAAAAATTATAGATTTTGCCTCATATAAACAAAACCTATAATATAAACTATTAAAGAATATTTATGTTATTTTCTAAAGCTTCTTCAATTACTTCTTCTGGTCAAATTGATGTTTGAACTTCACCAATATGTCTTTTATGAAGTAAAAAATAACACAATCTACTTTGACCAATACCACCACCAATAGAATATGGAATTTCTCTTTTTAATAATTTTTGGTGAAAATCTAATTTCTGTTTAGATGATTTACCAACTTTTTCTAATTGTGATAATAAACTTTTTTCATCAACTCTTATTCCCATTGAACTTAATTCTAGTGCAGAATTTGTTGTGTAATTTCAAACAATAATATCACCATTTAAAGATCAATCATCATAATCTGGAGCTCTTAAATCATGTGGATGTCCATTTGATAATTTATCCCCAACACCAATAATAAAAACAGCTTTAAATTCTTTTGCAATTAAATTTTCTCTTTCTTTTGGTGTCTTATTTGGATATTTATCCAATAATTCTTGTGCTGTAATAAATGTGATTTTTTCTGGTAATGCTTTACCGTCAAATCATTCATATTTTTTATTAACTTCTTGCTGACAAAATCTAATAATTTCATAAATTTTATTAACAACAACTTTTAAAGTTTTAATATTTCTTTCACTTTTTTTAATATGTAATTCTCAATCTCATTGATCTACATAAATTGAATGAATATTTGATATGATTTCATCTTTTCTAATTGCATTCATATCAGCATAAACACCTTCATGTAAAGGAATATCATATCTTGCTAGTGCTAATCTTTTCCATTTAGCTAATGAATGAGGAATTTCTCCTCTTAATCCATTTTTACTACTCAAAAAAGAAACAGGTGTTTCTGATCCGCTTAAATCATCATTAATACCTGTATCAGGTTCTAAAACAATTGGAGCAGTTACACGATGAAGCCTAAGTGCATGCGATAAATTTATTTGAAATAAATCTTTTATAAATTTTATTGCTTTTTGAGTTTCTAAAAGAGTTAATTCATACATTTTAGTTATCTCCTTAAATCCATTAATAATAATTATATTATTTTTTATAAATATCTCACTTTTTGAAATTGTTTAATCTTCTTTTGTTCAAAAAAAATAAAATTTTTTTATCGCAAAACAACTTATCAATGTAGGGAAAATCAGAAACAAACCTACAAGAAAAAGATAAAATAATGATTCTACACTTTTATATCTTGTTTTTAAATATCCTACTTCAATCACAAGTAAAACATTAATAATGTAATTAGTAATTGTAGAAATTACAGAAATAGCTATAAATAGTGCGCCACAAATTGTTGCAATAAGATTACCTTTACAAAGCTCTAAAAGACATGCACCAATTAAATATAAAACAATTTCTACAAAAAACATAAATTTGTAATGAGTAGACATTTTTCTTATTTTTAAAATTGAATTTTCTAAAACTTTATCTATCTCTTTTTCTTCATTAAATTTTTCTTCATTTATATTCATAATAAAAAAATTATAAACCTTTATAAAAAAATACTTTTACTTATTAGTTAAACATGAGCTGTTTTGTGTTGTTTTTCTTTTGAAGTGATCAAAAAACCACAAGATTTTTACTTCTTGTGGTTTGATATTACTTAAAATTCTTACATGTATAATTTAATATTTCGGATTTATTCTCTTGATTGTATTTACTTTTTTAATTGTGATGTTACTGACTGAAAAAGAAAAAATTCAAGCAAAAATAGTTATTACACTTTCAGTTACTATATCTAAATTTATAAAGTAAAAAATAGCAACTAAAAATATCAATGCAAAGAAAATCCAAAAAATAATAATGGATGGTTTTAACTCATCATTTATTTCTTTGGAAATAGACATACATTTTTTTATCAAAACAATAGCCAATATAAAAGAAATTACAAAAGATAAAAAAGAAGCAAGTTTAAAAAATGATCATAAACTTATCAAATTAAAATATAAATTATAATAAGCCAAATAAATTCAACTACCTGGGTTTAAATCTGAAAGATATAAAATAAACAAAATAATAGCTACTGTAGAAAAAAACAGAAAAGCAATAGTAGTTGCTTTCAACGAATTTAGTTTTTTTTCATCTATTCTTTTATTTAATTTTTTTTCTAAAATATTTTCTTCAAAAAAATTCATATTTTTATTCCTTATCTTTCTCAATTTAATAATTTTTTTATATTCATATGTAGTTTGTTTTAATAAATTTTTTAATTATTAGTAAAAGTTTTGGTATGCATTTTTACTGATTTTCACTCCTTTTAAAACCGAAAAGGAAAGAATACCTGATGCTACTAAACCAACTAATCCAGTAAAAATTCCAATAATAAATAGAACTTTTAATTCTTTCCTATTTTTAATTTTTAAATCATTGCTGTTTAAGGATGACAATATAACTATTGGAACAAAAACAAAAGGTATAACATTTAAAACAAAAAACACAACAAGTATAATAATTAAAGTACTATCAGATTGCACAGTATGTAAAAACCTAAATTCTAATGGTCCATTAAAATAAATTGGTTTTGTAAAGTAATATGCAATAAAAATAACAATACCTATTATGTACTGAATTAAAAGTAGAAAAAAATAAAAATTAGAAAATTTTTTTAAACTTATTATTTTTTCCATCATGACTTTTTTTCTGTTACCAGAATCATAAACATTTTCTGAATATTGTTCATCAAGCAAATTAGATGTATTATTATCATTATTTTGATTATCATTATTTTCAGATCCAAAAGAACTTTCAAAATTACTATCAAAATAACTTTTCTTTAATTTTTCAAAATATTCATCACTATATAAATCATTAGTGTTTTTACTTTCATATTCACTAAAAATTTTGTTGTTAGTTTCTTTCATTTTTTTAAGTTGTTCTATAGCTTTTTCTATATCACTATCACTAGTTATTTTGAAAGTTACTTCATCAGATTTTTTATTTTTGTCATCCATAAAAACTCATTCATTAAATTTATTTAATTATAAATTTATCCAAAAAAACAACAATAATCAAATTTTGTTTATATATTTTTTAATACCTACTGTTAATGTTTTTTATTTCTTTAATTTTACTTATTGTTACTAAGCTTCCTGCTAAAGAAAATAGAGTAGCTAAAAAATTTGTAACAGAATTAAATAAGATATCAAAACCTATTAAATCAAAAATAGTAAGAATAACAATGATGGAAATAGTAATAGAAAAAACAACAATTGGAATTTTAAATACAAAGTTAGTTTGTTCAGAAAGAGAATAAGATTTATATAAAATAAAGCAAACTAAAATCAATGATAATAAAAAACAAGCTAGTGAAATCATTTCAATAGTAAATATGATTGAAGTTGTTTTTTTAAAACTTTCTATACCTGAATTGTTAATACTAATTGGCAAAAAATACCCAAGAAAGATATAGGCAATATAAGCCAAAAGTGCAAAAAATGAAATGGTAACAAAACTAATAGTAAAATTTTTTAAAGAATTTAGTTTACTTTCATCAATATTCAAAGAATTACTATTTTCATAAAGTCTATTTTTATCAATTTTAAAATCATTTGTAAAATAGTGTCTGCTTCTGGTTTCAACTCCTTTTAAAATATCAAAAGATAAAATACCTGATGCAACTATACCTATAATTCCAGTAAATATTCCAAAAATAAACAATGTTCTTAAAAGTTTTGTATCTTTAATTTTTGGATTAAAGTTTTTTAAATTTGACAGTATAACAAAGCAAAAAATATCTATAACAATTCCATAGATAAAACCTGCAAGCAAAACATAAAGTCACTCATTATTTAATGTTATTAAATTTGAAAAATTTAAATTTAAATTTGAATTATTAACACTTATGTAAATAAACATAAATATACCAATTAAATAACCAATCAAAAGCATATAAAAATGAATGTTAGATAATGCTTTTAAAGTTCTTAAATCACTTTTTATATTATCTTCAAAATAAATAGTGTTATTTAAATTATTTTTCTCATCGTAAACAAAAGAATTATTGTTTTCAAAATTTGTTTTAATTAATATTTTCTTTAAAAATGGATCATTAGTTTTTTTATAAGTTTCAAAAATAATATTAATTACTTCCGCTTTTGTTATATTGTTGTTGTTTTTATTCTTATGCTCTACAGAATCACTATTAGAACTTTTTCTCATTTTATTAAGTTGATCTATAGATTTTTCTATGTCACTATCATCACCTATTTTGAAAAAAACTTCATCAGTTTTTTTATTTTTGTCATCCATAAAAACTCATTCATTAAATTTATTTAATTTCATTATATATTTTCTATAACAAAAAATAAAAATAGATAGCAGTTGCTATCTATTTTAATTCCAAAATTTTTATTTGATTAAAAACGAACTTCAGGTTTTTTGAAATTTCATTCTCAAGGTTTTCAAGTTTTAGTAAATGGAACAAAGTTTCCGTTTGCATCTTTTATACCAGCAGGTGGTAGCATTTGAATTGGGATAAATACTAATAAACAAGCAATGAAGAAGAATATAATTGTTACTATATTTCCTACAGGTGCTGTGTAATTAGTTGCTACTCAATCTGCAACACCTCCTAGTTCTAATGTGTTAGATGCAGCTGCAGCTTTTGCTTGTCCTAAAGCAAGAGCAAAAGAAGAAGCATTACCAGCATATGAAGAAATTACAGAGAATAGCAATTCAAATATAGTGTAACCTACATAACCAATACCTCAAATTAATCCAGCAATAATACCTGCATATTTAGGGTTAGATTGAGGTGCTTGTTGATATAAAGATAATAAAACTGGTTGAACAGCTCATAAAAACATTCCACTAATAAAGATAAATATAAAGAAGAACGCTAAAGCTGCACTATTACCATATCCGCCAAAGTAACCTATCATTAAAGAAATTGCTGCAAACACAAATCCTAAAATAAACATTGTGTGGAAAAATAATTTTCTTTTATAAATAGTTTTACTAAATGGAGAAATAAATAATAATCCAACAAAGAAACCAGCTACAAACATACAAATAAATGTCGGTCAAACTCAGTTGTATCCTGATCCTACAACAACTTGAGAAGCTGTTCCTAAAGTTGTATTAGCTATAGTTCCTGTTCATGCTGCATCAGCACTAGTACCTTTATTTGCAATATTTCATTCAATTAAAGTTTGAAGATTTGCAGGTGATTGTTCAATCACATTTCTCATTGTTGCACTATTAATGAAAACTACTGCAATTAATCAAATAATGAAAATTGTAGACATTTTTCATGTATAACCTTGTTTAAAAACTTTTCCAAAAGTTATATCATCATTTTGAAATTTAGCATTTTGTTTCTTTTGTGGTGGAAGAACTTCCATACCAAACATAATATATACTACTAATATAATTGCAATAAGAGCAAGTAAAAGAGTTAATATTGTCAATCATACAGCAGGATCAGCATTAATTACAGAACTTAATCCGAAACAGAAAAAGAAGTTTGCAAAGAATGCACCACCATTAAACCCAAATTGGTTAATAGTCATAAAAGTAGGTCTTTTTTCTGTAGGCATTTTAGCAATTACACTATTAGTGTAAGTAATTAGAGTAGTACCTCCAATTGCTAAAAATAATCTAAAGAATAGGAATAAACCAAAAGCTGCGCTATTATATCCTTCTGGAGTGTTAGGATCTCACTTAATTCCTATTACTATTAAAAATGGAAAAGACAAAACCATCAAAGATAATACTGTTATTACAGCATATCTGTGTCCAATTTTTGCTAGCAGAAACCCTGCAAGAATTGAACCAATACCACGCATTAAAGTAATGGTTCAATTTGGCATTGCTGCAAGTGCAGCATTACCAGTTACAGTACCAATATTGGCATTGTACCCACCCGCAAAGTTACCTATTGAGTATCATTGGACTACAAACAAGAAATACCCAACTAGAATCATAGCTCACATAAGAACTAATTTCTTTTGAGGTATCTCTTTAGTTACAGCTTGCTTGCCAACTTGTCCACTACCAATAGTAGTCTGACTAGTAGTGGCTGTTGGAGTTTGTTTAACAGCAGCTGTAGCCTGTTGATTACCAGTTACTGACATCTAGATTCCTTAAAATTTTTATAATAAAATTCATAAAGTCTTATGAAACTTTATGCAATTTTATTTTATTTTAAAATTTTGAAATATTTAAATTTACTTTAATGTGTTAACTAAAAAAATAAAAGAGTAACAATTACCCTTTTATTTATTAGTGAAATTTTTAATGGTGGAGATGACGGGAGTCGAACCCGTTTCCACAAACTACAATACAATAAAATCTACAGCTTAGTTCCAAATTTAAATTTCCTTTTAACTAAAGAACTGGAACAATCTATTATTAAAAGTAATCCTAACGAACTTTCACTAATTATTATAGGAATTTAATTAGCTATCTAGTTATTAAACACTTACACCTACCTAGAAAAAGACATAAGTTTATTACCAATGATAATTAAGCGTATAGAGCGAAATTAGCTTGTTGGCTTAAAGTATTGATTTCGAAATCGTTTAATTCTACATCAATAACTTCGTTATTATTTTTCTTAGCATTTATTAGCCTCGACAGCTATAAAGGGCTTACCCTGCTGCATTTAAAGATTAATAGTTCATGTCGAAACCGTGACATCCCCATAAATCTATTATTTGAATAAATAAAAATGAATTAAGCAAATAATAGGATTTAATTTTACTATTAATAATTATTATTAATATTCTTTTTTTTCTTTATTCATTCTAGAAAGCGCAATGCTTTCAATATTAATCATATTTACATTTGGTGAACTTGCATATGTTGCTAAATCACTAATTTCTTCTAAATCTTCAATTGAATCTCTTACAAATCATTGCATTCTTTCAAAAGTTTCAAAATCTTTTGCAGCTAAAGAAATTTCTGTAACTTGTGCAACACTTTCTCTAACTTTTTGTTCAGTTTTAACAGCTGCATTCAAAACATCTTGAATAGTTGTTAAAAATCCAAAACTTTCTGGAATGCTTAATTGATTAATTTTTAAAACATAATCAACTTGCATTAAGTATCCACTTAATCTTGGTAAGTGTGCAGTTAATTTGTCTGATGCCATATTAACAAGATAACTTGCAACATTATCATAGCCCAAACTTTTAGCAACTGTAGCTAAATGACTATAAGTATTTGAAGCTTTTAATTCAACATTATAATGTTTAACAACAAGTTCCATAATTCTTTCATCTTTATTTCAAATATTAGACATATTAAAATTCTCCTTAAAAAAGTTTAATATATAAGTATATCAAAAAAGTAAATTTTTGTAAAATTATTTCAAAAATAATATTTAATTAAACTTGAACATATATAAGCATTAGAAAAAAATGAAAATAAGTAAGTATTTAGGTAAATATAATTTTATAGACTATTATACAAAACCAAAAGGTTTGTGATTTTTTAGCATTCAAGAAATTGAATCAAAACTAGAATCTGATATTTTGTTTTATAAAAAGAAAAATAAATTAGATATTTCTAATTTAGATGAACTAACTGATGAAGATGATGAAGAAAATTTTGAAGAAGGATCTGAAATTGATAGTTATGAGTTTTATAAAGAATACAAAGAATCAAATCCTTTAGATTCTAGAGAAAATAATATCTACATAACACAAGGAAACATAATAGATAAAGAATCTAGAAAGCACATTATCAATTTAAATAGTGAAGTAACAAATCATTATGACTTAGAAAAAAAATATAAAAATAAAACAAATGAACAACAAGCAAAAAAAACAAAAGAATTAATAACAAAAAATAAATCAATAATTATTTTTCAACCTGTTTTTATTTACCAAAACTTAATTACAAAACCAGATGCATTAATCAAAAAAGGAAGTGAAATAAAAATAGTTGAAACAAAAGGAACAACAACTGCAAAATTTGTTCACTATCTTGACTTGTTTTTTCAAATGAATGTTATTGAAAATCAAAGCTATTTAAAAAACTTAGATTTCACCTATGACTATGAACTTTGCTTAATAGAATACAATTTTTTAAATAAAAATTTAGTTTCACTTCAAACCACGCCATATATAAATTTATCTAAAACTGTTAGTTTTCCAGATTTTTCAAAAAAAGGTATAACTTCAGTTGAAGATGTAACTAAAATTAAAAATGAAATTAAAAAAGGAAAACCTTATTCAGAAAACTTAGAACCTTTAAAAATCAAAGATTTAATGTACAGTAATTTCAATGCAATCGAAACTAATATAGAGTGCTCAACAAATGGGCAAAGTTCAAAAAAGTATAGAAACAGTTATGAAATAATTAAAAAAATTAATGAAGAATTTAGAACAGTAATAACTGAACTTGAAAAACACAAAAGGAAATTAAATAATGAAAGTATCCCAATTTTTGAACCATCAGTAAATGATAAAAGCCCAATTAAAACTTGTGAATATTTTCCGCTTAAAAGAAAACTATATTCACTGATGGGATACAACCTATATGATTTTTCAGGAAATGTTGCAGATCAAAACAAAGAAAAAATTGAATCTGTAAAAAAGAATGATGACATTCAAAACTTTTTAAAACAACCAAAAAAGAATCCTACTTTTTATTTAGATTTATTTAAATCTAAAGAAAAAATAATAATAAATGAATTGGTTAGTGAGTCTAAAATAAAACAACTTCATTCAAATAAAGTATATTTTGATTTCGAAACAATTAATTCGCCAATAAGAGTAATTGATAATTCATTACCTTTTATGCAAATAGTAACTCAATGTTCAATTATCAAAACCACTAAAAAAGAAAAACCTGAAAATTTAAAATGTGAAAATCTAATTATTGATCCCAAAAAAATCACTATAAAATGATTTGAAAATATCATTGATAAATTGTATTTTGGACCAAATCCAGAACTTATTAATAACACATGAAAAATAAAAAAACAACACAATACATCTTATGTTGTTTATAACAAAAGTTTTGAGTGCTCTAGACTTAAAGAAATGGCAAAATTTATAAGTAAACCACTGTACTGATTTAAAGTAAATGAGATTATTAAAAACATTTACGATTTAGCTGATTTTTTTAAATTAAGTTCAAGTTCAGATTATGGATATATTTTATTTTTTAAAGAGCTTTTTGGATTTTATTCCATTAAAAAAGTTTTGCCTCTAGTTGGTAAATATAATAAAAAAATTTATCAAATAGCTAAATGTTTAAATTATGAAAACCTTGAAATTAGTAATGGACAAATTTGTCAAGAAGAAACAACAAAAAGATTTTTTAATCTTGTCTCAAATGAAGAATGAAGAAAATTAGAAAAAGAAATGAAAATATATTGTGAAAATGATGTGAGATCAATGTTAGCAATAGAACTATTTATTAATTTTTTACTAAAAAAATACAAAAAAGATAAGACTATTTAATAGTTTTATCTTTTAATCATAGCTAAATAAAGAAATTTGGTCATCATCATCAAGTGAAGAAATAATCTCTAAATCTATTAATGATTTTAAATGTGCGGTTGTTACTTTAGTTCTTTTTTTAATATCTTCTTTTGAAGTAAACATTTTTTCTTCTCTTGCTTTAACAATTGAAGTGGCTACAGTTTCTCCTAATCCATCAATAGCAGAAAAAGGGGGAATTAGCTTATTTCCCTCAACTAAAAAATCTGTAGCTTGTGATTTTTTTAAATCGATTGGTGAAAATTCAAATCCTCTAGCTAATAATTCTAATGCTAGTTCATAAATTGGAATTAAATCTATTTCTTTATTTTTTACTAAAGCTTTAGTTTTTGGATTAAGCAATTTTTCTTTTGTTGAATTTATTTTATTAATTAATTCATCTTGTCCTCTCAAAATGGTTTTAATATCAAAAACATCAATTCTTATCGAAAAATAAGAAGCATAAAAATACAATGGATAGTGAATTTTGAATCAAGCTATTTTTCATGCCATAATAACATAAGCAGTTGCATGAGCTTTTGGAAATAAGTAAGAAATTTTATTGCAAGATTCAATATACCAATCAGGAATTTTATTTTCAGATAAAACTTTTATATATTCATCTTTTAATCCTTTCCCTTTTCTCACATCTTCCATTATTTTAAATGCTACACTTGATTCAATTCCTTTATTAATTAAATATGACATGATGTCATCACGACAAGAAATTACATCAGAAATTTTTAGTCCTTTTTCTTCGATTAAATATTTAGCATTATCATTTCAAACATTTGTACCATGTGCAAGTCCTGAAATTCTAATTAAATCTGAAAACTTTTTTGGTTTTGTAATTAAAAGCATTTCTTTTACAAAGTTAGTTCCAAATTCTGGAATACCACTTGAACCAACTTTTAAAATTTTATTAACATTAGGATTTTTAATATTTAAACTATTTGTGCTGTTAAATAAGTCCATAACCTTATCATCATGATTTGGTATTTTATCAGGATTAACATTTGTTCATTCAGATAAAAATTTTAAAATCGTTGGATTATCATGACCTAAAATATCAAATTTTAACAAAGAATCATGCAGTGATTCAAAAGCTAAATGAGTTGTAAATCAATCTTGAGTAGTATCATCTGCTGGATAATTAAAAGGCGTAAAATCATAGACATCATTTTCATGAGGAATAACAACAATTCCACCCGGATGTTGTCCAGTTGTTCTTTTTACATTTTCACATTTTTTAGCAATTCTTAATATTTCAGCATTTCTAACATTTTCTTTATTCATATCTTCAAAATATGTTTTTACATATCCATAAGCAGTTTTTTCAGCAATTGTGTTTATTGTTCCGGCACGAAAAACTCTTTCTTTTCCAAACATATTTTTAATAAATTCATGAGCTTTTGTTTGGTATAGAGCAGAAAAATTTAAATCAATATCAGGAATTTTATCTCCTTTAAAACCCATAAATGTTTCAAATGGTATATTATGACCATTACCAGAAATTTTAGTTTTACAATTTGGACAATTTATTTCTGGTAAATCAAAGCCACTTTCAGCATCTTTCACAAAATCAAAATAAAAACATTGTTTACAAATATAATGTGGTTCTAATGGATTAACTTCAGTAATATTTATTAATCAAGCAGTAACAGAAGAACCAACAGATCCTCTAGAACCAACTAAATATCCATCTTTAATAGACTGATTTACTAATAAGTGAGAAAACCAATAAACCATTGAATATCCATTATCTATAACAGAACTAATTTCTCTATCAATTCTTGCTTTAACCAAATCATTCATTTCTTTACCAAAAAATTGATATGCTCTCTCATAAATTAAATTTTTTAATTTAGTATTAGCACCCTCAATATGAGGTGAGTGTAAATTTTCTTTAATTGGCTTAATATTTTTTTCAATTAAACTTTCAATATAATTACTGTTCTCTACAACAATTTCATTAATTAAATTGTTGTCATTTAAAAATTCAAACTCTTTTTTTAATTCCAAAGTTGTTCGAAAATAAAATTTTGGTAGAACTAAATTTGAATCATTATATTTAAATAAACGATGTCTTTTTCCGCCAATGATTTTTGCATTTACATAAACTCTAAAATAAATTTCATCAAATTCATTCAAATAATAAGTGTCTGAAGTAGCAACAACTTTTTTATTGTATTTTTTTGCTATATTAATAATTCTTTTAATTGCATCTTCAATTCAATTTTTTTTATAAACTTCTCTTTCAATTTCATGTAAAAAACAAAGTGGTGATGCAATTGTAATAAAATCATAATTATTTTTAATAATTTCTTCTAATTCTTCATTTGTAGAATTCATTGCTGCTTCAAAAACGTCACCTTCTGTAGCAGAATTTGTAGTTAAAAAAGCACTTTTAAATTTTAAAAAATTTTCCAAATAAACTTTTGGACCACCAAAATAATTTTCAGTCAGTGAAATTGATACTAATTCATAAAGTTTTCTTATATCTTCTTGTGACTTGCAATAAACTGTAATTAAATTTCCTCTGTTTCTAGATTTTAAAAAACCATTTTGTAGTTTTTCATTTAATTCTTGAATTGTATTAATACCCTTGAAACTAAGAATTTCTTGCATTTTTTTTCAAACATCTAACAAATATTCAGCATCTTTATCTGCTCGGTGAGCTTCAAGATCATTGTAATTAATTTTGTATTTTCTAGCTATTATACCAAGCGAATGTCCAGATATTTGTTCATTAACTGCTCTAGAAATTTGCAAAGTATCTATCATAGTATTTGTGATTAAATCCATATTCAGTTGTTCAAGTTTACAATTTAAAAAAGGTAAATCAAACTTTATTCCATTGTGTGCAATCAAAACACTATCTTTAATAAATTCTTTTATTTTGATAAGTGCTTCCTTAATTTTTATTGCACCATCCAATTCGTCATTTGATATTCTAGTAAGTGAATAAATCTTTTCATTAATTTTTTCTTCTGGATTTATAAAAAATTGGATTCTATCAACAATAACACCTCTATGATATTTAATTGCACCAAACTCAATTATTTTATCATAATAAGGACTTAAACCAGTGGTTTCGATGTCAAACAAAACATAACAAGCTTCATTTAAATTTGTAGTGGTTGGATTTTTAACCACTATTATATCTTTTATGGTTTTGTCCATTTGAACACCATAAATAGTTTTTATTTCAGGATATTTTTTTGATTCATTATAAAATTCTGGAAAATTTTGACAATTAAATTTATCAGTAATAGCAACAGCTTTGTATCCCATTTCTTCAGAAAATTTAAAAATTTCTTTGATGTTAATAAGACCTTCAAATGCTGTCATATTAGTATGATTAATTAATTCTGTTCTTTTTATTTTTTCATCATCTGATCTTTGAAATTTTTTAGGTTTATCAATAATACTTATTTCTTCAATTAATCCAGTGATTTCATTATTTTCATATAAATCAGATTGAATACTAATTTTTGATTTTATTCAAGTGCCTATTTTTAACTTATCTAAAATTTCTTGATTGATTTTTTTTCCAAATAGCGCTTTCAATAAAATAGAATCTGTATAATCTGTTATATAAAACTTAAAAATTTGATAACCATTTTTTGTTAAAATAGTTTCGATTTTAAAAATTTCTCCTTCCACATTTGCTGCTTTCATTTCAAAAAATAAATCTGATAATTTTGTTATTTCACCAGAAATATTTTTTTTGAATTTATACTGAAAAGCAGAATCTAGTTTCTCTTTTTTTGTGTTAATATTTTGTTTTAATAAATTTTTTTCTTTTATTTTTTCATTAATATTTTTTTTATGTTCAAAAATTGTGTCTAAAATTTTTTTATCTTCTACACAAACTAATTCATAATTTTTTATCCCATATTGCTTAATAAATAAATTAAATCTATCTAAATATTTATTAATTGATTCAAATTGACTTTTTTCTAAACAATTAATGTATATAACATTGTTTTGAATAGTTGGTTTATTAATTTTTAAATTGTAATTCATTAAATCTAAAAGATTTTGATAATCTTTTTTATTAGTATTTTTATTTAGATTTTTTTTAACAAAAAAAATAAGATAATTAATAATTTCATCTACTAAAAGATCTTGATAATTATATTCAATACTAAAGTAAACTGATTTATCAACAAGCTCTAAACTTTCTATAAAAGAAAACAAAATTTCTGGAGGTAAAATCTGGTTAATTAAAACTTTTATAGAAATTAAACCTGTTGTTTTATTTCTGCTAAATTTAAAATCACAATGTTTATCAAAAAATTGATTTCAGTTTTGTTGATTAACCAAATTTAGTTTACTTAAAAAATTAAAAATCTTGCTTTTTTCCATAGTTTCATTTAATTATTTTAATTATTATCATTTATTTTTTTCAAAAACTAATAAAAAATTATTTAAATTTTTTTATCCAATAAAAAAGAAAAAAATGATATAATTTCTTACATATTAGACAGAAATTGGGTGATTGTTTCTATGCCAAAAGTTGAAGTTAAAAACGGAGACTTAGATGCTGCTTTAAAAAGTTTTAAAAGAATAACTTCTGAAACTGAAAAATCTCGAAAAAGACATGAATTCTATTTAAGACCAGGGTTAAGAAAAAAAGAAAAAGAAAAAGCTGCAGCAAAAAAAAGAAATAAATACAATAAAAGAAAAAATTTCTATTATTAAAAAATTAATTCATATAAAAAATACACCAAATAAAATTGGTGTATTTTTTAACTAATAATTGATGGTAATCAATTTTGTATATAAAATTTAAAATATAATTTTAACTACTTAATAATTTTAGTGAAAAAATAATAATTCCTTACCATATTCAGAAGTTTTTATTTAAAAATGTTTAACTTTTTCCTAAAAAAAAAAAAAAAAAAATATTTAAAATTTTTTCATAAAAAAAAAAAAAATTACAATTATACAAATCACC
>CAMWTH010000014.1 GCA_947177125.1 uncultured Mycoplasma sp. | reverse complement strand
ATTTATAAATATTAATAGTTGACTTTGGTTTTAAATGCGAAAACAAGAAAACATGTTGATTTGTTAAAATGCTAAAAAAGGAAAATTCTTTATTCATTTTTAAACTATATTTTCTTTTGTTATTAACACCAGGTTTACACTGTTCTTCAAACTCATAATTAATACCATCTAAAAAATAATTAGTAATATTTCATGTGAAATTATTTTGGTAAAAAAATGTAATATTTAGCTTATTAAAAAAATCTAATCAATCACCAATTTCACTGATATCAATTATTATTTGATTTTTTTCAAAAATGATTTTTTTTGAATTTATCATTTTTTGAAGTTCTTCAATTTTGACTAAAGATTCATAATCGATTTGATTTTTTTTGAAAAAAGATAAAGGAAAAAAATAATATTTATCTTCATGTGAAAATAATTCTTTAACATTTGAAACAAAAAACTTTTTGTAATTGCAATTAAAATAAAATTCAATTACTATTTTTTTTAATCCATTTTCTTGTTCTAAGATAATGGGAGCAATTTCAAAGCTAACATCTTTTACATCTTGGTATTTGTTAACTATATATTTAACATATTGATTGTATGTTTCAATTAAACAAAAAACATGAATACATATTTTTTTAGAAGACAAATAAATTTCACAGTTACAACTATATTCTGAAATAATTTCATTAGTAATTATAAAACTAGCATCATAATTATTAATTTTTGCATCAATAGTTTTTTGTGATAAAGTTTCATTTATTTTAAAACCAAATATATCTGCACCACTTAAAAGTTCAGTTCTTTTTTCAAATATTTCAAGTGAAGATAAAAAATCTTTGATTTCTTCTAAATTTATTGTTTTCATAAATAATAAAAAAATTTTATACCAATAATTAATTAAAAAATTAAAAATTTATTTTTTGATTTCACTCATCATTTTTTGATAATCTAAATATCTTTGATGATATATTTTTTTTGCATCTACCATATTTTTTATATAGCAATTTATTTCATTTAAGTGCAAACAATTTTTAAATTTACAGTGAATACTGTTATTTCTGAAATCAGTAAAAGCATTTGCTAATTCTAGTTTTGTCATATTTAAATCTAATGAACTAAATCCAGGTGTATCTAGAATAAAACCATCACTAAAAGGAAAAATAAAAGAGCTTGTTGTAGTATGCTTTCCTCGATTTAAAGACTTAGAAATTTCTTGTGTTTTTAAATGTAAATCTGGAACTAAATAATTTATTAATGTTGACTTCCCAACTCCTGATTGTCCAGCAAAACAAATAGTGTTTTTTTTAATTAAATTTAAAATTTCTTTTTTGCATTTATCTTTTTCAACAGAAGTAAAAACAACATAATTATTTTTTTTATATTCAGAAATTATTTCATTCATTTTTAATAATTCAGTTTTGTTTAGTAAATCCATTTTTGAAAAATAAATCATAACAAAATCAACATTTCTTGATTCATAAAAAGCCAAAAATTTATTTAAAGAATATGAACTAAAATCAGGTTCTTTCACAGAAAAAACTATACAAACTGCATTAACATTTGCAACTTTTGGTCTTATCAAAAAATTATTTCGTTCCATAATTTTTTCAATAACAAAACCTTCATATTTGTCATTTTCATAAAAAACATTATCACCAACTAAAATGGTGAATTGAGATTTTGTTTTCTTTCTTATTACTGCTTTGATTTTTTCACTGCTACTAAAATCATTTAATAAAAAGCTATTTGCTATTTTGAAAAGTACTTTTCCTTGCATATCAATTTCTAAATCTACCCAAAATTAACAATTAAAGAAGCAATTAATAAGATAAAGAAAAGCAAAAAAGAAGAGCAAAAAATTCAGAAAATAGATTTTTTAAATAAAGGTTTCAAAAACGATTCTTTATCATTTAATTTAAAAGTTGAAACTAATTGATAATTTCTTTTAGCAGTGCTAATTAATAATGGTTCTTCTTTGTCTTTTCCAGAAATAACTCTTTCTATTTTTTCAATATCAGCTATGATTTCTAAACAATCATCATATCTATATTTAATATCTCCTGGTTTTGATGCTGTTAATTTTAAAAACATGTTTTCAATTTGATTCAAAAATTTTGGATTTATTTTTTTTAAAGGAGTAATATCATATTTTTTAAAATAAGAAATTACAGTTGGATCCATTTCATTTTCAATTTCTAAAGGTTTTTCACCAACAATCATTTCATAAAAAATAATTCCTAAAGCATGAAAATCAAATTGTTTAGTAACTTTAGGTTTAGTTTTATCTAAACTGATTACATCTGGACAAATATAGGGAATAGTTCCAAAAACATCTGCTTCATTTGATAAAATATTGTAATTGTTATCATCAATATTTTGTACAACAGATGAAACTCCAAAATCTGAAATTTTAACATCTAATAAATCTTTAGACAGCAAAATATTTTCAGGTTTTAAATCACGATGTATGATAGCTCTTTCTCTATCATGCATATAATCAACACCTAAAATAATTTTTTTAAAAATAGATAGAGCTTCAACAATTGATAAACATCCTCTACTTCTTATCAAACTTTTTAATGAAGGGCCATCAACATATTCCATTGAAAAAACAATAGAATTACTTGTTGTAGAACTTGGAAAACAAAGTTCAAGTTCTACAATATAAGGGTTATCCATTAATCTACCAATTGTAACTTTTTCATCTAAGATTTTTGCCCAATTATCTGCTGTTGTATCTAAAGTTCTTTTAATAAATTTCAAAGCAACATATTTAAATTTTTCTAAATAATGAGTGCTTCCTTCATCATAATTAACATTTTCTGCTAAATAAACAGTAGAATTCATTCCACCTGTTCCAAGTAATTTAATTATTTTGTATTTATTTAAATATACAGTACCTACTAAATTATCAACTTTTTTCATGAAATTAAATAAAACCAAATTATTAAGTAGATTTTAAAATATAAAGTAAAAAAATATTAAAAAATAAATATTTAATTAATTTGTGATATTTGTTCTAAAAATTTTTGAATTTTTCTCGCATTAGTCTTATTCACAAAAATTGATTCTAAATTAAAACCTATTTTAAAAAACCATGCATCTACTTTATCTAATTCATCTCGAGAAATTACTTTTTTATCTTCGTAATTTTTTCTAAAAAGCAAATTATTTCTTTTTAGTTCATTAAATTCTGCATCAGTTAAATTATTAACTTTTTTAAAATGACTAAATGTTTGATCTTGTTTATTTTTTAAATGAGCAAAATTTATATGTTGGCAGTTATGACAATTGTGACACAGTAAAAGTAAATCCTTTAAAATTTGCCACTTTTTTTCATAATTAAAACTTCATAATTCATGACAATGAAGATACTTTAAACTTTTAGAATTTTCAAAACTAAATTGTTTTTTACAAAACTCACATTGGTAATTTTTGAATTCTCTAACATTAGCAACAATTACTTGTCAAACTTCTTTTTTAAAAAAATACCGCAAATTATTATAGTGAGCTCCAATAGGTAAGTAATCTAATTTGAATAATAATTTTTTACCAATGTTACTCATTTAAAACCTTTTCTAAAAATAAACCTGTGTAAGAAACTGCTTTTTTATCAACAATTTCTTCAGGAGTTCCATATGCTACAACTTGACCTCCTTTAATTCCACCATCTGGACCCAAGTCAATTACATAATCAGCAGTTTTTATTAAATCTAAATTGTGTTCAATAACAATTACTGTGTCACCATTATTAACTATTCTATTTAATACTTCTATTAATTTAGCAATGTCGTGAGTGTGCAAACCTGTTGTGGGTTCATCTAAAACATAAATAGTTTTTCCTGTTGCTTTTTTTTGCAGATATTTAGCTAATTTGATTCTTTGGGCTTCCCCTCCAGATAAATGTGTAGAAGGTGTTCCTAATTTTAAATAATCAATTCCAACATCAACCATTAAATCTAGTTTTCTTTTAATTTCAGGAATTTCATAGAAAAAATCTCTTGCTTCTAAAACTGACATTTCTAAAACATCATAAATTGATTTACCTTTATATAAAACTTGCAAAGTTTCTTCATTATATTTTTTTCCATTACAATCTGTACATTTTACATAAACATCTGGTAAAAAATGCATTTCAATTCTTATTAACCCATCACCACTACAATTTTCACATCTACCACCAGTTATATTAAAGGAAAATCTTCCTTTTAAAAAACCTCTTGCTTTTGCTTCTTTAGTATTTGCAAATAAATCTCTTATGTCATCAAAAACTGACACATATGTTGCTGGGTTACTTCTTGGTGTCCTTCCAATTGGATCTTGTGAAACTTTAACAACTTTATCAACATTTTTTAAACCTTTTATATCTTTAAAAGGTGCAGTAACTTCAAAGGGATTAGTCAGTTTTTTTTCTATTCCTTTAATCAGTGTTTCATTTATTAAAGTTGATTTGCCACTTCCAGACACTCCAGTTATTGCAATTAATTTATTTAATGGAAAAGTAACAGAAATATTTTTTAAATTATTTCCTGTAGCACCAACTAGTTCAATTGTTTTACCATTACCATTTCTTCTTTTTTTGGGAACATTTATTTTTAATTTTTTACTTAAGTATTGAGCTGTAATAGAATTTTTAACTTTACAAACTTCTTCTAAAGTTCCACAAGCTACAACTTCTCCACCATTATCTCCTGCTTTTGGACCAATATCAATTAAAAAATCTGACGCTTTCATTGTGTCTTCATCATGTTCAACAACAAGTAAAGTATTACCTAAATCACGCATTTTTTTTAAAGTATAAATTAATTTTTCATTATCTTTTTGGTGTAGTCCAATTGATGGTTCATCCAAAACATATAATACTCCAGTAAGAGATGATCCAATTTGTGTTGCTAATCTTATTCTTTGAGATTCTCCTCCAGATAATGTTGAAGCATTTCTAGAAAGAGTTAAATAATCCAAACCTACATTTTCCAAAAAAGATAATCTATCAACAATTTCTTTTAATGCTAAATTAGCAATTTTTTTATCAGTTTCATTTAGCTTTAATTCAATAAAAAAGTTAATTAAATCATTAATATTTTTTTCAGTTAAATCAATAATATTATTATCAGCAATTTTTACTGATAATGCTTCAATTGAAAGTTTTTGACCATTACAAGATGGGCAATTTAAATTAGACATAAATTTTTCATAGTATTCTCTTGCTTTTTCAGAAGATGTCTCACTAAAACGACGCATAATTAAATTAGCTATTCCACCTCTATAAAAATATCCAGTACTTGAATAAATTGATTTTTTATCACTATCTACTTTTAGTTCATCAATTTCTTCATCACCAAAAAAAACCACATTCTTTTCTTCTTTACTTAAATTTTTAAATGGCTTATTTAAATCTACATTATGGTCTATTCAAATTTGCATTTCTTTTTTTAAATCAAATGTAGGAGCAATCATTACATTTTTAAAATATGCAACAGCACCTTCATTTAAAGAGAGATTTGGATTTGGAACAATTTTTTCTTTATCTGGCAAAAAGTTAAAACCTATTCCATTACACCCTTTACATGCACCAATTGGTGAATTAAATGAAAAAAATCTAGGTTCTAATTCTGGAATCGAAAATCCACAAACATCACAAGCATGATTTAATGAAAAAAATAATTCTTTTTCATTAATTAAAATCACAACTTTGCCTTTTGATTCTTTAATTGATTTTTCAATTGCATCATAAATTCTACTTTTTGTAACTGTGTCTTCATTTAAAATAATACGATCAATTAAAATATCAATGTTGTGTTTTTTATTTTTTTCTAACTCAATTTCATCATCTAATGAATAAATACTGCCATCAATTCTAAGACGCAAATATCCCTGTCTTTTTAATTCATCAATTTTATTTTTAAATGTTCCTTTTTCTTGACTAATAATAGGAGATAAAATTTGAATTTTTGATCCTTTTTCATGTTGAAAAACAGTGTCAACCATTTGTTTGATTGAAACTGTAGAAATAATACCATGACCATTAGGACAAAATGGTTTACCTATCCTTGAAAATAATAGTCTTAAATAATCATAAATTTCTGTTACTGTACCAACTGTACTTCTTGGGTTATGTGATGTAGTTTTTTGGTCAATTGAAATAGCTGGAGAAAGACCTTCAATTGAATCAACATCAGGTTTTTCATTACCACCTAAAAATTGTCTTGCATATGAAGAAAGTGATTCCAAATATCTTCTTTGACCTTCAGCATAAATTGTGTCAAAAGCTAATGATGATTTACCACTTCCGCTTAAACCTGTAATCACTACAAATTTATTTTTTGGAATTGCTATATCAATATTTTTTAAGTTATTTTCTCTTGCACCTTTAACTACTATGTAATCTCTTGAATTGTATTTTTTTTCCATATAGGTTCCTTTGTTTGATAGAATTTAAAATTCATTAACTAAATACTATTTTAATTAAAATTTAGTTTGTTTAAAAAACAGATTATTTTATTAAACTTTTATTTAAAAAAAATAAAGATGATGATTTTTTTGGATTGCTTTCTTTTGATGCAAGAAAGAAAAACCCTCAATTTTCTCCTTTTTGTTGTACTCACAAATAATCATTATTTAAAAAACTAATAATTCAATAAAAATTATCTTTATCATATCTTGCTTTTTTTAAAATTCACATTGAGTTAAAACTTGGATATTTTAATAAATTAACTTTACTTCATTCAAGCCATCTATAATTATTAAAACCATCAAAATTGTTATTCATTTTAAAAGCGTCTGTAGTTAACTTAAAATGATTATTGTAATCAACCAGTAGAATACTTAAATTATTAATACAATATAAAATATTTGAAATGTCATTTTTTGATTCAATAGATCTTGATTGTTCTATTTTTAAATCATTTTTTTGTTCACTATAGTCTACAAAAATATTTGGTCTAAAATTCTGTTCTTTTCACAATCAATTTAAATTTATGTTTACCAATTCAATAACATTTAAATTCATTCCATAAATAAAATTTTGTACTTTTTTGTGATACTTTGAAAGATTAATATTAACAAAATCATATGCAAAATTATATTTTCTTTTAGGGTTTAAAAAAACAAAAGAATTGTTGTTATGCTTAATTGCTAATTCTAAATGCTTATAATAATTGTTACTAGATTTTAAGTAAAAAAAACCTGAATAAGCATGCTCTAAATGAAAGTTTTGGTTAATATTATTGATTGTTGCTGGAAGTGAACCAACTTCTAAAATATCTTTAGATTTGTCATAATTTTCAACTGTTAATGCAAAAGGAATATTATCATTACTTGAATCAAAAATAATTCTTCCTAGCTTGTCAAAAAAAACTTTTTTAACTTCATTATTAGACTGTGATTTTGGTTCAAAAACAATTCTTCCTCTTTTTTTATTACTACTAATATTTAAATAAAAGCTTTTTTCAGGAAATTTCTCACATGTGAAAAGCAAGTTAAAAGGTTTTGTTTTTTTATTTAAAAAACTTACTCTTTTTCCTTGATTAGAAAAATTTTCATAATAGTAATTATTTATTTCTTCTTTATAAAAATTTGCTTTAATAATTCTTTGCTTACTATTAGTATCAAGAATTTTGATTTTTTTAGTAATTGGACTAATTTTTGAATCATTAATAACATTATTTGAACTAAAAGACCTGTGATTAGGATTTATAAAAGAAACTATTTTACTATCACCTTCAAAATAGTATGCTTCATCTTTAAATTCAATATCTTTACTAGCTAAAAATTCAGGATAAACAAACGCTCTTTTATTTGCTTGTGTATTTAAATCAGAATAATTTGGATTTCTAAAAATAGTTTCTTCAATTTCTGGAATAACATCAAAATTAATAATTTTTTTGTTTTTTTTATCTATTATTTTTTTGAAAATAAATTTAATGTGGGATGCAGAAAAAACTTGGTTGCTTTCAACATTTTTTACTGTAAATCATTCATAATTATTTGAAAATCTTTGCCCATAATCATTAAAAGCAAAAATTAATTTCTTGATTTCATTTTTATTATTAGTTTTTATTTGATTTTCAACCAGTGCACCAGCCATAGAAAGTCTTGTAATTTGTTTACTAAAAAAAGATTCATCACATCTAATTTTATATAAATATAAATCTTCTATTTCTTGATTAAGTGCATAAAGGTTTTTTCTAAAATTTATTAAAGCTTCAGAAATAGTTTCAAAAGCATTGATATAGCAATCTTCAGGTTCTGAACTTGTACAACTATAAATATTAAAAAAGTAATCAAAAAAACTAAATTTATCTTTACTATTTATATTTAAGCCTTTTTGAAAAACTTCTTCAGGGGATTTAGAATCAACTCGAAATAAAAATTTTGGAACATTATCATCTAAATTTGAAAAATACTCTGGGTATCAATTTTGGTTTAATTCATTAATCATTTTTTCATTTAAACAAAGTATTTTTTAATTTCATTAACTCAATTTTTAATTCTAGATTCTGTTAATTCTTCAAAATTATCATTATCTAAAGCTAAACCCAAAAACATTCCATCAACTACAGATTCAGATTTTGTATATTTATAATCTTTATCAGAAACATATCCAACAATGTTAGCATTTTTTGATTTTAAAATTTTGTGTAGTTTTGCAATTGAATCACAATATGTAAAAGCATAAACTTCACTATCTCCCATCCCAAAAATTGCTACTGTTTTATTATCAATTTTTAGTTTGCTAAAATCAAAAGAATCTCAATCATCTTGCAAATCACCAAGTCCTCATGTTGAAGTGCCAAAAATTAACTTGTCATATTCATTAAGTTTTTCAGCAGTAGTATTACTAATGTTTAAAACATCAATATTTTCTAAATCAAATTCTTTTTGTATATCAAAAGCAGCTCTTTCTGTATTACCTAAAGTTGAACCATAAACAATTGCTATTTTCATAATATTTTTATTATAAAAAATCTTTTACCATTTTTTTAAATTAATCTATTTTAACTTTTTAAATTTGAAAATTAAAGAATTTAAAAGTACACTTATTGAACTTAGTGACATAATAAGTGCTGCTAAAATAGGATTGATAAAACCAAAGATTGCTAATGCTATAGAAATGGCATTATAAGCAAATGCTCAAACTAAATTAAATGTTACAAATTTCCTTGTTTGTAAAGCAATTTTGATAGATCGATAAACATTATAGATATCACCATTTATTAAAATTATTTCACTAATTGATTTTGCTATTTCAGATCCTTGATTCATAACAATTTTTAAATTTGAACTTTCCAAAGCAAGAACATCATTTAATCCATCACCAACATATGAAACAAAATTTCCTTCTTTTTTAATTTGTTCAATAATTTGACTTTTTTGTTCTGGACTAACTTCAAAATAAACATTGTTAAAATTTAATTGTTTATTTAGATAAAAGGCAGTTTTTTTGCTATCACCTGTAATAAGAAAAGTTTTTATTTTTAGTTTTTTAAACAACTCTATTGTTTTTTTAGCATTAGGTCTTAATTCATCTCCTAAAACAACAATAGTTTTAACTTTTTTATTTTTTGATAATGCTATAAAACTGTAAAGTTTATCATTAGGTAAATTTGCAATTTCTTTATTAATATTTTCTGGTATAAAAAAATTTTTTTCTTTTACATAATGTAAAGAAGTTATTGTATAAGTATTATTTTTTTCTTTATAGACTATTCCCAATCCTGGTATTTCTTTTAGATTTTTGCTATTTATTTTTTTGGTTTTGTAGTTTTTATTATTTTTTAAAAATCAATTTACATATGATTTTGCTAAAGGATGTAATGAAAAAGATTCCAATTCATAGATTAAATTTAAATTATTTTCGCCTACAATTTTTTCTAAAACAAAATTTCCTGTAGTTAAAGTTCCTGTTTTATCAAAAGCAACTGCATTAACTAGTTTCATTTTTTCAAAAACATCTATGCTATTAAACAGAATAGAATTTTTCATAGCTTTTGATGAACCTACTGCAATTGCTAGTGGAACTGCCAATCCCAAACTACAAGGACAAGCAATAATTAATACTGTTATAAAAAGATAAATAGATTTACTAACTTGCTCTAAAGAAACATAGCCAGTCACTGGAGAATAAGGTCCATCTCAAGTAATTAAATAACTCAAATCTAAATTAATATATCATTCATGAAAAACATTACCTAAAAAAAATTGAATTAAAAAACCTGTTATTGAAAAAATTAAAACAAAAGGAATAAATATTTTTGAAATTTTGTCTGCTAGTTTTTGTTGTCTGGTTTTTTGTGATTGCAATTCTTCAATTTTTTCAATAACTTTATTCAAGTAAGAATCATTTAATAAATTAGAAACTTTTATTTTTATTGAATCTCCCAAATTTATAGATCCACTTAATAAATGATTATTTTTCATTTTAACAACTGGTTTAGATTCTCCAGTTATAATGGATTCATTAATTAAAGCATTTTTTGATAACAAAAAACCATCTAATGGGATTCTACTTCCTTTAGAAACAAACAAAATTTCATTTACTTTAATTTCTTTGATATCTTTTTTTTCAATTTTTTTATTATTAAAAACATAAACAATTCTGTCTTGAAGATGCTCAAGATTAGACAAATCTTTATTAGCTTGTTTTCTGATTTTATCAGTTATTGAATCACCAATCATTAAAATAGTAATAATAACTGCACCAGATTCATACATTGTATCTATGCTATTTAAACTTGAGTCTTTAATTGTGAATTTAATTATCATTAAAACAAAACTATAAATAAAACTTATTCCAGTAGATAAAGCAATTAAAGTATTCATTCCCAAATTTCTTCATTTAAAAACTTCTTTATACGCATTAATGTAATACTTTCTTCCAAAAACAAATTGAACAATTATAGAAAAAATAGCCATAATAATTTGAACTGGATAACTATTTATAAAATCCATTACTTGTTTATTTTCTTTACCATGAAATGCAACCATTACAAAAAAAACAACAAGAAGAAAAAAACTTAATATACAAGATAAAATTAATTCTATTTTTTTAGTAAAAAATTTGTTATAAAAAATTTTTAATTTACTACTTTGTAAATTAATAAACTTCTTCGTATTCAAATTTTTTCTCAGCTAAAAGATTTAATATTTCTTCCTTACTAATTTTTGATGAATCAAAATTTATCTTTAATTTTTTTGAATTTAAAATAATTGAAAAATTTAAAAAATTGTCTTTTTGAAATTTTTTTAATGTTTTTTCAATAGCTGTTGCACAAGAAGCACATTCTAAGTTATTAATAATTAAATTTAATTGTTCCATTGTTTTCCTTTTTTTGATTTTTATAATAAATAAATATTAAAACAAAAAAAGTAGATTAAATAATCTACTTTGTTTTTATCTTACTGTAAGAGAAATAATTATTGAAATTATAAACAAAACAGTATAACTTGACAATGAAATATAAAATATTTTTGTAGTTGATTTTTTCTTTGTTGCTGAGTATTCTTGATAATCATTAAAAGTTTTAATATCATTTCAAGGAGTTTTTAATACTCAATTTTTCTTTTCTCTAAAATCACGGTATGTGACAATATCTAACATTTGCCTTGCAGCAAATTTTGATTTTAATCCAAACTGTTGTCTTCAAACAAGTCAGAATAAATTTAAAAAAAACCCAACTGCAAAAGCTACTAATAAACAATCTGATCATGGCATCATAGACTGATTTTCATTATTTACAAAAAAACAAAACAAAAATACTGCAATAGTTACCAAAACTATAAACCCCAAAGATAAATATCCTTTAGGTTGTTTTGTTTTTTTGTCTTTTTCTATTTTTTCAGCTTGTGCAATAATTTCAGAAGAATAAGAGTTTAAAGAACTTTTGCTATTATCCTTATTGTATTTAACATATCCTTCATTTATACTTTTTGTTTTTTTAGAATTATTCATCTTTATATTTTATATCTTTTCATTTAGATATTTGACTTTCAGTTCCAAACACTTGATGATCTTGATCATTATTAATTTTAATAAATTTAGGTTTGTTGAAAGCATCTCATTCTTTGTCATAAGTAAAATTTTCATTAAAAGCTGCTAAATCAACATGGACTCTTGAAAGTTTAGGAGTGGCTTTCATTAATGATTTTGTATATGGGTGAATTGGATTTTCAAAAATCTTTTTAACATTACCCTTTTCCAAAATTCTACCACGGTGCATAATAATAACATTATTACATGCATAATTAACCATTGATAAATCATGTGCAATAAATAAAATAGTAACATTTTGTTTTTTACACAAGTCTTGTAAAATGTTAATAATTTGTGCTTGAATAGAAACATCTAATGCACTAATAGGTTCATCAGCAATAATTATTTTTGGTTTATTAATTAGTGCTCTAGCAATAACAATTCTTTGTCTTTGTCCACCAGAGAACTCATGAGGATAACGATAAGCATGTTCTCTTTTCAATCCAACACTATCAAGTGCTTTATAAACACAATCTCTTTTAATAATTTTTTTCAAATTAAAGTAAAAAATTCAATTGAATCATGATCTTCATTCACATATTTTAGTGTTTACTTTTACTTCATTAATAACATTGTTATATTCAAATTCGATTGCACTCAATGACTTTCATCTTAACTTAACTTCTTTTTTAAGGTATTTTAAATCATTTGATTTAGCTGAACTAAATCATTCTTTAAAATTATTGAAAACTTTTTTAAAATCAAAAGGTTTCTTTTCTTTTTCACCTTCAATTGCTTTTTCATTTTTTGAATTATTAGAATCAGCTAAATTCAATAAGTCATCTTCAGAAGATTTTTTATCTTTTTTAATATAAGAAATACATTTTTTAACCAAGTTTCCAAATTCTTTTCTTGATTGTTTATACTCTTTTTCAACTGCATCATAATCAACATTAGTTGTAGCTAGAAACTCTCTTTGTTTATTTGTATCTTCGCCTTTAACAATATTAACAATGTGGTTGTTTCTTTCAACTTTTGCTGCTAAAAAAGCATTTTTACTTTCATTAAATTTTTCTTCATTTAATTTATATTCTTCAGTTTCTTTATAATTAGCAATCAATAAACTTAATTGGCTAGTTTTTTGTTTAATCAAATCAGACAATGAATTTCTTTTTTCTAAATAAGAATTTTTGTTAAATTCATTATTTTCTTCTGCTGCATTTCTTAATGATAATAAATCATTGTGAAGTGAAAATTGAAAATTAAAATAATCATCAAATTTTTCAGATTTGTATAAAGTAAAATTATCAGTAGAATCTAAGATTGATTTAAATTGCTGTCAAATAAAATCATGAACATTTCACTTTGTATTTTTTTCAGAAGTATAAAATAACTGAGCAAAACCTCTAGCAGCAATTAAATTTTTAATAATTGTATTTTTTTGTTCAATATCAACATTCTCAAATTCAATGCTATATTTAACTGCAAAATCTGATAATGATTTAAAATATTTTTCTAATAATTCTTCAACTTTTAATTTAGTTTCACTAATTATATCTTCACTTAAGTATTTACATTTTTTCAATTTTTTTACAAAGTAAAATTCAGTATGTAAATTCTTTAAATTAATAAAATTTACTGTATAGTCTAAATCATCTTTAGAAAATTCAATATTTTGACTAATTGACTTAATTTTTCCTTTTACTGTTGCTTCTCAACTTTTAACATATTGGAAATTTTGTTTATATGTTTCTTTAAAGTTATTATCTAGATTTTTGATTTCAGCAATTAAATCTTTTTTTTCTTTTTGGATTTTGTCTCCCTTAGTAGAAAGACTAAAAATTCTTTTACTATCTTTGTATTTTTCTAATAAATCTTCATAATTTTTATATGCTAAATCATAGTCTTGATTTCTTCATTTTTTTGTAAGCTCTTCTAAAATATCTTGATAATTTTTGCTAAAAGCATAAATGTCACTTGTAGTTTCATTAATTTTTTCAACAAAAATATCCATTCCTAAAATAATTTTTTCTCTTGCTTGTTTAAAATTTAATTCTTTGAATTTTTCATCACTTTCTATTTTTTTAAAATAGTCAATTGATTCTTTAATTTTATTTTTTAAACAAGTAACATAATTAATTTTAAAATCTTGCAAAATTTTGTTCTTTCTTCTAATAAATTCAGAAAATAAATATTTACTAACACTATTTAATTCTCTTCATTTATTAAAAGCATCAATTCACAAACTTTTATTAATTGCTAATGGTTCAGAAATTAATTGCAATATGTTTTTTGTGGGATTCAAAGAAGCCATTGGGTCTTGAAAAATCATTTGAACATTTTTATGCAATCATTTCTTAGCACTTCTAGTTAACCTTTTATTAGAAATTAAATTATTTTGAATTTCAATTTTTCCACCTGTTGGTTGGTAAAGTTTAATAATACATTTACCAGTAGTTGATTTTCCACTACCTGACTCTCCAATAATTCCAAAAAAATCTCCTTCTTTAACTGAAAAACTTATATTATCTAAAGCTTTAAAGTATAATCCTCTTACTTTAAATAACATATCTAAATTTTCAACTTCTAATAAGGGACGTTTGTTAGAAATATTTTTTTCGATTTTAATTAAATTATCATCTTTTGAAATAGGAACTGGTTTTGAAATAACTGATTTATTTGCATTAGAATTAGAAAGTTTTTTAGTAGCTGGTTTTTTTACTGCTACATTTTTTTTACTATTTTCTTTTTTTGTCTCTTTTTTTAAACTGCTCATTTTTTATTCCTTTTTGTTATTTATTTTTCTAATTCCTTTTTGTTCTTTTTTTGTTTTACATAAATTTCAAAAGATTTTTTAGATTTACTTATTTTTTCTTTTACTTCATCAGGAAGTTCAATCTTAGGTGCTTTTGGATGAAGTAGTCAAGTTGCTGCTTTATGTGTATCACTAACTTCAAATAAAGGAGGTTGTTTTTCAAAATCTAAAGCAATTGCATACTTGTTTCTTGGAGCAAATGCATCTCCTTTTGGGGGAGTAATTAAATTTGGTGGAGTTCCAGCAATTGGTTCTAGTTTTTGGTTATCAACATTACTATCTGGAATTGAAGCAAGTAATGCTCATGTATATGGATGTAAAGGATTAGTAAAAATTTCTTCTGTTAATCCTTGTTCCACAATTTTTCCAGCATACATTACATAGATGTAATCACAGAAATTAGCTACTAATGCAATGTTATGTGAAATAAAGATTACTGTAATTCCATAAACTTCTCTTAGTTGTTTAATCAAGCTTAAAACTTTTGCTTGAACAGTAACATCAAGTGCAGTTGTTGGTTCATCAGCAATTATAATATCTGGTTTTGTAGCAACAGCAATAGCAATTACAATTCTTTGTCTCATCCCTCCAGAAAATTCATGAGGATAAGATTTTAATCTTGATTCAACATTTTCAATTCCAATAAATTTTAAAATTTCTACTACTTTATTTTTAGCATTTACTCTTTTAGTGTTGTTTTTATATTCTTCTTTTGCTTTTGCAATTAGTTCATCATGTTTTTTAGTTAAATTATCAATAATCTCTAGATGGTTTTTTTCTGCATTTGCTAACAGTTCTTGATATTTTTCTTGAGTAATTTTAGAACTTTCTAAATCCTTTTTTAGATTATTCTTAACATTTTCAAACAATCATTTTTCTTGATCAATTTCATTTCACTTATTATTTTTTATTTGGTTATAACGACTTTTTTCAGAAACATAAATAGCCTCTAAAACTTGTTTTCCAATTGTTTTAGTTGGATTTAGTGACATTAAAGGATCTTGTGGGATATAAGCAACATAAGTTCCTCTAATACTAGGTCATGTTTTTCTTTTTACTTTTAAAATATCAATTCCAGCTAAATTTAAATTTTCTGCTTCTGTTGATGCTCCATCATTAAAACCAATCAATGATTTTACACAAACTGATTTACCACTACCAGATTCACCAACTATTCCTATAATTTGTCCTTTATATACAGAGATATCTACACCTCTAACTGCTTGCAACAAACCATCTTTAACTTTAAAATTAACTTTCAAATCTTTAATTTTTATGATTTGATCTTTTGCTAATTTTTTGTCTTCATCATGAATGAAATGTTTAAATCTCAAAGACATATTATCTTCCTATCACCCGTGGGTCAATTGCATCATTTAAAGCATTAGCAATGATTTGTGCAGAAATTGTAAATAAAGCAAACACAAAAATTGGTGAAACCATTTCTGGAATATTTGAAATAGTTTGTGCATTAGTTAACATAACTCCAAGACCAATATTTGAAGGTGGTTTTAATCCCAAGAAAGAAAGTGTAGCCTCATAGAAAATTACAGTTGGAATTAGGTTAACAAAAATAACTGATATTCTTCCAGCAATAACTGGAATCATATGTAAGAAAATAACTCTAGCTTGACTACCACCTAAAGTTCTAGTTGCTTGAACATATTCAACATCTTTTGTTTTCATAATGTATGTTCTAGTAGCAATAGCTGGTGAGAATCATAAAATAAATAGCAAAGATAACCCTACTGTAACACTATCTAATGTTACTGTTGTCTCATCACTTCCACCTTTAAGTACAACTCCTAAAATTAATAATCAAACAATTGATGGCACTCCACTAATTATTTCCACAAAACGCATCATTATAGTATCTGGTGCTTTACCTGCAAAAGCTCCAGCAATTGAACCATAAACAACACCAATAATTATAGATAAAATTGAAACCCAAAATGCTAACAACAATGACATTCCAACAGAAGTCCAAAGTTTATTTCAAATATCAACTCCACTTCCATCAGTTCCTAAAATTGGATAAACATCTTTAAGTTCATTTAACTCATATGGAGAATAAGTTGCTGATCACATACCTGTTAAATAATCAAATTCTTTACTTACTAGTATGCCTGCATTATCATAATTATCCACTGTTTCTTTAGACAAAAGGTGCTTAGTAACTGTAGGCAATTGACCATGTAAACGTGGTGGTAAATCCTTAATTCATTCATTAGATTTAATTCCTGCAATATAACCAGTTGCAGTATACCCTAAAGAATTTGAAATTATAGGTGCAAAAATTGCTAGAAGAATAATTAAAATAAAAAATACTAAAAAAACTAAAGCTCAACGATTGGCAGCAAATCTTTTAATAATATCTACTAAATATTTACTAGGTTTTCCAACTACTTGATCAGTTCTATTTAATTTATAAATATCAACTCTTTCAAAGTCTTTTTCAGTAACTTCAAAGTCAAGTTTTGGCATATTCAAAATTTTAATATTTTTATTATTTGAACTCATACTAAACTCCTCCTGTTACTATTTCTGGTTTAATTTTTAAAATATTTTTCCCAATTATTAAATATTTAACTTCAAGACCAATGTTATAAGAATTTCTAAGTTGATCATTTAAAGTAACTGTTTTCTTTTTGTAATCAATTACATTAAGTTCTTTCAAACTAAAAAATAAACTATCAGAATTGTTTACTCATAAATGAGCTTCATTTTTTAAAAGTGCTCTTTTTCATCTATTTCTTCAAGCTAATCTTAATGCACTTGATTTAGCTAAGTTGTATATAGAAGTTTGAGAAGATTCAGCAATCTTAATTCTTGGATCAATAAATGTAAATGAAATATCTAAAGCTAAAACAATCAAATTATATAAAAGTGATAAAAAGAAAGTTTGAAACATAACAATATAAAATTGGTTAGAAAGAATTGCTCAATAAAGCATATTTCCCATACCTTGAATACCGAAAATAGTTTCAATTGCAATTGATCCAGTTATGATTGACAAGAAACTAGGACCCAAAATTGATAATGCTGGAATCAAAGAATTTCTAATTCCATGTCTAATAATAATTTGATATCTTTTTAATCCCTTAGACATTGCAGTTTTTATATAATCTTGACTTAATACTTCAACAAGTTCATTTCTTACATAATATGTTAATGTAGAAGCTAATCCAAATGTTAATGCCAAAATAGGCATAATTGATGAAGTAATCAATTCTTGGATATTAAAATTATTATTATCAAAATTAATAAATACTTGAGGTAACTTTAAAACCCCTGCAAGTTTTAACAATAAAATACCAATAATAAAACTTGGAACACTTATTAAAATTACTGAAAAAACATTAATCAGTGTGTCCTGCCACTTACCCCGATATACTGCTGAAATTATCCCAAAAGTAAAACCAATTATAATAGCAACAATATATGAAATTACCCCAATATATAGTGTATTTGGTGCATACTGAAAAAATTTAGTTAATAGTGGTGTACCTTGTTGTTGAAAAACTTCACCAAAAACTTGACCATTGACAGGATTAAAAAAAGTTTTTCAGTAATTAAAATACCTAACAATAATAGGATCTAGAAAACCCATTGTAGCTAACTTTGCTTCATAATCAGCAGTAGTTTCGTTTTTCGTTTTCGCAATTGGATAAACTTTTAAACAAGCCATCAGCAAAAAAACTAAACTCATAACTATAAACAAAGCAAGAACTGCAAAAAGTAATCTTTTTACTATATACTTAAACATTTTATTTCCTTTGTTTTTTATAATTTATTATTATATTTTTATTTATAGTAAATTAATTAATAAATCTAATTTTTAAAATTTATAATCTAAAGTTTTATAAAAGGTAGATTTATAAAAATTTAATAACATTAAAAAAGAGAGTATGTGGTTTTCATACTCCCTTTATACACAAACAATACTTAAAATAATTCTATCTATATTTATTTATATTTATCTATATATACCAGTTCAGTTCAAATACTATTTTTATATATGAACTTAGGAAGTATTAATTAAAAATCCTTTTTAATGAAAAAATCTTATTGGGCGTGTTTGAAACATGTTTTCTTGTCTGATATCTTTTTGATTGAATACAAAAAAATAAACATTGAATGTTTACTGATGTTGTAATAATAGATTGTAATTCTTTTGTATTCATATAAATCTACCTTATTTATTCTTATACCACAATTACCACTTTTTAAATTATTAAATATAAAAAATGCTAAATAAGCAAAATAAAGAAACTTAAAATAAAATGCATATTTATTTGATTTAGATTTTAAAATCTAATAGAAAAATATTTATAGATTTATGAAGTTAGACTTTAAGAAAATTAAAAGACAAATAAGTAATAGATTTTTTAATCCCATTATTTTTAGAAGAGAAAAAATTCAAAAAATATCTAAAAAAGTTCTTTTAAATAAACCTGCAATTAATTTTAAGAATTTATGAATTGATGGAATTAAAACTGACATTAAAGTTATGCATATAAAAAATAAAGAAGATCTTGAAAATTATGTAGCTGGATGAATCCATATGAAAAAAGAAGAAATTTTCCTTTGTAATTATCAAATTCCAGTAGAATCATTTTTGTTTAATAGTAAATTTGAAATAATTCTTACAAATATTGAATGAAAAGTTTTGCAAATATTTGAAAATATTAACCCAGAAGAAAAAAAGGTTTTTAATTTTAAAAAAAGAAATAAAATTGCATATTATTGAATTGCAAAACAAGGTTTTTGT
>CAMWTH010000013.1 GCA_947177125.1 uncultured Mycoplasma sp. | reverse complement strand
GTTAATAAGAGTTCATTTTTTGTTATTTTTTACTCAATTTATTTCTCCAATAAATTCTTTAACATCATCAAACTTATTTTCAATTAATACTAAATTTGAATCTGATTTAAAACCAAATTTATCTTCTTTTTTAAAAATAAAAAAAATTTTGTCCATAAATGTTTTTTATATTGAATAATATTTATTATATAATATTATAGTGTTTTTGTTGTTTTGTCTGGTGCCTTAGCCAAGCGGTAAGGTCAGGAGCTGCAACCTCCTTATTCGTCAGTTCGAATCTGACAGGCACCTCCATTTTGCACTCTTAGCTCAATTGGATAGAGCGTCTGGCTACGGACCAGAAGGTTATGGGTTCAACTCCTATAGGGTGCGCCAATTAATAATAAAAACTATTTTTTTATTTTCGGGATGTAGCTTAGCTTGGTAGAGCACTTGGTTTGGGACCAAGGGGTCGCAGGTTCAAATCCTGTCATCCCGACCATTTTGGCAGAGTATCTCAGTGGTTAGAGAACTCGGCTCATACCCGAGGTGTCGAGAGTTCGAATCTCTCCTCTGTCACCATCGGAGCTATAGCTCAACTGGTTAGAGCCCCCGACTCATAATCGGTAGGTTACAGGTTCAAGTCCTGTTAGCTCCACCATTTATATCTATTTAAAATAATAATTTTATTATGTTAAAATATGAAAGTGTTGTTTTTATAATACTTTCACTCTGGAGGATTACCCAAGCCTGGTTGAAGGGATCGGTCTTGAAAACCGAAAGGTGCAGAAATGTGCGCGGGGGTTCGAATCCCTCATCCTCCGCCATTTAAAGTTTAATTAAAAGAAAGTGTTCGCGGGATGGAGCAGTTGGTAGCTCGTCAGGCTCATAATCTGAAGGTCGTAGGTTCGAATCCTACTCCCGCAACCATGGTCCTGTGGTGTAGTGATTAACATGCCTCTCTGTCACAGAGGAGATCGCGGGTTTGACTCCCGTCAGGACCGCCATGGTTTCGTAGCTCAGTCGGTAGAGCAACGGACTGAAAATCCGTGTGTCGGCAGTTCAATTCTGCCCGAAACCACCATTTAAATTAACAAGTTTAACTAGTCTTTTTATAAAAGACTAGTTTTTTTATTTTTATTAGATTTATTTTTTATAAAAACTATTTAATTTATAATCTTTTATTAATAAAATAAAAATAAACTATAACACATTATGCTGGTTAAATTTAGGATTAAAGATGAACAAATTAAAATTTAAAAAAATTAAGTATAAACAAATAGATTTTTCACAGCAAAAAAATAAAAACAATACTAATAACAGTGTTTCAAACCCAAAAATAAGTGACAATGTTGAAATAAAGTGCATTGGCATTCAAAAAGATGTTAAAGAAATAGGCTCTGCTAAAACAACTATTTTAAAGAATATAAATTTGGAAATTAATAAAGGTGAAATAACTATTATTTTAGGACCAAGTGGTAGTGGTAAAACAACTTTACTTAATGTTATTGCAGGAATAGATAAAGCAACAAGCGGGAAATGTTTTATTAAAAACGTGGATATTAATGCAATTAGTGATAAAGAGTTAGTTAAATTTAGAAGAAACTATATTTCTTATATTTACCAAAGATATGGTTTGATATCAATTCTAAGTTGTTATGACAATATAAGAATGGGGCAAAATCTTGTAGAAAAATCTAGAAGAATTTTAAACATTGATGAAATTATTAAAATTGTAGATATTGAACCTTTGTTAGATAAATTTCCACATGAATTATCTGGAGGTCAAAGACAAAGAGTTGCAATAGCTAGAGCAATAATTAAGCAACCTGAAATAATGCTTTGTGATGAACCAACTGGTGCATTAGATAGTGATACATCAAGAAAAATAATTGATCTTTTTTTAGAAATTAATAAAAAATTTAAAACAACAATTGTTATGGTTACTCATGAGCCTAGTTTTGTTAGAATAGCAACAAAGGTTATTTATATCAAAGATGGAGAAATTGAAAAAATTCAAACAATTAATAGAAATAACAATTTAACAAATATAAAAAATAATTTTTCAGCCAATTCTTTAACTAAATAATTTGAAGGCAATTATAGGTATAAATTATGAACAACAATTTTAGTAATAAAAAAAATAGCAATTTGAAAGAAAAAAAAGAAAGTTTTGAAATCAAAAATAAAGCAGTTGTAAAATCTGGAAACTTTGGTAAAAAAGAAGAATTTCTTTTAAATGACAAAAACAACACCCCAGTTAATGTTAGTTCAATTACTGTAAAAGTTATTGATAGTAAATTAAATACTGAAGTATCGCACATTGACAATTTAATTAGTGAAAGAAAAAAGAAAAACAAATTTAAAAAATTTAATCAGATTACTAACAAAAGATAGAATTTAAATATATTTAAAAAAAGGAAAAAGATATGTCAAATAATAATTCAACAACTAATTGCTTATTTTGTAAGATTATTAATAAAGAAATTCCTTGTAATTTAATTGAAGAAAATTCATATGCAATGGCTTTTTTAGATATTAATCCAGCAGCTAATGGTCATACTTTGGTTATTCCTAAAAAACACTGTATTGATTTTGTTCATTGTGATGATTTTTATTTGAAAGAAACTATTAGCTTGGCAAAAACTGTTGCTGATAAATTAGAAAGATCAGATTTAAAACCTTGAGGAATTAATTTTTTAAGTAATCAAGGTTCAATTGCAGGACAAGTTATTTTTCACTTTCACATTCATATCATTCCAAAATATGCAAAGAATGAAGGTTTTGTTTTTTCAACAGAAAATAAAAATTTATTAGATAATGAAAGTGTTTTAAAAATAATTCAAAGAGTTAAAGATGTAAAAAAATAATTAAGCTTTTTAATTAAATAAGTAAATTCAAATTATAATTTAAAAGGTTTAGATAAAACTAAATTTGTTTAATTAGTGGAGGTATAATGAAAAAAATTCATAAAGTTGCTATTTCAACAATTTTTGCTTTAACTTTCATTTTGTTTGTTGTAGTAGCAGCATGACAACCTTGTGTTTATGCTTTTATTGCTCCAGCAATTCTTGCAGTAATCGGTATTTCATATTTAATTACAGCAATCATAGCTCAAAAAAGTGAAAACAAGAAAATTAGTATTTCTACTAATGCTTAATTAAAATAAGTCCATTTTATAAATTTTTTAAAAAATATTAATTATTAACACAATTTTTTATAGATTGTGTTTTTTATTTTTTATAAAAATTTTTTCTTAAAAATATTTAAAATAAGATATGTTAATTTTTTATTTTTAAGGATTTTTATGATTTTCTCAGTAGATGTAATGGGTTATGAAAATGATATTAGTGAATCAATTAAAGCATGTCGAGATTTTTGCAAAAAAAATAATGATGTAAAAATTATTTTAGTTGGTGATGAATCAAAAATAAAAGTACATTTAAAAAGCAAAGATATCTTTACTATTCATCATGCAAGTGAAGAAATTTTAATGACTGATGATCCACTAGCAATTAGAAATAAAAAAAATAGTTCAATGTATCAAGCAATTGAATTAGTTAAATTAGGCAAAGCTGATGGAGTTTTATCAGCAGGTAACACTTCATGTTTTGTTTTTTTATCATACATTATTCTTGGAAAAATAAAAGGAATAAGTAAGATAGGATTTATGCCATTTATGCCTACAAGAAAAGGTAATGGTGTTAATTTTATAGATGTGGGTGCAAACAAAGAATGTGATGCATTAGACCTTGTAAATTTTGCTAAAATGGGCAAAATTTATATTGAAAAAGTTAGGAATATCAAAAATCCTAAAATAGGCATTTTAAATATTGGAACTGAAGAAAATAAAGGTTTAAATTACCACATTGAAGCTAATACCCTATTAAAAAATGAAAAAGATATGAATTATATTGGTTTTATTGAATCAAGAGAATTGTTAGAAGGTAATCATGTTGATTTAATTGTTTCTGATGGTTTTGTTGGTAACATTACTTTAAAAGCACTAGAAGGAACATTTAAAACTGTTGCTAAAGCATTATTAGACACGAGAAAAAAACCATTATTTGGTTGATTATGATTTTTGCTTTCTCTACCTAATTTAATGAAAATAAAAAAGAAATTTGATTATAAAAACAATGCTGGTGCAATTGTTATTGGTTTAAACAAAATTGCTGTTAAAACCCATGGAAGTGCTGACTACAAGCAATTTTATAGTTCTTTAAGATTGTTAAAAGAAACTGTAAATGCAAATTTAATTAAAATTTTGGAAGAAGAATTTAAATAATTATGATTAAAAAAAATTGTACAAAATCAGACATTAGTAAACTTTTAAAAAAGTTAGAAATTAAAACCAATAGAATTTACTTGTATGCTGAAGCACTAACTCATAATTCTTATAACAATGAAAAAAAGGTTGGGTATACATATCAGCGATTAGAATTTTTAGGTGATGCTATTATTTCAAAATTAATTTCTGTTTTTTTATTTAATTATAAAAATGAAAAAAATATGCCATTGAATGAACAAGAAATGACTGAAAAAAGAAAATATTTAGTAAATTCTGAAATATTTAAAAAAGCTTCAGAAGAACTAGACTTGCTTTCATATGCTTTCATTGGTAAAGGAATTGATTTAGAAAAAGATACCAAAAAAATTAGAACTGATTTGTTTGAATCGATTGCAGGAGCAATTTTTATAGATAAAGGAGAAGAAGAAGTTTTAAAATTTTTAAAAAAAACAATTCTTAAATATTTTGAAAAAGGTGAATTTGATTCACTTGATTATAAATCCCTTGTTCAAGAGTTATTTCAAAGTAATATTTCTTCTGGTAAAAAGAAAAAATCTGGTACACCTTATTACAATAATGTGGAATTGGAAAATGGTGAGTTTAAATCTTTTTTAATACATGATGATATAGTTTATGGAACTGGTTTTGGAAAAACAAAAAAAGATGCTGAAAAAGATGCTGCTAAAAAAACTTATGAAAAATATATAAAAGCACCACAAAAATAAAAAAGCACTTTTGTGCTTTTTTATTTTTACCAATTCTTTTTTTATAGTTGAATGAATTTATTGTTTGGGTTTTCTTGAACCTTTTCTACATATTTAAATTGGTAGATGTGACAAGTTTTGTCTTCACCATAAATTTGTTTTACACGGTTTTTTAAGTATTCATAATTATCTAAAATTCATCCAGTACAATCATTGTCTTCAAAATTACAGAAAGCATTTAGCAATCTAATGAAATATGTTTCAAAAGATGGTTTTTGGTCAACTTCTTTATTTAAATTTTTTTGTGATTTTTCTAAATCATATTTTAACTCATAGTATTTTGTTACTAGATAGTTTCTACCTTCTACTACAAAATAAAGGTTTGCACCATTATTTCTAGCTGTTTCAAATTCATTGTATTTATCAGCAAAAAATTTTAGATGTTTTTTATCATTTCTAATTAAAACATTAAGTATTTGTTTTGTTTCTTCAACTGTTCTCATATTACATTCCTTATTTTAACTATCACAATTTAATTAAAAAACAATAAAAGCAAAATTTATTAATAATTTTAAGAAAATTTTATAGTTGAGTTTTTGCAGTAAAATTATTTATTTTTTTCAATAATTTTTTTAGTTTTTTTGGTAAAATTTATTAGTTATTAGGAGTAGACATGGCAAGCAATAAGAACTTAATGACAGAATCTGGTAAAAAAGAACTTGAAAAAGAACTTAATCATTTAATAAATGTTAGAAGACCAGAAATTATTAAGCAAATTCAAGAAGCTAGAGAGCAAGGTGACTTGTCTGAAAATGCAGATTATGATGCTGCTAAAAATGTTCAAGCACAAGTTGAATCTAGAATTAAAGAAATTCAAGATACATTAAGTAATGTAAAAATTATTAAAGAAGAAAAGGGATCTGCAAGTGGAAAAGCAGTTACTGTTGGTTCAACAATAACTATTAAAGATTATCAAGATGGTAAATCTTACACTTATAAAATTGTTGGGGCAATTGAATCTGACCCTTCACAAAACAAAATTTCTAATGAATGTCCTTTAGCAAAGTGTGTTATTGGTAAAAAAGTTAATGAAGAAGTTAATGTAAAAGGAATTGAAGAACCATATAAAGTAAAAATTCTACAAATTTCAAATTAAAACTTTGGAACTAAATTTTTTAAATGATAGAAAATAATATATAATTAGTATGTTTGTGATATATTTTTGCAAACATTATGGGTAGTTAGCGAAGTGGCCAAACGCAGCTGACTGTAAATCAGTTACCTCGTGTTTCGGCGGTTCGAATCCGTCACTGCCCACCATTATTGGGCTGTAGCCAAGCGGAAAGGCAATAGACTTTGACTCTATCATGCGTTGGTTCGAACCCAACCAGCCCAGCCATTTACTTTAAAATAAATAGACCTTTAAGGTCTTTTTGTCCCATTAGCTCAGCGGTAGAGCATTTCACTTTTAATGAAGGGGTCATAGGTTCGAGTCCTATATGGGACACCATTTAAATTTCTTTTTGGATAGCTGGAGTGGCGGAATGGTAGACGCACAGGACTTAAAATCCTGTTACAGCAATGTAGTAAGGGTTCAAGTCCCTTCTCCAGCACCAGTTGCGGGTGTAGTTCAATGGTAGAACTATAGCCTTCCAAGCTATTAACGTGGGTTCGATTCCCATCACCCGCTCCAAGTAAAATGACCTAAAAAACACCATAGATAAACCTATGGTGTTTTTCTTTTTTATATTGATATAATTTTATTTGATTAAATGTTGTTATGAAATTAGTAAAACTATTTAAAAGAATTTTTGTTGTTACTTTTTTAACTGGATTTATATTTCCATTAACTTCTTGTTCACAAGTGAATGAAAAGGAGTTATATGAAAAAAATTATTATGTAGAAACGCAAGAAACTGAGTTGATTAAGCAAAGAAGTTTAGAACTAATTTTTAATGTTTCTAATACAACAATCAGTGGTACTGGGTGGGTTTGGAGTAAAAAAGGTGACTATTATTATATTGCAACTAATTTACATGTTGCAAAGTATATTACTTACCCTAAAAATATTTTTATTAATGACATTGGCAAAGTTGAAGACTATTCACGTATTGAAACTTTCACATCTAAAATCAACTATTCAATAAGTTCAAATAGTATTGCTAATGAAATTAGTGTTGCTAATCCCATCATAGTTTATTCAACACTAATGGATAATCAATATAATCAAATCATGAATGGAGATTTACCCCAATATTATATTAATAATAATTCTTATTATGGAATTAGTGATATTTGCATTTTAAGATATTATTTTCCTACAAATGAAAACGCTTTTTCTGATGAAATAAAAAGCAATTTAAGCACTTATAAAAACTTTATAAGGGATTGAATTAGTAATTTTGATCAAAATCAAATTCAAATTTATGATGGGGATGTAATTGATTTATCAAACTATGCTTTTTATTCAGGTGGATTTCCAAAAAAAGTTAAAGAAAACAAAATCGAATGAGAACCTCTTTCTGATTTTGCTTTGAATAAAAAAGTAACTGATTATTCTACACCTTTGTATGATAAATTAAGTAAACCAAATAATGAATTTAGCAATAGTTCTACTCTGATTACTTTTGTTGATAACAATTATAAACAAAATAGTGAAATATCAGACAACATTTATACTGAACATGCTTGGTACACAAATTATTTAAATATCAGTTATACTGGTTATTTTTATGCGTATTCTGATGAAGGAGCTTCTGGAAGTATGTTGGTTACTAAAATAAATAATCAATTATACATTGTTGGAATTTATTGAGGTGTTTCAAAATTTGAAATAGGAAATGATTTAAGAGATTTGGGAAGTTTTGATATTTTTGTTACACAAAAGTACAATATAGCTAAAGAAGTTAATAACCTTATAGCAAAAGATAGTAATTCTGTTGAAACAAATTAAGACAATTAAGCTGTTTATTTTCTTTTTAATTTAATTAAAATATACATATGGCTGTTTTTATTGCAAAACTAAGACAATATTCAATTGGCACAATTGTGTTTGGAATATTAATTGTTATTTTTTTGATTTTAGGTATTTTAGGTTTAACAAAAACCTTTTACCAAAAAATTGAAAACCCAACTATTGATGAATTGGTTCAAGCAGATGATCACAATGACCCATTTTTATATTTGGGTGAGGATAACCAAATTTATTCTAAAGTTTTATCAACTTATATTTGTGCAATTTCTTTTTCAATGTTTTCAATTTCAATTTGTTTTTGGTTATTTTTTTCTATTAAAAATTATTTAATTAGTAAAAAAATTGATGATGCAATTAAATCAGATATAAAAAAATTGTCAATATTAAATTTTTTCACTTTAACAATTGGATCAATTATGCAATTAGCAACTTGTAATTTGATTTTAGAAAAATTTAGAAATAAAAATTTAAATAACAAAATTCATAGGAACAATCAAATTAAGCAAAATGAGAATAATTCTAATCCTTTTACTGACAAAAGACTTTATGAAATTGATAAAAAAGAGTGAGAAAAAATTTAATCATCTTTTTTATTTTTTTAACTTAGTATTATATTTGGAAAAAATTAATTATGAGCTATTATTCAAATCCTTTTAAATACAGTATAACTAAACATGCTGTAGCAAGAGCTAAAGAGCGTTTACACTTAGAAAATAGTAATGCTTATTATATTCACGAAAAATTGGAAGAGTGTTTAGAATATTCAATTTTAGAAAGAACTGATAATAATGGAACTGTTTATAAAAACTTGCAAAATAATATCACCATTATTGTTGATGAAAGGTTAAAAATAATAAAAACTGTATACTAAGTTTTTATTATTTTTTTTAACTAATTTTCCACTTTTACCTTATTCATAATTGTATTAAAATAATAAAGGTTTACTATAAAAAGGAGTATATCTTAATATATGAAAAAATTAATTGTTGCAAATTGAAAAATGTTTAAAACATTGCAAGATATTAAAAATTTTAAAAAAGAATTTGATCAAAGAATTGTATCTGTAAATAAAAAAGCAAATTATGGAATAGGTGTTCCAAGTATTTATTTAGTTCAAGCTAAACAAATATTAGATGGTATAAATGTGATTGCACAAGATGCTCACTTTAAAAATGAGGGTGCTTATACTGGTAATATTTCTTGACTACAACTTAAAGATTGTGGAATAAATGGTTCGATTATTGGACATTCTGAAAGAAGACAAATGTTTAATGAAACTGATGAAACTGTTAATTTAAAAACAAAATCACTGTTAGAAAATAATATGCAAGCAATTGTTTGTATTGGTGAAACTTTAAAAGAATATGAAGCAAACAAATCCTTTGAAGTAGTTTGGAGTCAAGCTAGTAAAGCTTTAGAAGGTGTTGAAGAAAAACACTTAAATAATTTAGTTTTAGCTTATGAGCCTGTTTGAGCTATTGGTACTGGAAAAATTCCAACTGGAAAAGAAGTAGATGATTTAATTGAAAAATTAAGAAATAACTTAGCACAAAAATATAGCAAAGAAAAAGTTGAAAAAATAGTTATTTTATATGGTGGTTCTGTTAATGATAAAAATGCTGCTGAGTTTTTCAGTCAAAAAAACATTAATGGTGCTTTAGTTGGCGGATATTGTTTAAAAGCTGAAGGTTTTGTGAAATTAATTGAATTAGGAGGGAATCATGAGTAAAAAACCAGTTTTATTAGCAATTTTAGATGGTTTTGGATTTTCAAAACAAAAAGAAGGGAATGCTATTTATAATGCTAAAACTCCCTTTTTTGATAATTTAATTAAAACTCATGATCACTGTTATATTGAAGCAAGTGGTGAATTTGTTGGATTACCAGATGGACAAATTGGTAATTCTGAAGTTGGTCATTTAACAATTGGGGCTGGAAGAGTAGTTTATACAGGGTTATCGCTAATAAACTATGATATTAAAACAGGTAATTTTGATAACAATCCAACTTTATTAGAAGCAATTGCATTTGCTAAAAAAAATAATAGTAATATTCATATTATGGGACTACTTTCACCAGGTGGTGTTCATTCAAGTGAAGATCATATTTTTGAAATGATAAGAATAATTTCAAAAAATGGACTAAAACCTATTGTTCATGTTTTTGGAGATGGAAGAGATGTTGAACCCCAATCAATTATCAGTTCAATCAAAAAACTACAAGATGTTTTGCATAAATATGGTGGTGAAGTTGCAACTATTTCTGGAAGATTTTATGCAATGGATCGTGACAAAAGATGAGAAAGAACTAAACTTGCATATGACAATTTATTAGGAATAGGCATAAATTATTTTGATAATCTTATCAGTTATGTACAAAGTCAGTATGATAAAAACATTTATGATGAATTTTTAGAACCTGCTAGAAAAAATGATAGTAGTTTAAACATCAAAGATAATGATGTAATTATTCATGCAAATTTTAGACCAGATAGAGCAAGACAATTATCACACTTGTTTTGTGGATCAACAGTTTATGATGAAGTAAATGACCACCCTTTAAAAAATAATTATTATGCAACAATGATGACATATGAAGGAATTACACCAACTTCAATTTTATTTCCAACTGTTGTTGTTAAAAATACTTTTGGAGAAGTTGTTTCAAACTTTGGTTTAAAACAACTAAGAATTGCAGAAACTGAAAAATATGCCCATGTAACTTTCTTTTTTGATGGTGGAATTGAAACTGAATATTTAAATGAAGATAAAATTTTAATTGATTCACCAAAAGTAAAAACATATGATGAAATTCCTGAAATGTCAGCAATTAAAATTACAGATAAATTACTTGAAAAAATGAGTGAATATGATGTAATAATTTTAAATTTTGCTAATGCTGATATGGTTGGTCATACTGGAAAGTATACTCCTGCAGTTAAAGCAATTGAAGTATTAGATAGTCAATTAGCTAGAATAGATAAAAAAATTAAAGAATTGAATGGAACAATGTTTATCACAGCAGATCATGGTAATGCTGAAGATATGATTGATCAAAATGGTGAACCAGTTACTAAACACACTACCAATCCAGTTCTTTTTATTTCTAACAATCAAAGCATTCGTTTTAAAAAACCTGGAAGTTTAGCAAATGTTGCACCAACAATTTTAGATTTTATGGGTTTAACTACTCCAGCTGAAATGGACAAACCTTCACTATTGATTAAAAAATAGACTTTATTCTTTCATTAAATTAGATTTAGTATTGCTTATTAATTAATTATCAAAAAACTAATTATAATTAATCTAGTTGTAATCTATAGTTATTTTTTAAAAACAAAATTAAAGGAGAAAATAATGCAAGTTTTTTCAAATAAATTTAAAATTACTAAAATTGAAGCTTATGAAGTTTTAGACTCAAGAGGATTTCCAACTGTTGCAGCAAAAGTATATCATGAAAATATTTTTGCAAAAGCAATGGTACCTTCAGGTGCATCAACTGGCGAAAGAGAAGCAGTTGAATTGCGTGATGGTGATAAATCTAGATTCAATGGTAAAGGGGTTTTAAAAGCTGTTAACAATGTTAACACAATTATTGCTCCAAGAATTGTGGGATTAGATTGTCGTAATCAATTTGAAATTGATAAAATTATGATTGAATTAGACGGTACTTTTAACAAAGCAAAATTAGGTGCTAATGCAATTTTATCAGTATCTTTAGCAGTTGCTAAATTAGCTGCTATTTTAAGTGGTAAACCTCTTTATAAATACATTAGACAAAACATTTTGAATGACAACAGTGATAATTGAATCATGCCAGTTCCAATGTTAAATGTTATTAATGGTGGTGCACATGCTGATAATACAATTGATTTCCAAGAGTTTATGTTTATGCCAGTAGGTGCTAAATCAATAAAAGAAGCTGTTAGAATGGCTGCTGAATGTTTTCATGCACTACAAAGTATATTAAAAGCAAAAAAATTAGATACTAATAAAGGTGATGAAGGGGGATTTGCTCCTAATCTAAAAAATGCTGATGAAGCATTAGAATTAATGGTTGAAGCAGTTAAAAAAGCTGGATATGTTCCAGGCGTTGATAATGATGTTGCTTTTGCTTTAGATCCAGCAACTTCTGAATTATATGATTCAGTCAATAAAACTTATACTTTTGAAAAGGCATTAAATGCAAATATTTTATCTGCTAGTGATGCTGTAAAAACATCTCAACAAATGGTTCAATATTGAGATGAACTTTGCAATAAATATCCAATTATTTCAATTGAAGATGGAATTGCAGAAAATGACTGAGATGGTTTTAAACTAATGGTAAAAGACTTAGGAAATAAAGTTCAAATTGTGGGTGATGATTTATTTTGTACTAATCCAAAAATTGTAAAAGAAGGAATTGCTGCTGGTGTTGCTAATTCAGTTCTAATTAAAGTTAACCAAATTGGTACTTTGTCAGAAACTATAGAAACAATTAAAGAAGCTCATGCTGCTGGATGAACTTGTGTTGTATCACACAGATCTGGTGAGACTGAAGACACTACAATTGCAGACATTGCAGTAGGTTTAAGTACAGGTCAAATCAAAACTGGATCAATGTCTAGATCTGAAAGAATTGCTAAATACAATAGACTAATTGAAATTGAAAATGAATTGGGTCAAAAAGCAGTTTATCCAGGAAAAAACACTTTTAAATCAATTAAATAAGATAAGATAAACTTAATAAATTGATTTTGATAAAAACCTTAGGTTATCTAGGGTTTTTTTAATTTAAAAATTAGGCTTGAATGATTCAATTATTTTTTTAACATCTGTTTTACTTTCAATTTCTTTTTTGATGATTGCTTTTTTACTTACAAGTCTTTCAAAAAGTTTCAATCCTCTTTCAGAAGCTATTTCTCCTGAATTAGAAGCAACATAATTTTGTAATAAAATTGGAATAATACCATTTTCAAATAATCCTACACAAGATTGTAAGACACAACATTCTGTATCCATCCCAACTAAAAAAACACAAGGTGGCAGTTGGTTGTTATTTGCAATCTTTAATCTAGTTAGTAACTCTAAGTTCACACATGTATAAGTATGTTTTGTTAAAGAATAATCAAATTTTAAGCTGTCTACATATCTGTATTCAGCTTCTGTTTTCAAAAAGTGTCAGTTCTGCAATCTAGTAAAAAGATTTGTTTTTAAACTTTCATCATTTATGTATTTAGTAGCAATAATGTAATCAAAATAATTTTTATTTGATAATTCTACAATTTTTTTACCTACTAATCTTGTGTATTCAGTAGTGTTAAACCCTACTTGATTATCAATGATGATTAAAATTGATTTTGTATTTGTCATAACTTATTTATTTACCTTAAATAGTTACTTTTTATTTTAAATAAAAAACTCATTTATTTTTTTTAATTTTGTAAAAATGACAAACTGATTTTTTGTTTTGTTAAAGTGAATTATCGAATTTTAATATTTTATTTATAAAAAAAACCATTGAAATACTTATAATTACCTTATTGTTAGTTAAATTTAGTAGTGGAGTTTTTTATGGATAGACATATGACAAATTTGGATTTATTATCAAATCAAGATTTTGAACAAAAAATAGCAATTTCCCACCAAAAATTTTTAGATTCTTTAAATAATAATGAATATGAAATTTTAAATTTAATCAAATTAAATGTGAAAATTGATAACAAATTAGAAGAAATTACTAGTTTTAAAATAATTAGTTTTAATTTTGATAGTTTTGATTTAAATTTAGTTTTTGAAACAGATGAAAAAAGTTCAAGTGTAATTAAGAATAATTTTTTAAATTCAAAAGCAGCATGTAGCGAAGATGCTGATAAGAATTTTAATAAATACAAAATAAGTAAATATTATTTGCTACCAGTAGATTTTGAAATTAAATTAAGAAATTTTGATGATTACAAAACATATTTAATGTCAAAGTTAAAAGATAATGTTATTGATAAAATTATTTTTGATTATTATAAACATGAATGAACTTATGTAGATACTGTTTATTATGCTTATAGATTGCACATGGAAAAAGTAAGATTAATTCCAGCAAATGAAAAAATAGAAATTATTAATAAATTACTATTTAAATAGTCAAAGTTATATTATTTTTACATCCCTTGGATAAATAATAATTAAAGTTCCTTTATCTACAGATATAAAACTTTTTTTATTAATAAACTCATTGCTAACACCCTTTGGTAAAGTATTGAAAAGTATAGCATTATCAAGTTCAAATTTTAGACCTTTAATAAAAACACCTTCTGATTTATCTGAAAAGGAAAAAACTGATACATAACCACTTTTTATTTTTGGAAATTCTATTTTGTTATTTTTAATTGCAGTTATTATTATGTTTTTATCAACAATGTACCCTTGTTTATTTTGGTTTGCTAAAAAAGCTAAGGTTTGAATATTTGCTATTGTATGATCTAATCTAAAGCCAGTTCCACAATAAACAACAAATTTTTGATAACCAAAATCCAGCCCTTTTGCTATAGCTGCAAAAGTATCAGTATCATCTTTGTCAACTTTTAATTTTATTACGTTTAAATCTTTTGGATTTTTTTTAGCAGAATCAAAATCTCCTATTACTAAATCTGGTTGGATTTTGATTTTTTTTAAATGATTCAAACCACCATCAGCAGCAATTATAAAATCTTTGTCTTGCTTGATAAAATCTAGTCCATAGTTTTTACCAGCACCAATGATATAGCATATTTTGTTTTTCATATTTTTTATTACTTAGTTTATTTTAAATTGATTAACTATTTATTAAAATAAAAATTAACAAATTTATGTTTTGACAGAATAATAAAAATACTAAGCTATTTAAATTAACTTAGTATTTTTAAAAAATAAGTTTATTAATTAATTAAAGAACTTCATTTACTAATTCTTCATTATTTAAAAATGAATCAATATTTTGTAAAGTAGTTGTAGCAATACTTGTTAATGCTTCATAAGTAAAATATGCTTGGTGTGAACTTACAATTACATTTTTAAAAGATAGTAGTCTTGCTAAAACATCATCCTTTAAAATTCTGCTTGAATGGTCATAATAAAAGTATTCACTTTCATTTTCATAAACATCTAGTGCTGCTGCACCAATTTTTCCATTTTTAAGACCCTCAATTAAATCTAAAGAATTAACTAATGGACCTCTTCCAGTGTTGACAAGTAAAACACCATTTTTCATCTTACTAATACTTTCTTTGCTAATGATATATTTAGTACCATCATTTAAAGGACAGTGTAATGAAATGATGTCAGATTTAGATCAAATTGTATCTAAGTCAGTGTAAACAACATTATATTTTTTTGCAAACTCTTCATCTTTAACTACATCATAAGCTAAAACTCTTAAATCAAACCCAGATAATAATTTAATTAAAACTTTAGCTATTTTTCCAGTTCCAATAATTCCAACTGTTTTTTGGTGCATGTCAAAACCCAACAATCCATTAATGCTAAAGTTTGATTCTTTAGTTCTGTTGTTTGCAATTGTAATTTTACGATTTAGTGCAATCATCATTCCTAAAGCAAATTCTGCAATAGCATGTGGAGAATATGCTGGAACTCTAACCACTTTAATTCCTTTATTTTTTGCAGCAACTAAATCTACATTATTAAACCCAGCGCATCTTAATGCTATTAATCTAGTTCCGCCATTATATAATTTTTCAATTACTTCTTTATTAACTTGATCATTTACAAAAACACAAACTATTGTTGCACCTTTTGCTAAATCAGCTGTTTCAACTGTTAATTTATTTTTAAAATAGTTAATTTGACATTGGTGTCTTGCATTAACTTTATTTTTGTCAAGAAAATATTTATCATATTCTTGAGTACTAAAAACCGCAATAGTTTCCATAATCCACTCCTTAAAACTTTTATTCGTAATTATTTTAAACAATTAAAAATTAATTATTTAAATTAATAAAAATTTTTTAAGAAGGTAAATTATTCAGTTTAAATTTTAAAAATGTCTTTTTTATAGTTAATAAATATTAACTTCATTATTCTTTCATACTCAAAACTATTTTTAATTGTTTTTTGGAAAGTTTTAAAATTTTTTTTAACACTTTTAATAAATAGTTTTGCTTTTCTTTTGTCATCAATTTTTGTTAAAAAAACTTTTAGTGCATAAATTGAACCAGAAGCATTGGTAGAAATAATATCGATTTCTTTTTTAGAAATTTCAAAATCAAATAAATCTTTTTTTAAAGAAAACCTTTTGTTATTTTTTTCATCTTTTATTTTTATAACAGTTTTATTATGAGCTACAGCATTTCTTAAAATGTTTAAAAATTTTATTAGATTAACAAAAACTGCTAAATTCATATCTAGATCTTTTGATATTTTTAATTTAATAAAATTTGAAAATGAAATTAGTAAGTTAACAAATTCTCCAAATGTTAAAGAAAAAATTAATTGGTCAACTGAAACATTGGTTAAATCTTTTCTAATGATTATTTCATAAGGATTTTTTTCTTTTTGACTAATTGAGTAATTGTTTTTTTCTAGTAAGTGAGAAATTGAACTATTTTTAAATTCAACTTTGTAATAATGAATAAAATACGATTTCAATTCTCTTTCTATTTTTAAAATTCAAGGAAAAAAAGTATTTTTTAAATTGATGTCTAATCAATACAAACAAATTTTTGTATTGAATACATTAACATCATTATTTAAATTTTTAAAAATCCAATTTAAATCGTTTTCAATTTTTCATAAGTTATGCTTAAAATTTATTTTGTAAGGATTATAAATTTTATTTTTAAATTTAAATATTGATATTTTCATATGTAAGAGTTCAAAAAAAACCCCCGGGATTATCTTTCAATAAAACCACGGGAACTACACTTATAATAATAAATTAATTATTAAAAAATTTAACAAAATAAAGGATTTTTTCAATGAAGTCAATTTTTGAAAGAGAATTAGATGGTGAATTAATTAGAACTGATGAACCTGAATATAAAAAAATGAAAGAAATTATTTTTGAATCTATGAAATTGTGTCATGAATTTAATACTGGTCCCTTCGACAGACAAAGACACATTCAGTTATTAAGCCAAATATTTGGAAAATGATTTGATGAGTCAAACACGATCTTACCACCATTTTATGTTGATTATGGTAAAAATATTTTTTTGGGAAAAAATGTTTGAATTCAACATGGATGTACATTTTTTGATAGGGGTAAAATTACAATAGGAAACAATGTTTTTATAGCACCTAAAGTTAACTTAATTACTTTAAATCATGCATTTGACCCAGCTTTAAGAACTGCAACTATTAGTAAACCAATTGTTATAGAAGATGGTGTTTGAATTGGAACAAACTCAACAATTTTACCAGGTGTAACAATTGGAAAAAATTCAATAGTAGGTGCTAATTCATTAGTAAATAAAGATGTTCCTGCAAATGTCGTAGTAGCTGGTAATCCAGCAAAAATAATCAAATCAATTGCATAATTAAGTTTTTGTGCAATTTTAATTTGTTCAAAAAAGATATCATTACCAATATTTTAGTGTTTCAAATATTTGGTAATTTATCTTTTTTTATTTATACTATTTTTTTATTTTAAATTTTTTTATTTCATTAAAATTTACTGTTTTTTATTTTTTATATTTAGTTTTAAAATGAGATAATATTTTTATAATTTAAATGTAAATTTATGTGGAATTAAATTATGAAATTGAAAAAGTTTTTATGTATATCATTGTGTTCGCTACCTTTTTTATCTTTAGTAAGTTTAAGCACACAGCAAGCAAATTATTCAAAAGCAATTTCTAATCAAATTAAAGCTGTTAGTGAAAGTAAAAACACTTCAAAATGGGAAGAGTCTTTTAAAGAATCATCATCTAATAATAATCCAAAATTAATTTTATCTAGAGATGCTTCATTAGCTTATCAACAAGTAATTTTATTATCTGAATACTTGTTGTTACAGAATGAAAATGGAAATTCAAAAGCTGATGTTCTACTTTTTTATTACTGACTATATTATGAAAACAATGTAAATAACCCACAAAGTTCAGACTTTTGAAGTGTTAAACAGTTTGAAGATAAATGAAATGCAATTGCCCAAGGAAAAGATTGAACTTTTAAATTAGTTAACAATTCAAGCAAATTAAATAGTTCAACTAACTATAATTATTTTAATTTTCCAAATGAAGATTTTATGAATGTTATCCTTTCTTATTATTCAGACCCAAGTATTCAGTTTGATGTTTGAATTTTAGATTATAGTTTAGATGACATTTGACAGCAAGATAATACTTATGATTTATTAAAAAGAACAAATAAGTTTTATGTTTTAACAGATGGTAATTACCAAACATCTATATTTGTTGATAATGCTTTAAAAAGATACCAAGAACCTGGATATAAGCAGTTAAGTCAACAAGAAATTGAAAATAAGTTTGCAAGTTACAAAAAAGATACTAATGATTCATTAAAAAAAGATTTTCAAAGTTATTCTTTATATGATTTTATTAATGATGAAAAAATGTTTACATTTTTTCATACTAAAGAATATACAAATTCCCCATATTATCTTGATAAATTAGGTAATAATAACATTGAATTATATAAAACATATGACATTAATTATAACTATTATGATTTAGCTTATAGTCTTTTTAATGAAGAAAATACTTCTAAAACTTTTATGGATGATTATGAAAAGTTTTTTAATATTTATAATGTAACAAACTTGGAAAATTTTATTTTTAGAAATTTTCAATCATATGACCCAAATAAAAAGAATGTGATTTGGCTTGGTGACTCTTTAGTTTTAAACCAAAGCAATATATATCCTGAAAGAGAAAAAGAAGTAAGAAATACATTTCAATCTTGACTTAAATTATTTCCTTATGATGAATATAATTGGTTTGTAAAACACCACACAAGATATACAGAAGATCAATCAATTTGGCTAACAGATTGAATTATTGATTCAGATGATGATTCAAACATAATTTATTTCAAAAAAGTTCCATGAGAAATTTTCATTTCTTGGGACTACAAAAACAAGAAAGTAAACAGTAGCTATAATTCATTTTTTAGCGATATTTCAGAACAAAACAATAATTATCCTCATTTTATTGGCTATCAATACACAACAACTGTTATTCAATCAACAGCATTCTTTTTACAAGATAGTTATGGTTATACAAATCAGATTATTAATGATTGTTTTAATCCATTCTATTGACCAATTCCTGAATATTTTGATGTTGTATCAAGACAAAATCAACCAATTGAACATCCAGATGTACAAGTTGAAATTAATAAAAGTAAAATTGCTGAAATTTATAATCCATATGTAGAAAATGGTGCTTATCCAAGTTATAGAAATGAACAAGTTACTTCAACTAAATTCATTCAAGAAGTTTACAATCCAAACTATGAAAATAATTTAGAAACACCATTTTCTATGTTAGTAGTTATTGGAATTTCAATTGGTTTAATACTAATACCACTTATTATATTTATTGGTATGTTTATATATGTTAAAAAAAGAAAAATAATTAATTAGTTATTTTGAAATATATAAAATTATAATAAAAATTGAATAAAACATTATGTTGTGATAGATTCTCACAATTTTATCTTTATGTTTTTCAAATTAGCATCTAGTGGATGCTAATAATCTAGCATTTGGTAGGTACTAGTAATCTAGTGTCTAGTAAGCGCTAATAATCTAGCATTAGTAGACTAGTTTAAAAAGCATAAAAATAATTTGGTGTGAATAGTACCATAATATAATGTTTTTTCCACAATTAACATTCATTTTGCTTAAAAAACACTATTTTTTAGTTAGCAACCATTAAATTTATTCGAGAAAATTTAATGAAAAAAATATTAAAAAATAGAGTAATATATATAGCAAGAAAAATAGCAAAAAAGTTTTAAAAAATAAACAAAAAAGAAAAATAAATTATGAAAAGTGTAAGGGTAGATTGAAAAATACAGTTGGCTTACTATCAGAAATTTTTGTTCACAGTTGCTTGTATTTTTTTGTCATTAGTTTTATTTATAATTACTTTTGTTTTTGAAACAATTAATCATTTTAATAAATCTGAACTTTATAGTAATTTGTATACTATTTTTAAATCATTAACTAGTTTTGTTTTTGTTGTAATGATGTTTTATTCTATTTTTAAACTGAAATTTAAAAGAAAAATTCAACATTACTTTTTTATGGTTTTTGTTTTGTTTTGTTTTATGGGTGATATTAGTATTAATTTTAATTTCTTAGCTGGAATAATTGCTTTTTTTGCTGCTCATATTTTTTATATTATTTCTTGCTTTTTTGTTTCAAAGTTTCCAATTAAAAAGATGTTATTTTCTTTATTAATTTATGTTGTTGTTCTTTTAGTTGTTAATTTAATGTTTGGATTAAATATTTTTAATAATCAGCCACTTTATTGAGTTGCTGTTAATTTTTATGCACTAGTTTTAACTACATCACTTGTTCTATCAATTTATATATATACAGATAAACAAAGTCTTTATGCACTTTATCAATTAATAGCATTAGCTTTATTTTTGGTTTCTGATACTTTATTAATGTTTAATCATTTTTTAGTTGATAATTATAAAACAGATGAACTGATAGTTTCATTAAACTTTTTTGTTTTATTAACTTATTATATTTCAATGAATATTAGTAGTATCAACCTTAAAAAAATTACTTATTAAAAAATATTAATAGTATTATTTGAAAACAAATTTTTACAAAAAAGAAATTTTTGAATTTTTGGATGTATTTCTTTAATTCTTAAGCATATTAATTGGAACAACCATGGATTCCATTTTCTCTTGTGAAAGCAAATTTACCTGCAGTAATTGCCATCATAAATGATGGCAATTCTTTATTATTTTTAATTAAAAGTTTTTTGATTTTTAATAAATTTTTGCAAGCTTCATCTACAAGAGTTTTACTGAATTTTATTTCAATTAGTGCATAATCTCCATTGTTTAATACTAAAACAATATCAGATTCTAACCCAGTTTTGTTCCTGTAATAAAATACATTCCCTTCAATTTCTTGAGAGTATATTCTTATATCTCTTATGCACAAATTTTCAAAATAGAACCCTAAAGTTTTAAAATCTTTTTTTAAATATTCTGGAGAAATTTGCAATGCTACTATACCAATAGATGGATCTAAAAAAACATCTTTTATTTGTAGATCTTATTGCAGATTTTGATCTAATATTTAAAGATTAAGCTTTAACTTCTTCAATTAGCATTAAATCATTTAAAGCCCTTGAGTGAAATTTGAAGTGCAACACTATAGTAACACATTTAATATCCATAATT
>CAMWTH010000012.1 GCA_947177125.1 uncultured Mycoplasma sp. | reverse complement strand
AAAAAACAAAAAAAAAAAAAAAAAAAAAAAAAAAAAAAAAAAAAAAAAAAAAAAAGCAAACCTAACAATTGTTAGATTTGCAAAATTGATTAAATAAAACTATTTAAATAAACGATTGTATACATCATCATATGTATCAACTAAAGTAATGTTGATTTTTGATTTAACTTCTTCTGGAATGTCATCCAAATATCTTTCATCTTCTTTTGGCATAAAGATATTGTTTGCTCCACCACGGAATGCAGAAATAGTTTTTTCTTTAACACCACCAATAATCAAAACTCTACCTCTTAATGTGATTTCTCCAGTCATTGCAACATTGCTTGGAATTTTTACATTTTTTAGCGCTGATAAAATTGCTGTTGTTAATGCAATTCCAGCACTTGGACCATCTTTTGGAATTCCTCCACTTGGAACATGAACATGGATATCAATTGTACCAAAAATTTCTGGATCAATTCCAAAACGTTTTGCATTTGTTTTTACATATCCTAAAGCAACATTTACAGATTCTTTCATTGTTTCTTTTAAATTACCTGTAATTTCAATTTTCCCTTTACCTGGAGAAAAAGTTGCTTCAATTGGTAATAAATCACCACCTGCTGAAGTGTAAGCCATTCCATTAACTACACCTGGCATGTATTCTTTATCTTTTTTAGTGTAATCATAAATTTCTTTTTTCAAATAGAATTTTACTTCATTAACACCAATTGTTTGTGAAGTTAATTTTTCTTTTTGTTGACGCACTACAAATTTTCTAGCAATTTGACGAATTGCTCTTTCAACTTCTCTCACACCAGCTTCTCTAGTATATCTTTTAATAATGTAATTTAAACCTTCATCAGTAAATTTTAATTCTTCTTTTTTTAAAGAAGACTCAGCTAAAATCTTTTTAACCAAATAATTTTTTGCAATTGAAAGTTTTTCATTTTCAGTATAAGAACTTAAACGAATAATTTCTAATCTATCATGTAAGGGTTCTGGAATATTTTCTTCATAGTTTGCTGTAGCTATGAACAAAACATTTGATAAATCATAGTCTTCTTCAATATAGTTGTCACTAAATCTATTGTTTTGTTCAGGATCTAAAATATCTAACAATGCACTTGCAGGATCACCTTTGTGATCACTACCTAATTTATCAATTTCATCTAATAAAAACAATGGGTTAACAACACCCGCTTTATTCATTGCTTTAATAATTCTACCTGGCATTGCTCCAATATAAGTTTTTCTATGACCTTTCAGTTCTGCTTCATCACGCATTCCACCAAGAGATATTTTTACAAATTTCTTTTTTAAAGCAGAAGCAATTGATTGAGCTAATGAAGTTTTTCCAACACCTGGAGGACCTACTAAACAAATAATTGAACCCTTAACATTTTTAGATTTCATTCTAACAGCTAAATACTCAACAATTCTTTCTTTAACTTTTTCTAAACCATAATGATTTTCATTTAAAACTTTTTCCACTGATTCTAATGAATTAACATCATCTGTTTTTTGTCAGTAAGGTAAATCAACTAATCAATCAATGTAAGTTTTTGACATTGAATACTCATTAGAATTACTAGAAGTTTCTAATTTGTTAACTTCTGCTAAAATTCTTTTTTTAATATGTTCAGGATAAGGGTTGTTTCTAACTTTTTCTCTAATTGCTTCAGAATCATCTTCTTTTGAAGAAATATCTCCAAGCTCTTCTTTAATGGCTCTAACTCTTTCTCTTAAATAGAATTCTTTTTGTTGTTTAGAAAGGTTATTGTTTATTTTTTTGCTAATGTTAGCATCAATTTTTTTAGATTCTTCATCATCAATTGTTAACCCTAAAATTCTTTCTACTCTTTTAGCAGCAACTGGTTCTTCTAGCAGTGCTTGCTTGTCTTCAAGTGAAAATTTCAAAGCAATTGGCAATCACTCAGTTATTACATAACGATTTTCTTTTGAAAAGAAATAATCTTTTCCTGGGAAAGTAGATAGTTGTTTCAATTCTTTTTCAAAAGTAGAATAAAGTTCTTTAATTCCTTCTTCATTCTTTTTTGAAAGTTTATTATTTTCTTCAATTTCTTCATATTCAGAATAATAATATTTTCTATTTTTACCATCTACTTTTTCAGAAAAATTAGTTAGTTTTACTCTTTTCAACCCTTTGTAAATAATTGAATATGATCCATCATCATAAACATCTTTAATTTCAAAAGAACACAATGTTCCAACTGTAAAAATATCATTTTTATCAGGAGAATCAACTGATGGATTTTTTTGAGAAACTACAATCATTAATTCATTTTTGCTTTTACTATCATCAATAGCTGCAATTGATTTTTCTCTACCAATTTCAACTTTTAAAGTAGTTTTAGGAAAAATAACAATCCCTCTTGTAACTAAAACATTAACAGCTTTTTTGCTATTATTTGAATTAACACTTTTTTCATTCTTTTTGTTATTCATCTTTTCCTCCTAAATAAACAAAATTAAAAAACTTATATATTTGTTATTTATATATTATACATAAAAAATTAGCAGATTAAACATTCAAGTGATAATTATAATTTTAATTAAAACTTATTTTTAAAAATCTATAAATAAAAAACGAATTTATTTTATGTTTTTCAAAATTTCTTTTTTTAAGAATTCAAAAACTTTTTTGTCAAGAACTTCTCTTTTAACTGAACTATAAATAGAAAAATCTTCTCGAATCTCAGATTCCTTATTTCTTGAATTAGCAATTATATTTTTAATTTCTGAATCCATATCTTTATCTGTTACTTCAATTTTTTGTTCATTTGCATATTGTTTCAAAGCAAATTTTATTTTGATATAGTTTCTAGCTTGTTTTTTTTCTTCATCAATTAGTTTTTCTTTTGTAATAGCACCTTTGCCACCATCAATCATTTTAATGAATTCATCTATGCTTACAACTTTGCCAATTAAAGTAAGCATTAGTCTAGAGATGAAAATCTCAGCAACATTAATTACTAGGTTTTCATGTATTTTAACAGAATCAGGAACCATTTCTACTAATTGTTTTGATAAAACATTTTGGATAGCATTATCTAAATTAGTATCAATATTTTTTTGTAATTGTTCTTCTAAATGTTTTTTATAATTAGCAACTGTTGTTACATCTTTGATATTTAATGATTTAACAAATTCATCATCCAATTTTGGAGTTTCAATTTCATTAACTACATTCACTTTAACTTCAAATTTTGCTTTTTTATCCCTTAAATTTGGCACATGATAATCTTTTGGAAAAGTAACATTAACATCCTTACTATCTCCAGCTTTTAAACCTACTAATTGATCTTCGAAATTATCTATAAATGATTTAGAACCCAATTTTAATTCATAATTTTTTGCTTCACCACCATCAAATGCTTTGTTGTCAATAAAACCTTTAAAATCAATCACTACCATATCACCTTTTTTAGCAGGTCCTTGTTTAGGTGCCATCATTTCATTTTTTGAAAGTTCTTGATTAATTGCAGCATCAATCATTTCTTTATTAACCTTTGTAACTAATCCATCAGTTTTTAATTCTTTAAAATTTTTAACTTTGAATTGGGGAAATTTAGCAAATGAAATAATAAAATTAATTTTTCCCTTTTCTTTATTTTCAGGTTTTGACTCTACTGGTTCAAAATCACAAATGTCATCACTAATTTTTTTAAACTCATTTTGATCAACTAATCATTCTTCAGATTTTTCTTTAGCAACATTCAAAGCTTTAATGAAACAATTTGCTTCATTAACATTTTTTTTAGCAACTTCTAAAGGAACTTTTCCAGGACGATATCCTGGGATTTTTAAATTTTTTGATGCTTTTAAAATTTCTCTATTCAAAATTTCTTCTCATTCACTCCCTGAGAATTCAACACCAAAAATTGCTAGATCTTTTTCATTTTTTACTGATGTAATTTTCATGAAATTTTTCTCCTAATTAAATAAGATTTATTTTTTTTATACTTTAATATCTTAATATTAAATATCAATTTAAAATCAAGTAATTTAAAAAAATAAAATAATTTAGTTAAACAACTATTTTATTGTTTTGAATGTATTTTTTGTATTAGTTTTTTTCAAAAATAAATCAGCATTGTGACTATCTTTTGGAGTTTGTTTTTTTAAAACAAAGTAATTTATTGTTGGTAAAATAATTATTCATAAAAAGATAAGTCAAAACAAAATAGCATCATAACTTTTAAGTCAAGCTTGACCATCTGCATCATTTAAACCTTTACTATAAAATAAACCAGATGGACTTTTTAAATGACCATTAATTGCAACTTCATACATAAAATTGTAGAAAAAAGTGTAACAAAAAACAACAAAAATTAAAAGTGATGAAAAAATTGCAGCAAAAGTAAATCCAAATAACTGATTTTTACAGATTTTTTTAGTATATCTATCTTTCACACCTAAAATCATGGTATATGCATATACCAAAAAGAAAACTAGTGTAGGAGCATTGGTAGCACTGTCAAAAATAGCATCATTATTAATAGCAATTGCTGGAATACCAAAAATAAACATATAAAACAAATTTTGAATCAAGTATAGCGATAAAGATCCTAAATTATCTCTTTTTGAATTTAAGTTTTTAAATTTTTTATAAAACATAATTTCTTCAGCAATTATTAAACCTTCACAACTTTTCAATGAACCCATTGACAAAGCATTTACTACAAAAATTGCACTTAAGGTAATGAAAACATTTATAGTAATATCTATTGCTTTTCTAGCAGTTTCAAATTCAGTGCCCTTTGGGAAAAGGGTTTGTAAAATTGTTCCAACTGAACCCATTCCAGTTAAACCAGCACCTATTGAAATTAATATATATACAATTGCTGCAATGACAATTGTTAAAATTGCAATAATAGGAACTCTTTTTTCAGGTTTTTTCATATCTGTTGCTAAATTACCTATTGTTAAAAAAGAATCAAATGAAAATAAAATTCCTGGAAGAGCTGAAAATACCCCCGTAATTTGGAAAAAATTTGTTGATGGTATTGCATTAATGCTAAGTCCATTAGCACTATTAACTAAATTATCAGAATTAGTAGTATCAACAATATTGTTTGGATTATTTATAACATAAGATGAATTAGCACCAATCAAACTAACTACAATGGCTAACAACAAGGGAACTAATTTAGTGATAGTACCAATCAATTGCAAGCGACTTGAAAACTTTAAAGCTAAATAATTTAAAGCAGTAATTGAAATAAAAACTACAAGCCCCCCCAGAAAAATTCAACCAAAATGAATTGTAGTTTTTCCATTTATTGCTCCATCAATTGCATAAAATAAACCTTCTAGTGAAATAATTGGTAAACACGAAACTAAAATTGAATAATAAACAGATGAATGAGTAAATTTTACAAATAAACCTTGTTTTCTCCCACCTAAAACATCAACTCACCCAGCTAAACCACTTTTACTTTGTTTACTAGTTGAAATTTGAGAAAATGAATAAGCAGCAAAAAGAGAAATAATAGCAGCTATAATTCAAGAAGTAATTAGTCCTCAAAAACTAAAATTATCACCTTCAGTTAAAGCACCTATAACACTATTATTTTTTAAAAATATCCCAACCCCAATCACTGATCCAAGTGAAATTGATAAAGCTGAGAAAAAACCTATTTTTTTAGCTTGGGCTAAATCCATAATAATATTACCTTATTTAATTTTTACTACTTTTCTTAATTTAAAATAAAAAACCTAGTAATGCTACCAATATACCACAAATTAAGGGTTAATTTAAAAAAAAGAAATTTATTTTTATAAGAAAATAAAAAGAAAAACACTAGTTTGTTTTTCTTTTTATCCTACATTATGCTTCAGTATTTGTCTTTGAATTAATATTTTTTCAATTACTAATTCAAATAATACCGTTTTGTGAAAAAGCATTGTATGCTCTAATGTCATAAACTTTAAATCGGTTTTTATCAGTTATTTGTGTCAAAAAAGTTTCAGTATTTTTACTTGCAAATTGAACTAGCAAATTACAAATTATTTCATTTGCAAATTTATAACTATTTTGATCATTTTGTTTAGCACCTAAAGCTTTTTGCAAACTAGCAAATGAGGCAAAATCATTATAATTTAACTGATATGCTAATATTCCATATTTAGTTGTTGAAGACATTGTACTAGAATAAGCATTTACTTGTTCATTATTATTTTCGCCATTTGGTTGTTCACCAACATAACCATCAAATTTTGTGAAATAATTATCTGGTAAAGTTTCAACTATTTTAATCAATTCATTTTTCTTTTCAGATAATTTCAATAAGTTGTTTTCTATTGCAGTTGAAAATGAATAATTATAATTTGTTAAAGTATCTAAATTTGAAGCCAAATTTGACAAATCACTAAAATTTTGAGAATCATTAATAAGTTTTATTAATGATTCTTTATTATTTCCATAACTATATAAACAACCATTTAAATTAATGTTGCTATTGTAAGTTTTAGTAAATAAAGCATCAACTACATCAGAATCTAAACTATTGTTGTTATACGTTTGCAATCCCATAAAACCTAACAAATTATTACCAGTTGTAAAAGATGATGTTGCTAATAAATAATTTGTATTTAATGTTGATTGATAAAAACTATCAGAAATAATGTTGTTAGTTAAACCATTTGTTGATGGAGTTGGTGCTGAACTATTGTTGCCAACAGTTGTAATTGCTTTACCATAGTATGAACCATAAATGGAATTATTAATGTTTGTGTAAATTTTTGATTGATCTATTAAAGATTGTGAAGTTAAAGATGTTTGAGTTTGACTAGTAGTGTTTAAAATAATATTGGAAGAATTTTTTCAAACAACAAAACCATTTTCATTAAGCAAAGAATCTTTCATATACTTCAAAAAATTTGCAAAATTATTTTCCATCAAATATTTAACTACTGAAACTAAATTATATAAAGCATTTAAATTACTAACTTGAATTAAATATTCACTTTGATTTTGATCATTTCATAAATCAAAACTATACTTTCTAATACTTGTTAAAGCATCATCATTTTTGCTTACATTTGATTTAGTATTTAAAGTTGTTCCATAACTGAAAAGACTAATTGTTTCTTTTTGATAATTTGTCATAAAAAAGAAATTATCAACTGCAGTTTTTAAATAGTTTTGTAAATCAGTAATACTTGTGTTATCTTCACTATTTGCACTTTTAAAAGGATTAGTTTTTAAATTAAATGTATAAGTATCAGTAGAATAAAAATCACCTACGTATTTTTCAAAAACTGGTTTTTTAAGTACATTTGAAACAAAATCTCCATCTGACAAAACACCATTTAATGCATAATTAACATAACTATTTGTTGTGTATAAATATTCAGAATATTTATCATATTCAGCTGGTTGAACAACTAAAGAATCTGTTATGCTAGATAAAGCATTTATTACTGTATCGTATAAACTAGCACTAACTTTATTATTGCTATTTGAATTAACAGAATTTGTGTGGTCAATTTTGAAAGGATTGATGCTTGTTGATGATAATAATGCATTTTCATACAAAAAGTTTTGGTTAACTGAATAATATTCAGCTTGTGTATCTTTTGCATATTGGTAATTATAATTTGAAGCTAAGCCATTATTATAAACACTATAACCATAATTTTGGTTATAAGTTTTTTTAGAATCATACATTTTTTCTGCAGCAACTTTTGCTTTATCATAATATCCAACTGTTGGTGAAAAATTAGAAACTGCTGTAGCTAAAGTTTTATCTAATGGACTAGAATTTAGAGTGTTCAAATTAAACATTGTTTGGTTAAAATTAGTTCCATCAATTCCTGTATGAGAACTTAATAAAGCAAATTGATAAACTAATCAGTTTACATTTGATTTAAAAAAATTTGTAAGTTCTGTTGATAAATCAACAGCAAAATTTTGGTTTGAATATTTATTCAGCAAATGTCTATATAAAACAACAAGTGCAGAATTTAATTTTTTTTGTGAAGTATTAGAACCTTTACTAATTAAACCATCTCCATCTAATGAAGCAGCATAAACCCCATCTTGAGATCTAAAGAAAATAAATTTATTTAAAGAATTGTTATATTCACTAGTTGTATTTATTTTGATATTTCCAGGAATAAAATTATCTATAACATAAACATTTTGATTTGTTAAATCCTTTAAAGCGCCATCTTTATTAATAATGTTTTTTAAATAATCAGATGATAACTGTAATGGTTTTATTTGATTAGTATCAGCAGAAGAAGAATTTGTATAAGGATTGTTAGCATTAATAAAGTTTGCAGATAATAAATCTAAACCTTTGTTATCAGCAGAAGTTAAATCAATATTATGTGATATAGAATTGTTAATATCAGTAAGTTGACTAGTGTTTTTACCATACATATATGAAATAGCTGCTGCAAACTCACTACTTTCATCTGAAAATAGTGTACTATTTTTTACTAATTTAGAAGTAACTGCATTATCAGAGATAACTAAAGGAATTGATTTAAGTCCTGTATCTGAATCAGTTTCATAATTAGTTACTTCTTTTTTTGTGCTGTTATCAGTAAATTTACTTCCAGATAAAAAATTTATGAACTTTGAAAGAGTACCTTCATTTGTATTTGTTGCATTTTCATTCCCAAAATATGGAAAAGCATAAGTTCCAGCATTTGATGGTGTTTCACTAGCAGGAGTTTGATCATCACTACCACCAGTAGATGTAGTATCATCATAAAAACTTGTTTTTCTTTTTAATGAAGTGTTATTGGCATTTGTTGTTGTTTCTGATGGAGTAGGTTCTGTTTGTCCACCATCACCACCTTCGCTTGTATCTGGATTTTCTGGTGTTTTATATAAACTATTTATTCCTAATGGATTACTAGGTGTAGAATAATTTCACTGAGCAAAATCTACAACATAAGGATTTTCATATTCAGCATATTTTTGAAAAATAAAATCTTGAAAAGACGCAAATTCAACATCAGGTCTTTGATTAGAAGAACTTAATAAATCAATTCGATTATCAAATTTAAATTTATAGTCAGAACTAGCACCAGTTAATTTAGCAGTACTTTTTAAAGCATTTAAAATATTTTCTTCTGTTGGATTATAGTCTACATTCCCAGTTTTGGTATTATAAACTGAAACATATAGAGTAGAAAACAACTTATCAGTAAAAGTTGATCTTGCTAAAGTATTTAATTTTTTTTGAATATATGTATTCTTATTACCACCATTAGGGTCTAAAATTTCTTGTTGAAACTTTAATTCCCAATCATTACCATACATATCTTTATACTTTTTTACTGAATCATCATATTCAATATTAATTTTTTCTTTTTCATTGTCCAATAAATCTTTATATTCACTATTTCTTTGTGAAAGTGTAACTAATCAGTTATAAAGAATTTCATCAACTACCCCTTCAAAGTATCATTGAAAACCACTTGATGTTTTTAAGGTTTCGTTTGCTATTTGAGAAAGTGAAAAACTGCTAGTAAAAGCACTACCAGTATTAGCTACTAAATATGAATTATCAATAAGATTTTTACTTACACTACCACAAGCTGTTACAATAACTGGAACTGCTGTTAAACTCAAAAATAATCCATATTTAATTAATTTAGTTTTTTTAAATTTTTTATTAAATTTTAATTTCATATTTTCACCTTTTCACTTCATCAAATTTTAACTAAGATTGATCTTTATAATTTAAAACCCATCTAGAACCTAGTTGATTATTTAACCTTATATCATAAACTGTAACTTTATTAGTTGATGTAACATTTGAAATAGCTGATGTTTGAATTGAAGTATCTGTAGCCATTTGAACAACTAGATTTCAAAATAAATCATTTGCTTGTTTTTCACTATTAGCATTTGCAGTTGAAGTAGTTGTTTGATTTGGATCATTAGTAGTAAAAGCAGTTTTTAAATAATCCAAAAATTTTGTTGCTGAAGTTAAATTATTTTCACTTAGTTGAATAACATATGAAGCATATTTATACCCACTAATTGCATCAGATTCTTCAGTGTACAATTCTTGATTTACATATCCTTGTTTCGGTTTAAAAGCATCTTCTTTAATTTTTGAACTGTCATTAATAATAGTAGTTAAGTTTTGTTGCATTTGGGTTAAATTGTTTGCATTCGCTACACTTGAAATGTCAACATTAAATAACTTTTGAATGTTATTTGCTAATGATAAAACTTGTGAGGAAGAGAAATTTTTAACCATATTAACTAAATTTTCTCGACTATCTGAAAAACCATATAATAAACCTTTTTGATCAGAAGACTGACTAGTAAATAAAGTATTCTCCAAAGTTTTTGTAATGTTTTGTAAACTTGAATTTGTTTGAATGCCTTGAAAATTTAACATGTCTGAAACATGAGTGTAATATGAAGATAAATAACTATCATTAACAAAAGCAGAACCAACAGTATCAACAACACTTTGACTAGAACTAAGTGGATAGTATGGTGAACCTTGAGAGTTGTTTACATTTGAGTAAACATTTGCACTTTGATATAACAATTCATTTGGTTTTTTATTATCAACATTTTTTTGGTTTTTTGAATCCAGACTTGTTTCTCAAACCAAAAATGATAAACGTGTATCTGCAGTTGAAAGTTTACTAGATAACTGAGATAAAAATACCTGACCATCATTAGCCATTAAATAATCAATTGTTGATAAAAGTGTTAAAAAGTTAACATAATTATCAGCAGGAATTGCATTCAATTCAATGTTTTCATTAATTCATAAATCTTTTCGATACTTATTTAAATTATCATATGTAACAGTTGGTAAACTTGTAGTAGTGGTTGTAGAAGCACCAAAATCAAAGGTTTGAGTTTGTTTTAAATTGATTCATTTACTTGAACTATTTTGAAAATTAGAATTAAAAAAATAGTTTGATAAAGCACTATTGATGTATGAACTCACATCAATATTATTAAATTCATATTTATTTACATCATATAATTGTGGAATTATATAATCATAAGTACTTAAATTAAACTTATCTTTTAATCCGCTTTGTAATAAAACATTTTTCTTAATTAAATCTGACAATAAATTACCATCATTACCAACAGCTAAAATTGCTTGATTTATAAAAAAATCATCAGTGTAAATGTATTGACTATATTTAAAGCCATCAAAGTTTGACTTTAAAGGACCAAAAGATTTGCCAGCAATATATGAACTAATATCACTATTTAATTTTTTATAAATACCTTTGTCCCCATAAGGATCATTTAAATCAATATCTTTTAAAGACTGATCATTTACACCAAAAGGATTTTCTAATTTTAATGAATCTAATGCAGTATAATGACCAATTTCACCAGTTTTATTTTGTTCTTGGCTAATAGCAGCACTAAAAGGATAAGGGTATCTTGCAGCTAATCCATTAAAAAATGATTTTGTACCATAATTTGAAGCAAATCCTGATTTATCAGATATATCGTATTTATTTTTTGCTTCAAAAAGATTTGCTTCATAATTTTCAATTCTTTTATATCGACCACTAACATATGCATAGTTGGCTAAATCTTGTAAAACTGCTAAAGCATTATTATCTAAAAAATTAAAGTCAAATAGATTTTGATTAGTTTCTAATTGTGCATATTTTGTAATTAATCAGTCACGATTATCATCAAAAAAAGTTTTTAAAGTTTGTGGCAAATCAATTGAAAAACCTACATTTGTATTAGACTTGTTTTGTAAATAACGGAACAAAACAATATTACCAGCTCGCTTTTTTGCATCAGTTAAACTAGTTGCTTTTGAAATATATATTTCACCATCCAAAGCAATAGCATATACAGCAGTGTCATCTCTTAAAAATAAAACATTACTTAAATCAGTATTGTCTGTTGGAATAAAAGCATCAATAACATATAATCCATTGCTAGAATTGTAATTACTATTGTTATTACCAGTAGTACTTAATTGTGAGTAAGCAGCTGATGATAAAATTTGTTTTACTTGTTCATCTAAAATTTGAGTATATAAAACTTTTTTATCAGAAGAACTAGTAGAACTACTATCATTCTTAAAATCATCAGTATTGGTACTAATAAAATTAGAAGTTATCAAATCAAATGGTAAATTTGTTGTATCAACTAATGTTTTATTAATTTGCTTTCTAACATCACTATTAACATTTCCATTACTACTATAAGCAGTGCTAAATAAAAAAGTAGATGCAATTGACAAATTAGAAGAAATACTTGTATAAGAATTAACATTATTAATTAGTTTGTAACTATTTGAATCTGATGAAAAACCATACTTATTTAAATTGATTAATCCAAATTCTTCAGCTTTATCACTATTTTCAGAAAAACCATCTTTAGAACTATTTTTAAAATTAGTAAATTTTTCAACATCTGAATAAGTGTCATTTGTTCTTGAATTACTAAAATATGGGAATTTGTAATTTGCACTAACTGATTGATTAACTGCATCTTTGCCTATAGCATTTGGATTATAAATTGATTCTAATCCATCAACTGGATTAGAATAGTTTCATTGTGCATAACTAATAACAAAAGGGTTTTCTGATTGAACTCATTGATCAAAAATAAATTGTTGAAAATTTGCATACTCATTAGCAACATAATTATCAACCTGTCTATTATTTGTACCATTTTTACTAAATTTAAATGAAACATCACTTGATTCTTCTAATGCTTTTTCAAGATTTGCTTGATTAGCAGGAACAAAATTATCATTTTTATCAACTAAAGAAAGGTAAAAATTTGAAAACAAATCTGATGAAAATGATGAACTTGCCCATTCTAATCATTTTTGTTTTTTTCAAGCATCTTCATTTCCACCGTTAACATCTAATTCATCTTGTTGAAATTTTAATAAAAAATCATTTCCATTAGAATCTTTTGAAGAATCATATGCACTTTTATAATCATCGTCAATTTTCTGCTTTTGAACTTCTCAAATTCTATTGTAACCATCTTTATTGATTGATAAATCATTGTTATTTGCTAAGTTTGAATACCATTGGTAAATTGCTTGATTATTAAGTTGGTTGTGTCACTTCTTAGAACCTGTTGTAGTTGTTAAAGAATATTTAGCTAAATCAGATAAATCCAAATTATTTGTTAATCTTAAACCATTACCTTTAGAAACTAAATTATCCAATAAAGTAGAAGAAATCTCACCAGAACAAGATGTCAAAATGGTTGGAACCACTGTAATTGCTCCAAGTGATAAAATTAAAGGTAAAAATTTTTTAAATTTTATTTTTTTCATTTTCTTCTCCTTAATTAACAACTAGGTAGTTGGCTGAGTTGTTGTTTCACTACTAGTAGAGTCACCGCTTGTAGAGAATGGATTAGTTACTTTCCAATCAAGTATTCACTCAACTCCTAAAAACATATAAAGTCTAACATCATATGCTTTTATTTTTCCTTTCTCTACTAAAATTGAATTAATAATTCTATCTTGTAAACTTGAATCAACTGCTTGCTGAATAATCAAATTACTCAATATATCAAAAGAACCTTCGCTATTAGTGTCAGTTTCATTAACAGATAAAGCTTTTAGTAAATCATTACTTGTTAATAAATCATATCTACTTAATTGAATAACATATGCAGCAAATTGAAGTAGTGGCTGGCTAGAATCTGATAATAAACCATTATTGTTTGTTTCAGTAGAATATCCTTCATTTAAAATTCCAAATCTTTGTGAAAAAACTTTAGTGGAACTTAAACTAGCACTTAAATTAGTAACAGCTCTAATTAATTTCTCTTTCTTCTCTTTTAAAGTAATTGTTTTATTCTCAGCAACCTCTTTTAATTGGTTTTGTTTTAATTTAGAAGCTAAATCATTTGCAATTGTATTTATACCATCAATAGTTTGTGTATTTTGAATAACCTTAATGACAGTTTCTAAATCTGATCCATACCCATATAAAATTCCACTTAAATCTTTATTGTCAAGTGTTGGTGAAGAGAATAATCTGTTTGAAACAATTGTGTTTAAATTATTTGCACTGCTTTTTTGTAAACCCAAAAAACCAGACATATTATTACTTATTGCATAATATGTAAGTGCTGTAGCAGAATCTTGGTATGAAGAATAAATTCCAATATTTGGATTAGAACTATTTGTCCATTCTGAATTCTTTAACTCTTCTTGGTAAGTTACAGTAAGTGGTGCTTTAGTGCTATTAGATTCTTGATTAGTTATTTTATAACCACCAATATATGAAGAAAAGTAGCTGTTGTTAATATTTCTATTAATTTTGTTAGCAGACATTAAAGCACTTGCCGAATTGTTTTGATTAGTTTGCTTTTCTAATGCTCTGTTTTCTGAATTTTGTCAAACAACATAAGCATCTTCTCCATTGCCAATTAGTGAAGTCATTTGCTTTAAAAAGAAATCAAAATCATTTTCTACCATAAATTTAGTAGCAGCTACAGTAGTATATAATTTTAAATAATTTTCAATTGCAGTTGATGATAAAACAGCATTTTCTGATTTTCATAATTTAACTTTATAATTTTGTAAAATTTCATTTAAATCACTTGTTGCATTATTAATTATTTGGTTGCTTCATTTTTCGTTATCTTCTTTTCCAAGTTTCAGTCATTTTATTTGTGCTGAATCAAAAGAACTATTGAAGAAAAAATTTGACAAAGCACAATTTAAGTATTTTGAAATATCAACAGTTTTTGAATTATAAGTAACATTTAAAGTACTAAATTTTAAGTTATCAAAATCAAAAAAATCACCAATGTATTTTTTTAAATAATTCATTTTACTTAAATTTGGTAAATTACTTCCTTCATTAGAATAAGCTAATAAAGCTGCATTAACATAACTAGAATTTGAATAAATAAATTGTGAATATTTAAATCCTTCAAATGATAAACTCAATGTTGTTAATTCATTTGCTAAAGCTTGTAAATTAGAATCTAAAATTGTCAAACTAGTAAAGTCTGATCCATCATAATTTTTTTGACCATTTGTAGATGTAGAAAAAGGATTTAAAGTTGAACTAACAGTTGCTGCAATTTGAAAAGAAATATTTTTATTTGAATCATAAGTATTTGCATCATTATCTGAAAAACTACTATAAATTCATGGAGCTGCTAAACCATTTTCATAAACACTAGTTCCATAGTTAGTACTATATGTGCTTTTACCATTAATTAAAGCTTCATTATATTCATCAACTTTTTTGTAAAAGCTAATTTCATGTAAAAAATTGTTTATTGCATCTGCAGCCTTTTTTTCATTTTCAGATAAACTTAAATCATTTAAATTAAACAAAATATTATCTTGCTTAGATGAAGCATATAAGTAGATTAGTCAACTGATATTATTTTCATAAAAAGTTTTTAACTCAGATTGTAAATCAATAGCAAAAGAATAAGAAGTGTCTTTTGAATTTAATCCATTGTATAAAGATCTAAACAAAACAACTTGTCCTGCTCTTTTCTTTTTTTCAGCAACTGACAAACTAGAAGTTGCAGTAGTTGAACCATTAATATAGTTATATCCATCAATTGTAATAGCATGAACTCCAGCAGAGTTTCTTAATAACATATAATTTGTTAAATTTTTATTTTTAGGAATGAATGAATCAACAACATACAATTCTTTATCTCTTAGCTTACTAAGGTCACCATTTTGATTAATAATTTTATTAACATATGATTTATCTAGCTTTATCTGATATTGATCACCATCAGTAAAAATTGAACTAGTAGAAATAAATTCATTAGAAATGGTGTCCAATCCTGTGTTTGCATTATTGTTAATTGATAAAGAATTTTCTAAATCTTTTTGAATTTTTGTATCAATGTTTGGAATTCCACTATTTGAAGAACCATTAGTTTCACTTTTGAAATTAACATCTGTTGCACTATTGCTATTTCTTCAAAATAAATAACTTGAAGCAGCAGCAAATTCTATATACAAATCTGAATATATAGAGTTATTTTTAGCAAGAATAAAAGTTGAACTATCATCAGTATAACTATTTGGGATATACAGCAAACCATATCCATTTGTATCATAACTTGATTTGAATGGTATTTTAGTAGTATTAGTAGAAGTAGAAGAATCAGTTGGTAATTTAACAGTTGAATCAGTTGCAGAATTAGCTTGGTTTATAAAACTTATAAATTTAGAAACAGTACCACTTGTAGAACCTATTGCATCATTACCAAAATACGGATATATATAACTTGCAGCTGCTGCTGTAGTAGTTGTACCACTATCTCCACTGCCGTCATCACCAGTTTCAGACTCACCTGTTGTATCATCTTTATAATTTATAATAAAACTGTTTTTTTGGATGTTTTGTATATTAGAACTAGTTGCAATATCGGTTGGGGCAGAAGGATTTGAAGAATCATCAGGATTTTCTGTAGTAACAACACTTGTTGCATTTGTATATAAAGAACCTAAACCTTGAGAAGGTGTCCCATATTTTCAAAGCGACATATCTACTACATATGGATTCACAACTTGAACATACTGATCTCATATAAATTGCATAAAATCAGCATATGCTTTATCAATCACATCATTTGATAATGAAGATGAATTATCATTAGTTGGAAACCCAAAAATTAAATTTTGTTTTTCTAAAGCATTATAAATATCTGCAACATTAACATTGCTGATATTTGATGGATTTACAATTGTCCCATCATCTTTTTTGTAAGTTAAATAACTTTTATTAAATAAATAGGTTTCAAATTGACTAACTGCTCAAGAATTTCATTGACTTTGTTTATAAGCTTGTTCACTACCACCAGCATTATCTAAAACTTCTTGTTGGAATTTTAATGCTCAATCATTTTTATATTTTGATTGATAACTTTTAACTAAATTATCATAGTTATCTTCAATTAATTTTCTTTGATTAATAAAAGAATTTTTAAAATTAATGTTTGTTGTTTTACTAAGTTTTTCCAATCATTTAAAAACTAACTGATTTGTAATTTCACTTAAATAAGCTTTCATTCCAGTATCACTTTTTAAAGATGATAAAGCATAGTCTTTTAAGCTAGTATTTTCATCAAGATAAGTACCTTGTTGTTTAGAAACTGTTTTCTCAAATAAGTTTGTTTGGGCAGAACAAGATGCTAAAAAAATTGGTAAAATACCAAAAAGAGATATTACAGAAAATTTTCAAATTTTTTTATTCTTTTTAATTTTCATAATTTTTTTAACACTCACAACTTAAATTAAATAACTAATTATAACAATTTATTTTATTATGCAAACAAGATAAATTAATTAATACAATTCTTTTGATTTTAACAAACAATTGTATTGCATTAGATTATCAAAGTCTTTTTGTTTCTCCACTTTCTTGCTTGTTACCTTGAATTTCATACTCATTTGATTTTTTCAAACCTTTTGTCAAATTTGAATAAGTATAATTTGTTTGAGAACTTTTCAAAGATGATCAAAATTCTAAAGAACCAGTAACCATAATAATAACACCAGTACCACCAATTGCTATTCCATTAGGAATGTTTGTAGTAATTGTTATCAAATAAGGAATGATAGCAATAATTGTTAAGAATGGGACACCTATACAGTTAATTCGATTTAGTGTTCTTGAAATGTATTTTTGTGTTTCTTCACCCATTTTAACACCTGGAATAAATTTTCCAGATTTTTGAAAATTCTCTGATAACTTTTCAGAGTTAACTTGAATATGAGAGTAAAAGAAACCAAACAAGACAATTAAAACAGCATATATGGTTAAACCAACTGGTGTTTCAATTGATAAATAATTATTGATTAAAGCAACACCATCACTATTTGATGGTAAGAACTGAGAAATTGTTGGAGCAATTGTCATTATCGAACTTGCAAAAATTACTGGAATAACTCCTGCTGCATTTAACTTAATTGGTAAATAAGGCATTTCATCAACTTCTTTAGAAAGACCTTGTCCAATTTGTTGAATTGGAATTTTTCTCACAGATCCATTCATAAATGTTGTAGCTAATAAAATGATAATGAAAAATACCAAGTAAACTATAAAACTAAAATACTTTAGCAATTCATTATTAATTGATCCAGATGAAGTTAGAATTACATAAACATTTGAAAAGTTTGGATAAATAGAAGAAACAATCCCAGACAATATTATTAAAGTAACACCATTACCAACACCACGTTTTGAAATAATATCTGAAATAAACAGTGTTAAAAAAGTTCCTGCTGTCATTCCAAGCAAAAGTAAAGCGATTTGACCACCATTAACACTAGATAGACTAGACTCACCAAAAAAACTTGAAACTAATCCTTGTGTACCAGCTAGACTTAAAACTGCATAAGCTTGCATAATTGCAAAAGGAATAGTTAATAATCTTGTAATTATTTCTAATTTTTTCTTTCCTCTTTCTCCAGCTTTAGACAGTCTTGTTAAAGGTTTAATTAAATCTGATGATAATAATTGAATAATAATTTGTGCTGTAATGTATGGTGAAACACCAATTGCCATAAATGACAATCTAGATACACCACCACCACCCAGTAGGTTTAAAATCCCCAAGAAAGATTGTTGAGCATTTTCTTGTTGAGAAGTATTAATTGTTAAACCTGGCATAGTTAAAGATGAACCAATTCTAAATAAAATTAGTAAAACAAGTGTTGCAATAAAAGAAACCAAAACTTGTTTATTGGTAAAGATTTGCTTTAACTCAACCCAAAAAGATTTTTTATTTTGATATTTTGATGTGTTATTCATATTGACAAATATACTATAAAATCACTGCTTTTTATTATAAAAGATAAATAATTTAATAATTAATTAAAAATGAATTTTTTTTGAAATAAATTTTTGTAAAGTAAATTTAACAAATTTTTTGTTAATTGGTTTCAGATTAAAAATACCAAAATCATCTTGTAATTGAGATTTTAATTTTTCTCAAACTTTGCTAAGTAATTTTGTATCATACAAAGCTTGGTGAGTTTTTGTTTGGTCATAACTAATTTGGTATGTTTCAACAATATTTTTTAAACTATGACTTTTAAAAATTGGGTTTATTGCTTTAGATAACCACATAGTATCTAAAAGTGGATTTTTAATTTGAAACATCTTGTTTTGTTTTAATTTGTAATTAATAAAATTAAGATCAAAATTAATTCCATTATGAGCTATCAAATAACAATCTTCAAAAAAATCAATGATTTTAGTTAGTGCTTCTTTAATTTTAATCTGTCCTTTAACATCTTTATTTTCAATGTGATTAATTGCTGTAATTTCCTTTGGAATTTCACATTCTGGATCAATTAAAAATTCAATCTCACTAACTGGTTTATTATTAATAAATTTAATTGCACCAAATTGAATGATTTTGTTTTTAATAGCATTTAATCCAGTTGTTTCAATATCAAAAACAACATATGGAGAATCTAACAATCTATTGTCTGCATTTTTTACAATATTAATTGGAACAGTTTCAAATAAATTTTTTTGCATTTTACTAGTTTCAAAATAAATATTTTTTTTGATTATATTAAAGATATCTAAAAAAATAATATAAATTTAGAAATAAAAAACTGGTACAAACCAGTTTTTGGATATAATTGGCAGGGGCAACAGGACTTGAACCCACAACACGCAGATTTGGAGTCTGCTGTTCTACCAATTGAACTATGCCCCTAGATATAAAAAATATCTAATTTATTTTATGATAATTAAATTTTGTTGATGATATTTTTTTACTTATTATGGAAATTATTAACTATCAATTAATAAAAAGTACTTTTATTTGATAAAACTAATTTATGTAATTAGTTTCATAATTTAAATTTAAAGTTGGGAAAATATGTCAAATAAAAAAACTTGTATTATTGTTGATTCTTGTAGTGGAATAAAAAACAATGAAATTAAAGATGTATATTGTCTACCATTAACTATTATTGAAAATGATGATGGGCAAGAAAAAATATATGCTGATTTAACTGAAATTAACATAGTTGATGTTATTAAGAAAATAAGCAATAAAAAAGATTTAAAAACTTCACAAACTTCAATGGGAGAAATGTTAGATATTTTTGAAAAGTTAACTCCTAAATATGAAAGAATTTTTGTGGTACCAATTAGTAGTGGGCTATCAGGATCATATGAAACTTGAAATATTGCTAAAGAAGAATTTGAAAATAGTGAAATTCATATAATCAATTCAAAAGACTTAGGCCCAGGTAATAAAGCTGTTGTTGAGTTATTAATAGAAATGATTAAACAAAATAAAAATCCTGAAGAAATTTTTAAAAAAATAGAGGAAAGAAAAAAGAAAAGATATGGTTGCTTAGTAGTTACTGATTTAGAGCAGTTAAAAAAAGGTGGAAGAATCAATACTTTTAAAGCTTTAATTGCTAAAACTTTAAAATTCAATATCATTATTAGTTTTGATGGCTCTTTAGATTTTTATGATAAAGATAGATCACTTGAAAAAGCTATTGATAAAAGTTTAGAAAAAATAAATAAAGAAATAAACTATTTATCTAAGGGTATAAAAAATGCATTTTTTTATACATCATTTTTAGATGATAAGAAAAATGCTGAAATTAAAAAAATAATTGATTCAAAATTAAATTTAAGCACCCAACAATCTTATATACCTTCAGTTATTGCTGTTCATACAGGACCTAATGCATTTGCTATTTACATTGAAACAAAATAAATATAAAATAGTAAGAAAAAGTCACTTTGAAATTTCAAAGTGACTTTTTTAATTTTTAATGGTGGAGGCAATGGGATTCAAACCCACGACCTCTTGATTGCAAGTCAAGTGCTCTATCAACTGAGCTATGCCCCCATGGTGGAAGTAAATGGGCTCGAACCATCGACCTCACCCTTATCAGGGGTGTGCTCTAACCAACTGAGCTATACTTCCTTAAAAGTTACAACTCAATAATTATAATATATTTTTAAAATTAAAAAATAATAAAAATTTAAATTTAATAATTATTTTTTACCTATCTATAATGAGCAGATCTAAAAAGATATTATTTAGTAATGAAAATTCTAATTTTATTTGCTTGTAGCAATATATTATAATGAAAGGTGAATAATTATGAATGATTCATTCAATGGTAAGATTTCTGAAAAAGATTTCATTAATGAAATCAAAGGTTGCAAAACCATTGATTTAAAAAATTTCAAAAAAGAAATTATTAGTGAAAAAATTGATGAACAAACTGGGTCATCTACTACAATTTTAAAAGTTGAAAGACATTTTAGTGCAATTATGAAAAAAACAATAAAACCTACCAAGGAAAAAGATCCAATATTAGAATTGATTTTAAAAGAATTAAAAGAAATTAAAACTGATGTTACAGAATTGAAACATGATGTTGCAGAACTAAAAAAAGATGTTGCAGATATTAAAAGATGTCCAACAATTCAAAAAGAATTAGTTGCACCTAATTAGTAATAGCTCTTTGTTCAAAATGAAAATTAGATTGTTTTTAAAAATAAATTAGATTGCTTTAGAAATAATCTAATTTTTTTATGTAATTTTTTTACATTTTTTTACCTATCTATAATGAGCAGATCTAAAAAGATACTTCTTATTAAAGAAAAATTCTAATTTTATTTGCTCAAAA
>CAMWTH010000011.1 GCA_947177125.1 uncultured Mycoplasma sp. | reverse complement strand
ATATCCAGTATCTATTTCAAAAATATTATCTTTTAAATACATAGAAAAACCTCAATTAATAGCTGATTTTATTTTTTTACTTTGTTTAATTTTTGTCTTAGGGTATATTTCTTTTTATTATATGCTTTTTGGAATTATTTATAGCTTGATTTCAGTAGTATTAAGTTATTTTTTAAAAAGATATAATGAAAAAAATTTTGATAACAATAACTTATTAAAAAACCAAACTGATTACAATTTTCAAATGTTATATGATTTTTTATATAAAGAAAAAAATTTAATTAAATCTAATCATTTAATAAATAATTGCAAGTCTTATTTTTGATCTTTAAGTAAACAAAACATTTCTTATAGTAATTATGTATTTCAAAATAACTTTTTAAAAAATTTTTTAAAAAAAATTGTTTTTGTTGTTTTTGTTATTATTTCACTTTATTGGATAAATAATAATTCAAATCAAAACATTGATGTAGGCAAAATGATATTTGCCATTACCGCTTTAAACTTATTTGATAACACAACAAATTCTGTTTTTCTTTTTATTTCAGAACTAGCAAATTATAAAAAAAGTAAAATTATGTTAGATAATTTTTTAACAAAAGAAAATAAAGAAATAATTAGTAAAAATAAAATTAGTATTAAAGAGATTAAATCAATTAAAATATTTAATTTAAATTTTGAATATGATAGGGAAAATAAAATTTTTACAAACTTTAATTTTGAGTTAGAAAACAACACTTTAATATATGGTAAAAATGGAATTGGTAAATCAACATTGTTAAAAATTCTTTCTTTGAATTTACCAATTAGTAAAAAAAGTGAATTACTTTTCAATGATTTAAACTATACTGATATAAATTTAAAAGATTTTGAAAATAGAATTTGTTACATTCCATCTGATGCAATTCCTGTTGAAGTAGACTATAGTGCTATTTTATATAACAATCCAGGTTTAACAAAATCTTTATCTGTATTTTTGAAAGAAACTAAATTATCAACTAAATCAATATATGAATTTAGTAAAGGAGAGGTACAACTTTCTAATTTAATTAGTTTATTAAACTTAAAAAATAATTTAATTCTTTTAGATGAATGTTTTTCTAATGTTTCTGAAAGTAATATTGAATTATTTATGAAGCTTTTTTATCCTTCGATTTCTGAATCAAATTTTGTTGTATGTGTATCACACTCTAATATATTAAAAAAATATTTTAATAATCACAAGGAAGTAAAATAATGTTTTCAAAAATAAAAATTATTTTTTCTTTTGTTATTTTTTTCTTTATAATTTTGATTTTATTTTCAATTTTTTATGAAATTCAAACTTTCTTTACAGGAACTCTTGTTAACTTTAACAATTCACAAATTGTTCAAGTTCAAAAAGAAAAAAATTCTTCTTTTTTTAAAGACCAAACTATTTATATTAAAGAAAGAAATTCATCTTATAAAACAACCATCACTAGTGTTGATAATGATGCAAATTTTTATTATTTAACATTAAGCAAATATTTTTATAATTATAAAGAAACTGAAAAGTTACTAATATACAATAAAAAAATAAAATTTTATGAGTTTATAGTTAATTTATTTTTTGACTTTTAAAATTATATTTTAGTTAAAATTATATCATTATGGTTAAATATGGAAATTGTAGAAATTAAAGAAAAAGATTATTCAAAAGTTATAGAACTTACTAAACAGTTATTAAATTTTGATTATTTACTATCAAAAGAAAATGAAAAATTTAATGATGCTTTATCAACCTTTGTAACTAGTACTATTGTAAAAGATGCTACTAATGGTGCTTTTATTGAAACATTAGATGGTAAAAAAATTGGAATGATGATTTATAAAATTCCAACTAATCCTAAACTTTTTTCATCTGTGTTAACTGATTTTCAAACCAATCTAAATGTTTTTCAAAAGTACATTAGAGATTTCGGAATTACCAATAATGAAAAAATTATTATTAACAAAGAAATTGATGTTGCTAATTCTTTTAGATATTTAGCAAATCAGTATGAAGAATTTATTTATAACAAAGCAGAAATTGATTTATTGTGAATTCATCCTCAGCATCGAGGAAAGTATTTGAGTAAATCTTTATTTAAAAAGTTTTTTGATGACTTGCAAAAGTCTTTTATTGATGATTTTTATCTATATACAACTAGTGAACATAATTTTAGATTTTATGAAAAAATTAATATGCAAAGTTTTGAAACTATAGTTTATGATAATCGTTCTTCTCCTGAATACTTAAAATATAAATTTAAAATCCCTTACAAAGCTTTTATCTATTTTGGCAATAGATATGAAATTCTTTTGTAGTTTTTATATAATACTGATATGACAAAAAAATACGATTGTTTAATTATTGGTGCTGGTCATGCAGGTTTAGAAGCAGCTTTTATTTTGGCAAAAAAAAAATATAAAGTTGCTCTTTTTGCACTAGATAAAAATTTAGTTGGAAATATGCCTTGCAACCCTTCTATTGGAGGTCCAGCTAAAGGAATAGTGACTAGAGAAATTGATGCATTAGGCGGAATGCAAGGAATAGCAGCAGATGAAAATCAATTACAAATGAAATTGCTAAATTCTTCGAAAGGTCCAGGAACTTGAGCTTTAAGAGCACAAATTGATAAAATTGAATATTCAAAATGATTTTTAAAAAAAATAGAAGAAAACAATTTTATTGATTTAGTTCCTTTAGAAGTAAGCAAGATAAAAATTATTAATAACAAAGTTCAAGGTGTTTATACAATTGATAACATTTTTTTTGAGTCTGATTACTTAATTATCACTACTGGAACCTTTCTTGATTCATCAATTCATATTGGTGATAAAGTCATTAAAAAAGGACCAGACAATTACAATGGATCTTATTTATTGGCAAAGCAAATTAAAGAATTAGATTTTAAAACAATTAGATTAAAAACAGGTACACCACCAAGAATACTAAAAAATTCAATAGACTATTCAAAATTACTAGTTGAACCAGGTACAAATAAAAAATTAAGTTTTTCTCATTTTAATAAAAAGTTTTTAGATTTTGAAAAACAAGAGGTTTGTTATTTAGCTTACACTAATGAAAAAGTTCATGAAATCATTAACAGTAATTTAAATAAGTCTGCTATGTATAGTGGATTTATTACAGGAACTGGACCTAGATATTGTCCATCGATTGAAGACAAAATAGTGAGGTTTAATGATAAAAATAGACATCAACTTTTTGTTGAACCAGAATCAAAACAATTAGACACAATTTATTTAGGAGGATTTTCATCATCACTTCCTGAAGATGTTCAAGCTGAAGCAATTAAAAATATTGTTGGATTTGAAAATGCTGTAGTAAAAAAATATGCATATGCTATTGAATATGATGCAATTAGCTCAATTCAACTATATGCGACTTTAGAAACTAAAAAAATTACTGGATTATTTTTTGCAGGGCAAGTTAATGGTACAAGTGGTTATGAAGAAGCAGCTTGTCAAGGATTAATTGCTGGCATTAATGTTATTTGTAAATTAGAAAACAATGAACCATTTATTTTAAAAAGGAATGAGTCATATATTGGTGTACTGATTGAAGATTTAATTAATAAAGAAATAACTGATCCTTATCGTTTATTGACATCAAGAGCAGAACACAGATTAGAATTAAGAAATGACAATGCTGATCAAAGACTTTTGCAATATGGATATAATTTAGGTTTAATTAGTGAACACAACTGGGAAATTTATAACAAAGATTTAGAAAATTTTAGTAAAACTATTTGTGAGTTAAAAAATAGTACATTAAAAAGCACAAAAAACTTTGAGTACAATTCAAGAAAAACAAACATTACTTTATATGAAATATTGAAAAGACCAGATTATTCATTTAAAGATGTTGAAAAGTTTTTAACTTGTAAAAATCTTTTAGATGATTATTGAAAAGATAAAATTGATATATCTATCAAATATGAAGGATATATTAAATCACAGCAAAAAATTATAAACGATTACAAAAATATTGATAACATTAAAATCAATTTAATTTTGGATTATAAAAATGTTCCCAATATATCTTTAGAAGCACAAGAAAAATTAAATAAAATAAAACCACTAACATTAGGACAAGCTTCAAGAATTAGTGGAATTAATTTAGTTGATTTAATAAATATAAAACTATATTTAGAAAATTTAAAAAAATAAATAAAACATCACAAAAAAATACAAGAAATTATATCTTGTATTTTTTTGCTGATTATTCAGTTGGTGTGTAATATGTTAACAAATCATTAATGATTGAACCATCTATGTTAAAACTTTTTGGATTATTTCCGTTTTTGAAAGCAATTATTGCACCAGAATCAGCTGTACTTGATAAACTTGGTCTTATTTCTTTTACATATTTAACAAGTTCTCTGTAAGTGATTGCAGATTCATCATTTCTTTTATAATTGCCAACTTTTAATTGTGCTTCAGCTGGTAAAGTTGCTTCAGTGTACTTTCCTGGACTTTTTCCTTCATTATACTCATTTAAAACATTTTCAATAGTAAATTTATCAGTTGGAGATTCTCAACCTGTTTCTCCATAAGCCTCAATAGCATTTTCATTATAAACAGGAATATCAATATACATTAAGAAACTAACAGTAAAACCCAAATCACCATTTTGCAAAATAGAATTAAAATAAGTTTCAAAAAAGTTGCTAGTAGAGAAATTTGGCTCTTCAACTAAACCTTGACTATTATTTCCATAAAGAAATTTAGCAACTTCAGTATTTGCTAATGATCCATACATAAATATGTAATTACCAGAATTATAGTTTGATCCATAAACTGAAGATTCCAAACTAATACCTGAAGATTTTAATTCAGTGTATTTTGCTTCACCACTATTTCAGTTTGAAGAATCTAAAACTTTTGTACTAGTAGATGCAACTGCTGAACATGATGAAATAATAGAAGGTAATGCAATAGCTGCAACTAATGGTATTCCATATTTAAAAATTTTCAAAACTTTGTTTTTCATATTTTTTCTGTATAGCTTATATTTATATTAATAAAAACATAAAGAAATTATAATATAATACATTGAATAATAAAATAAATTTTTTTAATTTAGAAAAATGAGTAGTAAAAAAAGAGATTTATCAAAATATTTTTTACCTGATTTTAAACAGGCAAGAAAAAGAATTAAAAAAGCAGATATTATTGAGAATGGTTTTGAAATCCCAACAAATTTAGTTAATTATGGTGTAGGAAAAACTTATCATATTAAAACTTTTGGTTGTCAGTCAAATTTAAGAGACACAGAAACAATGATGGGGATGTTAGAATTGATTGGTTACGAATTTAATGAAAACCCTTTAACATCAGATTTAGTTGTTTTGAATACATGTGCTATTAGAGAACATGCTGAAGACAAAGTTTTTGCAGATATAGGGATTTTAGAAAAAATTAAAAAAACAAATCCAAATTTTATTTTTGGGGTTTGTGGTTGTATGGCACAAGAAGAAAATGTAGTCAAAAGAATTTTAAAATCAAATTCCAATATTGATTTTATTTTTGGAACACATAATGTACACAGAATTTTAAATATTTTAGAACAAGTAATTTTTGAAAAAAATTTAGTTGTTGAAGTTTGATCTCATGAAGGAGATGTTATTGAAAATTTACCAACTAAAAGATCAAATAATTTAAAGGGCTTTGTTAATGTTATGTATGGTTGTGATAAGTTTTGTACTTATTGTATAGTTCCAGTAACAAGAGGAAAAATTAGAAGCAGAAGGAAACAAGACATTTTAAATGAAGTTAATCAAATGATAAATGAAGGATATAAAGAAGTAACTTTAATAGGTCAAAATGTTAATTCATATGGAATAGATTTTGAAGGTGAATCTAGCTATTTATTTTGAAATTTATTAGAAGATGTAGCAAAAACAGGTATTCAAAGAATTAGATTTACAACTAGCAATCCATGAAATTTTTCAAAACAAATTGTTGATATTATGAAAAAATATCCAAATATTATGCCTCATATTCACTTGCCAATTCAAAGTGGAGATGAATTAATTTTAAAAAAAATGAATCGAGCAATGAAAATCAATGAATACATTGATTTAATTGACTATATAAGAGCTAATATTCCAAATTGTTCTATTACAACAGATTTAATTGTTGGATTCCCAAATGAGACAAAAGAACAATTTAATAAAACTTTAGAACTTTATAAAAGAATAGAGTTTGATAATGCTTTTACTTTTATTTATTCAAAAAGAGATGGTACTGTTGCTGCAATTATTCCTGATGAAGTACCTCTTGAAGAAAAAAAAGAAAGGCTTCAAGAATTAAATGAAATGGTAAAACATTATTCAAAAAAGAACAATGAAAAATATGTTAATAAAGTGATAGATGTTTTAGTTGATGGTCCAAGCAAAAAAGATAAAAATGTTATTTCTGGATATTCTCCACAATGAAAAGTTGTTAATTTTACAGGTGATGCAAAAGTAGGAGAAATTGTTAAAGTTTTAATTACTAGTGCTTCAAGATTTACTTTAAATGGTAAAATGATTGAATAATTTTTTGTGAAAAATTTAGTTGAAAAAACTACTATTTTTTTAAATTTTAATAATAAAAATAAAAAAAATATAGTATAAATAAAGTTTAACTAGATTTGATAATTGCTAAAAAATATAGGATAATAAAGAGAGATTATTGTTTATTTTATTTTTTTGGTATTGAATTATGGCTAAATTTAAAAAAATTAATTTTTTAAGATTTTCTTTATTATCTGGTGTAACAGCTCTTTCACTTGGTGCTGTATTTTCAAATTTAAAGTTAAATGAACCAATCAGTTTAGTTAGTAGTAATCATCATACAACAACTGCTACTGATTCTATGGCTGCAAGTGGAACTGAAAGTCAATTTACTGACTTTACAAAAAACAATAATACTAATAATACTGTTACTATATATCCTTTTGATTTAAACTTTTCTAACAATAATTATGATTCTAATATAGTTAATCAAAACCAAATTATTCAAAATACTGCAAGTGATGATTCTGGTAATACTGGTTATGCAACTTTTGTAAAATCTAATAATAATGATGCTGTTGCTAAATTTTTATCGACAAATACTTATAATGCTGACAATAATATTGATAAATATGCTGGAACAGTTGATTGAGTTGTTACTAAAGATGATTTGATTAAATTAGCATATAAAGCTTTAGAAGGAAATGATTTGTCTAGCACTAATGGTTATGATTTAACTTTTAAAGCAATGCTATTTTCATCAGGTGGTAATACTGCTCCAAAATCACTTTTTGTAATTGCTTCAATCAACAACACTAATACTACTAATACTACTAATACTATTAATGGAAGTTATTTATTTCAAATTAATTGATCAACCATAAATGATAACGATACCCTTGCATCTTCTATAAAAGGTGATAAATCTGCTGGAAGCTATAGACTTGCTGCTGTACTTTCAAAAACAACATCATCTGCTGAAGTTCAGAAAAAGTTTATAGATTATAACTTTTTAGTAATGGAAGCTGTTTCTACTAATACAATGCAAGCTATTTATTTGCCTAATCGTAGTAGTAGTAGTAGTAGTAGTTACACTGGTAAGTATGTTACTGTTTCAAACTCTTTGTTTGGAACTACAGCAACTAAAAATGCTGTAGATATTACTTTTTCAGGTGATAATAGTTATTTTCAAAGTAACAAAACTTATGTTCCAGTATATGTTAATAGAATTAATTCAAGGTTTTTCTTTATATTTCAGTTAACTGATGGTTCTACATCAAATTCTTTGGTTTTTGTTAGATCTGAAGAACTAACAGACAATGCTAATGCTAGTATAACAATTAGTGGAAATAACAATTTTAAAACATTAAATTTAACAAATTATGCTAGTGATAAAATGTTTAAAACTAATGTTTACTATAATCAAAATGCTTCAACTTCAAGAGCTGATTTTAATTTAGTGATTAGTTCACCAGGTAGTAGTAAATATGTCTGATCACAATTTGATTTCATTTCTTTTAATTTTACAAATAGTCCTATAAATACAATTTATGAATGATTTCCATTTAATAGTGGTTTCATTTCTCAAATAGTTCCATACTATTCTCTTAATAGTTATGATGTTAGTGGGTATTATGCTTTAACATCTACTAATAGAGTAATTTCATTAAAATCAGATTTTAGTTTTGATAAGCTAATTTATGATTTTAGTAGTTCTATTTATTCTTTAGGTAACATTTATAGAATTTATACAATTCCTGGAAGTGCTTCTGGTATTTGATATGCACAAATGACTGATGGAACATTTGCTAAAATGAACTACAGTAATTTGGTTGGTCAGTGAAATAAATTAGAAGAGACATCATCTTATGAAAAAGAAGCAGATTTTGACATTAAATCACAAGATGAAGTAGATTCATCAGTTTTTTTTAGACAAGTTGTTAATAATAGTGGTAATGCATTTGATGGAGCATTCATAGAGTTTTTAAATGGTAACACTGTTTGAAAAAATTTCTTGAATTTTGATGAATCTTCAATTGATGGTCAATTACCAGCAGGAACTGAACCTGTTGTTAGTGTGAAGGTATTTAATCAAGAAGACACTAATTATTATTTTGGTAATAACCCAACTCATAAACTTGAAGCTAATAAATCAAATAGTTTGACATTAGTTTTTACTCAAAATTTAAGAAAAATTAATGCAGGTGGAAATTTAGACTATTCAGATAGTAAAAGTGTAATTATAGGTTCTTATACATATACTTTCTATTATGGTGAAGCAAAAATTAATAATAGTGGAAAAGGTTCTACAAGTTATACAAATTATGAAATATATAAAACACTAACTGGTTTAACTATTCCAGAATATGTGTTAGAAATGTATCCTTCAAAAATTGCTTCATTAATAAACGGAACAGATTCTGATAGTGAAAATAATGCAAATTTTGTTAATTCATTCTTAAAAATGGAAAATATTGTAAGTCCAGTAGTTACAGCTTCTGGGAATGATATTACAGGATCATTAACAATAAATGTTTCAGTACCTTATATTTGAGATGTTGGTAATATTGTTACTCCAGGTGCTAACTGAGTATTTACTTTTGGAACAAATACTGAACCATTTTTTAAATATAATCCTTTTGGTTTTACAGATTCAATAAATTATGTTTCAAATGCTAGTGTCACTCCAGTGGATGATAATTTTGCCAAATTAACAGATAACACTGAAAAAATGGATAGTTTAATTAGCAAATATTCAACTATGCTACCTTCAAAAGTAAGTAAAGATAGTTACTATAATGATTTTCTAGTTTTAGGATCTGCTTTTTCTTTATCTAGTAATATTTCTAGCAACTTAATTATTTTGCCTACAAGTGATAGCAATGCTAATATTACAGTTATTCCAGATGATGTTAATGGAAATGCTTTTGTTTCAATTAATTTCCCAAAGATTGGACCAGATGAAAATTATACAGTTAGTTTTACTACACCAAGTATTTTCTTGAAAGATACATCTGCTTCACAAAGTGTTTATTTTGCTTGAAAATCATCAAGACAAATTAGTGATTCTATTGATTTAAGTGATTACAAAGCTTCAGATATAGCTAATTCTTTACAATCTTCTTCATATGCTGATCAGTTAGCAATGTTAGATAATTTTGCGGTTTATTCAGACTTTTATGCTAACTTAATAGCTAATGGAAATTTAAAAGTTAGTACAAGTTATGATGATAAACAAGGTTTTTTAATGATAACTTTAACTCCTGTTAATGGAATAGAAATACCAGGTGTAGATACTGAAATTGTTATGTCATATAACTCTTTTAAAGTAGAAACTACTGGTTCATCTAATATTGATATTAATGATCCAACAAAATTTACTTCAAATTTCAGTTTTAAAACTTATTCTGCAACTAATACTAAATCACCTTCATCTATTACAGTTAATGATTTAATTAGCGGTGGATTACTAGATGCAACTTTCCAAAATTGATTAACAAATGACTTGGCAACTGTTACATTAACACCATCTAACTTAACTGGTACTTTAAAAGTGTCTGTAACTTTAAAAAATTATTCTGAAGATAATTTCATTACTCCATTAAGAACATTTACTACCAATATTGGTGGATTTGCAACAAGCGGTCAAAGTGCTAACATGTTAGTTTGAAAAACTAATGATGATCAAACTTTAAAGCAAAAATTACCAAGTGTAATAGTTGAAGCTGCTACAAACACTGCTACAGCTAATGCTGGTAATCAAATTGATAGAATGAATTTTGAAAAATTATTGTATTTTGCTTTTATTTCAGATGACTTAAAAGTAAAATTAGATGCTAATCCTAATATGGTATCTGCTTTAACAGTCCAACCAGATGATAAAAGTGGTAGTTTAATTGTTACTGCTGTAATTGTTGAAAATGGAATTTCAACAGTTTATACAAATACTATAACAGGATTAGGAACAAGTGCATCCTTGCAACCTGTTATTACATTTAATGTTGATGATGCATCTGGTAATAATGCAATTTTAAATAGTTTAAGAGAATTAAATCCTTCAAAAATTTCTATTGAAAATTCTAATTTATCGCAATTATTTACAATTTCTGATTCATCTCCAAACTACATTACTTCAATTGATTTAAGTTATGATGATTTTGGTGGAACTCTTACAATTAACATCACTGTTAAAGATACATCAGGCATTGAATTAGCTTCGAATTCTAGAACTTATACAGGTTTTTCAACTGTTAAAGATACTTCTAAAGGTACAAATTGAGGAATTGTAGCAGCAGCAATAATTGTTCCATTAGTTGTTCTGTTGATTCCTGTGTTATTAGTTGGACAAATTCAACAGAGAAGAAATATGAAAGCTATTGCAAAAAGATTATCTAGCAGATTGAAAGAAGAACAAGACAGAGAAAGAAGATTGAAAAAACACCAATTACAAATTTCTCAAAAAAATAGATAATTATCAATTAAAAATTGTTAAAGAATGAAAAAATCTAATGTTTTTCATTCTTTTTATTATCATATTTTTAGATTTTTTTGCTAATTTTTTAAAAAAACTTTACTTTGAAATTTGATTTTTACAAAATTAGAGTTTATTATTAATTTGCACACAACAAAATAAGAAGAGATGGAGGATTTAATATGAATAAGAAAAAAATATTAGAATCTGTATTAGTTGGAACTTCAGCAATTGCTATTGGTGTAGGTATTGGTGTACCAGCTGCAATTGTTTCAGATCAACAATCTTCTAAAGTTGATATAAAAGACAATAATAATCCAAGTACTGAAAATCCAAGTACTGATATTCCAAATGTTGAAAATCCAAATGGTGAAAAAGAAGTAGAAAAATTTGCTAGTGCACCACAACAAGCAATTTATGAAGGCTCTATAAATTGGGGTGAAGTAAAAGATAAAGAAACTTTAAATGATTATTTATACTCAAAATTTCATGAAGGAATTTCACAATCTTATGATGTTTTTAAAGACCTTCTTGAAAATGATAATGAGTTTGCAAATGTTAACATTCAATATGTAGAAAATTCAGCAAACTATGAAAAAAGTTCTTTTGAAATTAAAGTTACTCCAATTCAAGATTATTCTTGAAATGACAAAACAAATGAATCTAAAAACATCTTGGTAGAAATTCCAAATCTAGATAAAACTGAATGAACTTTAACTGTTCCACAAGATTTATTATATTCAGTAATGATTGATGGAAATGAAGTAAAAAATAGTGAACAATTAAACAATTATTTAGTTAATAAATTTGATAGTTCTAATTTACATTTGGGTAAAAATCTTGATGTTAAATTAATTGAAAATTCAGCTTCTTTAGGAAACAAAAATTTTAAAGTAGCTGTTACCCCAAAATCTGGATTTGCTTGAACTGATGGAGCGGTTAAAACAATAGAAATTTATGTTAGTGTTAACATTAATGCTGGTACTGTTTTGAAATATGATTCAGCTTCTATGTCAAATGATAGTTATAAAGTTACTATTGGTTTAAACCAAGTTTCAAATAGCAAAACATTTAATGAATATTTAATGAAAAATTTTAAAGCAACTGACTTATCTAAATTTAGTTCATATAAAAATGTTGAAATTAAATATGTAAAAGACAGTGCAAATTATGATAATAATCAGTTCCAAGTTTCAATTACTCCATTATCTGGACATGCTTTTAGTGATGATAAATCAACTGAACCAAGAATTAGAGTGGTAAGTGGAGGACTAGATAAAAACTTTACAAATTTTGATACTAAATCACTTTCACAAACTACTGGTGTTTTCAAAAGTGCTCCTTATTTAATTCTTACAAATAACACTGACACTTCTATAACTTATTCAGTTTCTAGTTGATCTTTTGAATGGGAATTTGTTAGAAACTTAGAAGGATGAAGTACTTATTGAAGTGTTTCAACAGATTCTGGAAAAACATGACAAAGAGCTGGATCTGGTAAATCTGTAACAGTTAATAAAACAATGCTTCCAGCAACTGGTTTATTAATTAGATATGAAGTTGAAGTTAAAGAAACTGATATTACAGTTTTAGGTGTATCAGATTCATTCATTGCTTACAGAACTACTCCTATTGAAGTGCTTAAATAAAAAAAAAGCATTGATTTCTCTTAAAGGAAAATCAATGTTATTTTTTTATCTGCTAGTATTTTAAGTTTGGGTATATTGGAAATTTTTTAGTAAGTTCATTAACTTCTTTTTTTACATTTTCAATTATTTTTTCATCACCTTTGCTACTAATGATTTCATGGATTCAATTTGCAATTTTTTCAAACTCTTTTGTTTTTAAACCTCTAGTTGTCATAGCTGCTGAACCAATTCTGATTCCAGATGGTGATTTTGCAGGATTTACATCATAGGGAATTAAATTCTTATTTACTACAATGTTTGCTTGTTCAAGTCATTTTTCAACTAAATCACCTGTAATTTTTTTTGATGAAAATAAATCTATACTTAATAAATGATTATCACTACCACCTGTAACAATTTTATAACCTCTTTCTTTTAGTGAATTAACTAATTGGTTTGTGTTTTCAATAACATCTTTTATATAATTTCTAAAAGTTATTGTATCAGCTTCTTCAAAACAAATGTATTTGGCAGCAATCACATGCATTAACGGACCACCTTGTGTACCAGGGAAAACCGCACTATTAATTTTTTTACTAATTTCTTCATTATTAGTTAAAACTAATCCACTTCTAGGTCCTCTTAATGTTTTGTGAGTAGTAGTTGTTACAACATCAGCATATGGAAAAGGATTCATATGATAACCTGCAACTATTAACCCTGAAATGTGAGCAACATCTGCTAATAAATATGCATTAACAGAATTAGCAATTTCTTTAAATTTTTTAAAATCTATTTTTCTTGAATAATTTGATGCACCACATACAATTAGTTTTGGTTTTACTTTTTTTGCTTGTTCATAGATTGCTTGATAATCAATCTCATGAGATAAATGATTAACTCCATAGTGATATGCCTCATAGTTTTTACCAGATATACTAACTTTTGATCCGTGTGATAAGTGACCACCTTCATTTAAACCCATTGCTAAAATTTTGTCATTAGTTGAAAGCAAAGCTAAATATGCTGCAATATTTGCTTGTGTTCCAGAATGAGGTTGAACATTTGCAAAATTACAGTTAAAAATTTTTTTTGCTTTTTCTATTGCTAATTTTTCAATTTCATCAGCTCATTCACACCCTGCATAGTATCTTTTTGATGGATAGCCTTCACAATACTTGTTTGTGAAAATACTTCCAGTTGCCTCTAATATATCTTCACTTACATAATTTTCTGAGGCAATTAAATCTATATATTGTTGTTGTCTATTTAATTCTTTATTTAAAATTAGTTTTAAAACTGTATTTTTCATTTTTTTCTCTATTATTTTTTTGTTTTTCCTTACTTTCATTTTATAAATATGGCTTAAATTTTTTAAAAAATTAGTAATTTTTATTAATTTTTAGTCAAAAAAAGTCAAAAAAAGGTTATTTTTTGCAAAAAAATGAAAAAAATTTTAATTTTTTTGGAATTTTTTCTTTTTTTGTGCTCTAATAATATTGCGCAATAATGTTAAATCATTTAAACTTGATATTGCGCTTTTCGCTAATTTTTATTTTTAGTCAAAAGAATAAAAAGCCTGGTCACCTGATAGCCTGGTGGGTGACAATTCTTGAGAATAAAAAAATAAAAAACAAGGTAGCGTAACAGAATAGCAATTCGCTGATTCTGTGTCGGGCAGTTTTGGTGTCATATAATAGTTGTTGAAAATAGAACCTATTCTTGGCCGGATAAAGTTCTATTGGATGTGATTTAAAAATGGTAAGGGCCACCTGATGCGTTATGATGTTATAGTTGCTGAGTTTGGTATTAGTTTGTTTAAGAGAAAAGTTTCCCTTATTCATAATACATACTAAAAACTTATTGGTGAAATTTTAGCGGTATCTTTTATTTAAAAGATTGGTATTGTGCACCGGTTACCTTAAAAAGGGTAGCAAAAGTGAGTAGATTTTGAAGGACTCTTAGGGATAAAGAGTCCTTCTTTTATTTTCTTTGCAATTTAGTGGTATATTAATTAATATGAAAAAGAAAGTAGTAATAGGAATTTCAGGTGGAGTTGATTCTGCTGTTGCAGCTTATCTATTAAAGGAACAAGGATATGATGTAACTGGTGTTTTTATGCAGAATTGAGATCCATATATTAATAATGAATCAAAAGATTCAAATAAAAAAGATTTAAACTTTTGTGAAGCTGAGTATGATTTTCAACAAGCAAGTAAAGTTTGTGAAAAATTAAATATTCCATTGCACAGAGTAAATTTTATTAAAGAATATTGAACAATGGTTTTTGAACCTTTTTTATCAAAATATAAAAAAGGATTAACTCCAAATCCAGATGTTTTGTGTAATAAATACATTAAGTTTGGCACTTTTCATGATTATTGTGTAAAAAACTTTAATTGTGATTTTGTAGCTACAGGACATTATGCAAAGATTAATTATGATAAAAATCAAGATGTTTATGAACTGTTAGAAGCACATGATGATGAAAAAGATCAAACATATTTTTTGTGTTTTTTAAATCAGGATCAATTATCTAAATCACTTTTTCCTTTGTCTGATTTAACAAAAAAAGAAGTGAGAGAAATTGCAAATAAATTAGATTTACCAAATTGAAATAGAAAAGATTCAACTGGAATTTGCTTTATTGGAGAAAGGAATTTTAGAACTTTTTTAAAAAATTACATTAAAAACAAAGAAGGCCCAATAATTGATATTGATACTGGCGAAATAGTTGGAAAACATGAAGGAATTCATTTATATACAATTGGTCAGCGAAAGGGTTTAAATTTAGGTGGCAACGAGTCTAAATATTTTGTTTGTAAAAAAAATTCTAAAACTAACTCTATTTATGTTTCAAACACAAACAATAAAAATAAGCATTTGAATTCCAATCAAGTAACTTCAAAGAATTTTAATTGGATAAGTTATATCCCAAATAACAATAATGTTGAATTAAGATTCCGTCATACTAAAAATAAAGTTATTGGTAAATTCAATATTTTTCCAAATGAATCAGTTGCTTTTTGCTATGAAGATTTAATGGCTGTTACAGCAGGTCAATATGTAGTAGCATATCAAAATGGAGTCTGTTTAGGTGGTGGAGAAATAAATAAAGTAATTTTAAACAACCAACACCATTTAAAAATATAAAACATAATTGATAAGAAAATTATTTTAGAATTTTAAAAATATTAATAACTATAATTAAAATTATATTGTTAATATTTTTTATTTAATGGAGCTAAAAATGAAAAAAAGAATAGGTTATGGAACATTTCAAGTTCGAGATGTTAGTGTTTTAAAAGAATGTATCAAACAAGCAGTATTAAGTGGATATGATTTTATTGATACTGCTCATGTTTATAGAAATGAAGAAGAAATCGGAAAAGCAATTAAAGAACTAGAAAAAGAAGGTTTTAGTCATAAAATTGTTATTCAAACTAAGGTTTGACCACAATTTTATGATAATGTTAAAGATGCAATTTTATTATCTTGTCAAAAATTACAAGTAAAAAAATTAGATATGTGTTTGTTGCACAGAAGACATTTTAATTTAAATATGGATATTTCTGCTTGAGAGCAATTAATTCAATGTCAAAAAGAAGGATTAGTTGATGAGATTGGTGTTTCTAACTATGATAGAGATGCATTAGATATAATTTATCAAAGAACAAGAGTATATCCTACTTCTAATCAAATTGAACTATCAGTTAATAATTATCGTGCTGACCGTGTTGCTTATAATAATTCAAAAAATATAGAGATACAAGCTTGAAGTCCTTTAGGTGATATTGAAAACAATCAAAAAAATCCATTATTAATTGAAATGGCTAAAAAATATGGAACTGATGTTGCTGGAATTTTAATAGCTTTTATTGGAACACTAGGCCATAGCATTGTAGTGAAAACAAGTTCTGTTCAAAGGGTTATTAGCAACATTAATTCATTTCAAATTAAATTAGAAGATAAAGATGTTGAAGATTTAAAAAAATTGAATACTTTTAAGATTAAATTCTCTGAAGGTTTTGTATATGACCTTGAAGATTAACTAAGGTTTATGAAAATGAAAAAAAATAATGTTTTTGAATTTTTAAAAAAACGTGGATATATTTACCAGTGTTCTAATTTTGAAAATGTAGAAAAAGAACTCCAAAAAGGAATTTCTTTTTACATTGGTTTTGATCCAACAGCTGATAGTTTGCATGTTGGACATTTTTTAACAATGATGGCAATTAAACACTTACAAGATGCTGGAAACAATCCTGTTTTAGTTGTAGGTGGAGGAACAGGTTCAGTTGGTGATCCTTCAGGAAGAAGTGAAATAAGAAAACTTTTAGACAGAAAAACAATTAATCATAATTGTGAATGTTTAAAAAAACAAATGTCAAAGTTTATAAGATTTGAAGGAAAAAACAAAGCAATTATGCTTAATAATGCTGATTGATTATTAAAAATTAATTGAATTGATTTTTTAAGAGAATTTGGTGTTTGTTTTTCAGTAAATAAAATGTTAACAGCAGAAGCTTTCAAAACAAGATTTGAACAAGAGTCTGGACTTTCATTTTTAGAATTCAATTATATGATTATGCAAGCTTATGATTTTTATTATCTAAATCAAAATTATAAAGTTGTTTTACAAATGGGTGGAAGTGACCAGTGATCAAATATTTTAGCTGGTTCTGATTTAATTAGAAGAAAAACAAATACTGATGCTTATGCTTTAACCTTAAATTTACTAACAAAACATGATGGAACAAAGATGGGAAAATCAGCAACTGGAACTGTTTGATTAGATGCTAGTAAAACAAGTCCATATGAATTTTATCAATATTGATTAAACATAGATGATTTAGATGTAGAAAAATTACTAATGTTATTAACTGAAGTAGATGAATCTATTATTCAAAATTTATGCAAAGAAAAAGGAAAAAAAATAATAGAAGCAAAAAAAGTTTTAGCAGCAGAACTTACAAAAATGATACATGGAGAAAAAGAACTTGCAAAAGCAATTGAGCAATCAAAAGCAGCTTTTGAAAAAATTGGGCAAAACTTGCCTACATTTGAATTAAGTAAGAAAGATATAGAAAAGGATAATTCAATTGCAAATATTTTAGTAATTACTAAATTATCGCCTTCAAAAGCTGAATCTCGTAGATTAATTAGTGGTAATGGTGTTTCAATTAATGAAACAAAAATAACAGATGTTAATTCAAAAATTACAGACTTGAAAATTGATCAAAATAATTTTGTGATTCACAAAGGTAAAAAGAATCATCTTAGAGTTATAGTTAAATAAAAATCAAAATAGTTTTAATTACATTTATCTGTAATAAAAACTATTTTTTTTATTTATATATATAAAAATAAAATTTTATAAATTGACATCACTGTGGTTTTTTATATATAATTTATGTCACCTAAAGAAAAGTATAAATAATTAGGAAGTATATAAGTATGATTAAAAAAAATAAAAAAAGCAAAATTTTATTTGCAAGTGCATTATTAGGTATAGCATCTATTGCTACTGTTCCAATTTTGTTAACTTCTTGTGGTAATTCTTCATCTTCTTCTACTAATCAAAGTATTGATGAGGATGATAGTAAAAACAACAATGATGATAACAATAATAATCAAGATGACAATGACCAAAATAATCCACAGAAAACTGAAACACCAGATATTATTCTAAATAAATGAGAAAAAGAAGGGAAAACTGGGACCTATTTTGATGTTGAAAATAATGCTATCAAATTCAGAGTTATTACTGCTAATAAAGATTTATCTGCTGAAAAAATTAAGCAAGATATTTATATGGGGCAATGAATTGAAAAGCAAAGTTCTACAGGATTAACAACAGGTTGATATGTTGTTAATAGCTATAAAGATGTTGCAGGTTTTAAAAATTTCATAAATTATGGATTAGATGAATCTCAAGGTGGTAAGACTATATTAGATACTGGAATGAATCCTCTAAATGAAAAATATATTAATTTTGATGCTATTGAAAGTGATTTAATTAAAGGAAGTGCAACAATTGAATGAACACCAAGTCAAAATGCACTAAAAGTACAGATTAGATTTTCTTTAGAAGATTTTATTACTTATGAGTCAAAAGAAACTTATGATATTGAATTTAATTTAGAAATCGTTTAATTAGCAATTTAATTTTTTGTATTTAATACACTATGTATGCTTAAAAAGCATACATTTTTATTTATTTTTTAAATTATTGTATTTTTAAATAATTTTTGTCTTTTTTGATTTTTATTGCTTTTCTATTGTTTATTTATAGTTAAAATCTTATAATTTATATATATACTTTGATTAATTTTTCTATTTTAAATAATTTAACTATTGTATCAAAATCTATTTTTATTATTTTTTTAGGGGGTTTTAATGCAAGATAAAGTTATTAATGTTGATAAACCAAGTCTTCATTGGCCAGAGGAGTATCACTATAAAGTTGATAAAATTATTGCTAGAAATGAGCGATTAAATTCTTCTGATGAGGTTTCAATTTATAATAAGGTGCCTTATTTTTTTGATATTAGCTGAATGGACTTTTTGCCTTGCTTTATAGGTTGATTTTATTCTCTATTTGCTTCTGCTAAGACATATGGAATAATTAGATCTACAACAATTTTTAATAAAGAATTGTACTGATATTTTAAAAAAAGAATGGTATGAGCAGGTTTAATTCATGTTTTGTTTGGTCCGGTTTTAATTTTTATTATTCTGTTCTTTTGTCCAATAGTTGGTTACCCAGATCATGATGTCTTTTTTCAAAATTGAAAAGATGTCATTGATAATTTCTTTTCCAATGGAGGCCAAGAACAAGCATCTAAAATTTTTGCTGAAACTATTATAAAAAATTTTATTGAAACTGACGCTTGATGAATTACTTTGATTTTCTTTGTTTTTGCTCCTTGTTTTAATATTTCTACTTTATTTTCTTTTTATTTTTTAAATCCAGAAAGTGATCAATGAATGAAATTAATTATTTTAGAAAATGAAATGAAAATGAAGTTATCAAATTTTGAGAAAGAGAAAGGTAGTAAATAATTATGAATCATAGAAATGATAATATTATTTATGAAAATGAAGATGTTGTAGTAACTGATCAAAGCATTGTGGTCAGTCCAGAGTCTAATACTTCTGTTAATGTCTATAACGATACAAATCAAAATCAGGTTGTTGTTACTTCTGGAAAAAAAATAGTTAATGAAGAATGAACAATTCCAAAAAATATTCCTGTATATACAGAAGAAGAAATTCCTTTATTAACTGAAAAAGAAAAAGATGAATACCGTGCAATGCGTAAATGTGCTTCAAAATTCAAAAGATATGTTGAAGTAAAAAAATACCATGATTTTTATTTAGTTTCTTTATTGGATTTATTACCTCTTTTCATTGGTCAAATTTTTTCTTTAGTTAAATTAATGGTTGCATATGGAGATGCAAAAAGAACAATTAATTTCAACAAGAAGTTAATGTCTGGGATTAAAGGGAATTTATATCTTTGTTTATTTTTTGGATTATTTGTTTGACCTTTAATTATAATAGCTTTATTTCTGTGTTATCCATTTTTTGTTTTAGATTTTTTACAAGTTTCTAATGCTTGAAATGATATTGCTGCAAATGCTTCAACAGGAATAATAAATTATTTTTCAAATATAGTAAGTCAATTATTTAATTCTGCTAATTTAATATTCACTTTAATTTTTTGAATAATTTTAGGAATGCTAAATGTTCAAACATTTATTTATTATATTTTATTCAAATTTAATAAAAAGCACCTTTTCCAATTACAGAAAAATTTTGTAAGATTGGAAATAAGAAGAATTTATCATCAGTCTGCTGTAGATAAAGGGTTGATATAAATAGTATAATAAAATCATGAGATAAATCATGATTTTTTCTTTCTAAACTATAGATACTATTTTTTAAAAGGAGGTTTATATGGGTAGAAGAAGACAAAGAAGAGAAAGAAGGAGTGGAAATTTTTTATTTAATTTCATCTTTCAACTAATTTTTACATTAGTATTTTTAGTAATTACAGTAATTGTTACTTTAATTACAGTTTCTTACCTTGGTGTTGAAACTAGTGGTGGAATTGACCAAGCTAGACAAGTTGGTTGAGAATGAGCCACTAAGATACCTGGGGTATTAGAATTATCATCATATATAGGCGATGCTGGAAGTAAAACATTTCTTAAAAACATTGGTGCAATAGTTTTCTTGGTTGGTTTAGATGTTTTCTGTATTTACTTCACAATAATGTTTATTATTAAAAAAATTCCAATTATTGGAAGAATTATCAAATGACTAACCGGAATTATTCCAGGAATTTCAGTTCTTGCAATAATTATTGGTGCAGTAATTCTATGAGCAATTTAAAATAAAAAATCTCTTATTAAAAGAGATTTTTTATTTTTTTATATAATTAATTTTAAATACAGTGAGGTAAATTACTATTAATTTTTACTCAAATAAAGGAATGTATATAGAACAATTAATAGAAAAAACAATTGATTACTATATAAAGAATGAAATTTGTTTTATTGAAAAAAGATATTTACCAATCAAAATTATTGAAAGAAATGAAAACATAATTAAGGGCAAATTACTTTCTAAATCTTATGTTGATTATTTTGGGTTAATTGAAAGTAAATATATTACTTTTGAATCTAAACAAACAGAAAATGAAAAATTTTTAATTTCACAAATAAAAGATCATCAATTTAAGCATTTAAGAGATATTAATAAATTGAATGGAATTAGTTTTTTAATTCTACACTTTTATTGTGAGGATAAAACTTTTTTAATTCCTTATTTAACTTTAGAAAAATGAGTTTCTAAAAAAATTAAAAGTGTTTCTATTTCTTTTTTAGAAGAAGAAACAAAAAATCAGTTTGTTTTTAAATTGGAAATAGTTTTTCCAGGTATTTTAAATATTTATGAAACTATTAAAAAAACAGAATAAAAAAACTAGATTATTACAACCTAGTTTTCCTTGAGTGAAATTTGAAGTGCAACACTATAGTAACACATTTAATATCCAT
>CAMWTH010000010.1 GCA_947177125.1 uncultured Mycoplasma sp. | reverse complement strand
GGAAAAAATACTTTCAAAAAAGTTAGAAACATCTAAATTTTTTATTCTTTCTACAAACTCAAAATATTTTGTTTTTTTAACCAAAATATCTACAATGAATTCTTTATTAATTTTTTTGTTTTTTTGAAAAATAAAAGAAAAAATATCAATTAAAAATTCTTTATCTAATTCTTTAAAACGTTTATTTGTTTTTAAAGTAATAAAAACCATTGAAAAAATAAGTAGCACTTTTAAACTATTACTAAATTTTTTTTTATGTATAAAAGGTTTTTTGTGTTTAATAAATTTCTTAAAAGTAGAAAAATTAATTTCAATTATTTTATTATTTTCATCCTTTTTCAAACTCATTTTTAATAAATTCCAATAATCCTTTAATTTTTGAATAATCCACTCTTGTTGGAGCAACCATAACTAATTTGGTTTTGTTTTGTTTTGTTATTTCTAAATCTGTTTGTGCAAAAACAATATCTTCATGTCTTACTTCATCACCAAATGTAATTAATGTGTTAGATCCTGTTTCATTTTGTTTAAAAGCTATTTGTTCTCAAATTGTAGTACTTTCCAATATTTGTAAAATTTCTTTTAGTTTTTCCTTATCTTGAAACTCTGGAACTGTTAAAAGAGAAGATTGACCATGAACTGTTTTTATCATTTTTGTTTTAATATGAAAAATTCTTTCTACTAATTCTTGCAAAACAAATTCATATTCTTTAACTTTTTCTTTAATGATTGATTTCATTGAATTAATTTTTGCCTCAATTTCTTTAATAGGACAATCAATTAAACGATCATTAAAAATTCTTATACAAATAGAAATATCTTTCAAAATTGATTCATTTTTAAACTGAATAATATTTTTGTTTAAATTACCATCTGAAGTAATAACAATAATCATTGCAGATTGTTTATTTATAATAACTAAATCAATTCTTTTCAAAAGAATATCTTCATTTTTTTCAATTTTTATCAGTGGTAATTTAGTACTTTCAGAAATAATTTTGCAACTTTCTTCAATAACAACATCAATTGACATTGTTCTGTCTGAAAAAATATTTCTTAACTGCATTTTTAAATTTTCATCATCTATATAAGGATGGGAAAATTCTTTTTCATAGAACTTATACCCCAAAGTTGATGGAACTCTACCACTAGATGTATGGTTTTTTTCTAAATAACCTAATTTTTCTAAAGTTGCCATTTCATTCCTTACAGTAGCTGCTGAAATATTTTTCATATATTTTTCTATAACAATTTTGCTACCTACAGGATTGGCTGTTAAAACATACTCTTCAACAATATATTTAAGTAACTCTTTTTGTCTATTTGTTATTTTTCTATCCATTTTAATTTCCATTTGTATAGATTAACTTATTTTAATTCAAAAATAAAAAACTTTTAATAGATAGTCTATTAAAAGTTAGTTTTTTGAATATAAAATATCTTGTGCAACATTAGTAGCTATTTGTTTTCCTAAAAATTTTTCCACAATTAATAAAGCAAACTCAAACGCATAAAAAGCAGATTTAAAAGTTATTATATTTTTACTAATCACTATGTTTTTATCAGAAAAGTTACTTCCTACTTTTTCTTCTAAACCTGGATAAACTGTAACTTTTTTATCTTTTAAAGCATTGATTTCATGTAAGAAAACAGAAGCTTCAGCACATCCAAAAACTCATTTTTTTTCTTCTTCTGAAGAAAACTTAATAATTTTGTTTAGTACTTTATCATTTTTATTTGTTAAAAGTCTTTCATAACCCTTACCTCCCGGAAGGTAGATAGCATTGTATTTGTCTAAGTTAACTTTATCAATTTGTTCGTTACATGTAATTTTTGTTCCACACTGCAAGAAAATAGAATTCTTTTTTTCATTTGAAATTGTTTCTGCAATTATTCCAGCTCTTTTTCAAATATCATAAGGAATAACAACATCCATATCTTCTGATTCACTAGAACATATAATTGCTATTCTTATATTTGACACTTTATGTTTAGTCATATTATCTCCATTTAATTCATTTAAATATGCAATAAAATAAAAAATAATCTACATAGTTGTAATTTATTATTTATTTTTAAAATTGTTGTAGTTTTCAACTCACATTACAATTTTATTATTAAAAAGGCTTTTTAACAAACTTTTATTTCAATATTTTTTAAACATTAAGTGTATTAATTTAAAACATTTTTCTCAGTTTAAAACAATAACCTTTATTTGGTGAATTTAAAATATTGTCTTTCCCTATTTTTTTGTTTAATTTAAAAATGTATTGCACTACTAAATTTGAAGTATCAACTTCATATCCTCAAACATTTTTAAAGATTTCTGTGTTATTAAAAAAAACATTAGGATGTTCTAGAAAAAACTTCAATATTTCAAATTCACTTTTTGTTACATCAATTTCATAACCTGATTTATAAACTTTTCTGTCTATCAAATTCATTGAAATATTGTTTCCCCAAATTACTACTTTATTTATTTTGTTTATTCTAACTACATTATCAAAAATGTTTATTAATGTTTGTTCAAATAAACTTGCATCAAAAAAATCCAAAGAAATACAAAATTCAAATCCTTTTTTTAAAACTTTTAAAAATTTATTTTTATCAAATTTTTCACAAAAATAAATGAAATGAGTAATTGGTGAAATTAGCTTTATTTTTCTAATAACTTCATCAGAAATTTTTTCGATATCAATATTGTCAAAAATAACTGCTGCAGGATTTACACTAGTCAAAAAATCTAACTCCTCAGGAGTTAAACCTAGATTATAAACAAAATATTTTTTTTCTTTAATTAAAAATTCATCTATAAACTTTGAATAAGTTTCAAAAACCACACCATCACTTTTGTCGTTATTAGAAACATAAGCTAACAAGAAAGTATTATTCATTTTTTTCTTCCATTTTCTTTATTTTTTCCAATCTTTGCTTATGTCTGCCTTCTTGAAATGTGGAAGAAAAAAATTTTTTTACAATCAATACATTTTCTTCTAATGTAGAAAATCTACCAGACAAGGTAATAACATTAACATTGTTGTGCTCTTTTGCTAATTCAGCTTCAACAACTTTATTTACATTTGCTGCATAAATACCTTTAATTTTATTTAGTGCAATGCAAATTCCAATTCCAGTTCCACAAATTCCAATTCCATAAGAACCTTTGTCTTCTAAAAGCTTGTCAGCTATTTTTTTTGCATAATCTGGATAATCAACAGAATCTTCACTATAAGTACCAACATCTATGAAATCAATAAAACAATTAAGTTCACTAACTTTTTTTAAATTTTCTTTCATAAGAAAACCACCATGATCACTTCCAATGTATACTCTAATTTTTTGTGATGCATTTTGAGATTGATTCATAACTTATTTCTCCTTCTCTAACAATGATATTATTGTCAATATCAAAAACTGTTGATGGATTGTTATTTAAATAATAATTACCTTCAATAAAAATAATATCATTTTTATTTTTTTGAAAATATTTAAATGCTTCAAGTTCATTATTAATTGGTTCAAGACCACTAATATTTGCACTTGAAGAGTATAAAGGACCAGTTCTTTCAATTAACTTTAATAAGAACTTATCATTAGGCATTCTGTAAGATTCTTTATTGAAAATAATTGTTAATTTTCCTGGTCAAAAATTTTTTGCGATTTTTTTTACAATGTCATTAGCATCAGGAATTTGATTAACATTAGAAATAAATTTAATTATTTTTTTTGAAAAACTTCTTTTTTTAATTTTGTAGATAAGATTTTTATTTAAGCTAATGATTCCAGCAACAGTGTCAGTTGAAACAATTACAGCCTTAAGATTTTTTATTTCAAAAGCAATAGCATCTATTTCTGTAATATCCTTTTTGTATGTAACAAATTTTTTACTCAAAAGTTGTGCTTGATTTATCATATTTATTTTTTTATATACAAAACTCTATCATTATTATCTAAATCTTTTAAAAATTTAAAGTTTTCTATTTTTTTTTCTATTAAAAAAGATTCTAACTTTTCTTTTTGATTAAAACCTATTTCAAAAATAATTGTAGTTTCTTTTTTTAAAATAGGAAAAATTTTATTAATGAATGCAAAATAAAAATAATAACCATCATCTTTTGCATAAAGTGCAGTTTTTGGTTCTTTTTTTGTTGATTCATCAACATTAAAATCTTGATAACTAATATATGGAGGGTTGCAAATAATAAAATCACATTTTTCAAAATGTATTTTATTTAATTTAAAAATATCTGATTTAATAAATTTAGTTTTTAAATTATGTTTTTTTGCATTTTTTAGTGCTACTTTATAAGGAAAAAAATATTTTTCTACCCCAATAACTTCAACATTTTTCTTTTTTTTAATATATGCTATTGTATTTGCCAAAACACCACTACCACTACATAAATCTAAAATATATTTTTTATTTTCTAAAAATTTATTAGTAACTGCTCAATCTAACATATATTCAGTTTCCATTCTAGGAACAAAAACTTTTTTATTAATGTAATAGTCAACACCAAAAAAAGAAAATTTTTTAGTGATATATTGCACAGGGAAATTTTTTACCAATACTTTTCTTAATTGTTTAGTAAATTTTTTATAGTCAAAATCTATTTTTGTATTGCTTTCAAAAAAAATATCAGAATTATTTTTTATAATTGCAGAATTATATAAAATTAATTCTTTAATCACTCATTTAGTGTGTGTATCATTAACTGGATTTAATTTTTTTGTTAGTTCATTAAAAGTTAAATCATTATATTTTTGCTTCTTGCATTTTAATAGATTCATCATATGAAATTAAAGAGTCAATAATTTCTTCTAAATTACCCATCATCACTGTATCTAATTTATTTAAAGTTAAATTAATTCGGTGATCTGTAACCCTATTCTGTGGATAATTATAAGTTCTAATTTTTTCTGCTCTTTCTCCTGTTCCCACTTGTCCTTTTCTTAAATCAGAAATGTTTTTTCTTTTTTCTTCTTCTTGAATTTCCCAAAGTTTAGATCTTAACATTTTCATCGCAGTTTCTCTATTTTCAATTTGCGATTTTCCTTCTTGGCAAGCAACAAAAATTCCAGTTGGAATATGAGTAATTCTAACTGCTGATTCAGTTTTGTTAATGTGTTGTCCACCTGCTCCAGAAGCTCTATAAGTATCTATTTTTAAATCACTATTATTTATAACAAGTTCCACATCTTCAATCTCTGGTAAAACTGCTACAGTAATAGTTGATGTATGTACTCTTCCTTTTGATTCAGTAGCTGGAACTCTTTGTACACGGTGAACTCCTGATTCAAATTTCATTTTTGAATACACATTTTCTCCACTCATCATAAATGAAATAAATCCATATCCATGTGATGATTCTTGAATTTCTAATATTTTAACTTTTCATCCCAGTGAATCTGCATATCTTTTATAAGCTGAAAAAAGATCTCCAACAAAAATTGATGATTCATCACCACCTGCTGCTGGTCGCATTTCAACAATTACGTTTTTGTCATCATTGGGATCTTTTGGCAAAAGTAAAATTTTTAATTCATATTCATATTTTTCAATTAATGGTTTCTTATCTGTTAATTCCATTTGTGCCAATTCAATCAATTCATTATCTTTTTCATTTTTAATTATTTTTTCAGCAGAAGAAACATCATCAAGAATTTTTTTATATTCTTTAAATTTTTCAACAATTGGAGTTGTGTCTTTTAACAATTTATTAATTTCAGACATTCTTTTGATATTTTCACCAACTGTTTCAAGTTCTTTGTTTAAGTCATTAAATTTTTCTTCAATTAAATTTAAAGAATTATAAAGTTTTTCATTATAAATCATAAAAACTCCTTTTAAAGTTTGTTAAAAAAAATAAAAATAACACCACTAGTGCTATTTTTATTTAAAAAATGAAATAGTTTATAAATTATTTAGAGAATGAACAATTTTTTTGTTTTGTTTTTTGTGTTTTTCAGACTTAGTTTTTGAACTTTGATCAGAAGTAACAATTTTTTTATTGAATTTTTCTGCTCTTCCTTTAACTTGTTGGCTCATTGAAGTGCCAATGTAAAAAGGATGACAAGAACTACAAACATCAATAGTTGTTTCTTTACTATTTAATGTTGATTTAATAAGAAAACTACTATTACATGAAGCACAAACAAAATTAACATCATTCAATTTCATGTGAATTCCTTTTTTCATAATCATTCTCCTTTTTTCTGTTATCTTAACTTAATAAAAGCAACATTAATTATAATATCAGATTATTATATTTTTTTAAAATAACAAATAAATTAATTAAAAATAAAAAATTAAAAAACCTTTCGATTTTTTAAATTTCAAATTTTTGTTTATTTTTTTCTTGCACTATTTAATTTTTTAAAAATTAAAAGTTCTTGATTGAATTGCATATTTAGTTTTTTATTACTCAAAACATTTAATGTTTTTTCTTTAAGTTGCAATATTTCTCTTTTTTGATCCTCTGTATTTTCTATACAAAAACTTGCTAAAAAATTTAACTCACAATTAGCAACTGAATATATTCCATTATCAATGATATATTCAAAGATTCTATCATTTATGTCAGTTATTTCAATTAATGATCTTGCTATTTTTCCAATAGTTGGTTCGTAGTTATTTAAAATAACAATATCACCTTTATCATCACAAAAATAAACTGATTTTACATAATCACTATAAACAATTTTAGATGGGGTGATGATATTAAATTTTAAATTTGAATTTTGACCCATAAATTCCTCTTTTATTTATTCAGATTGATTTTTTGAATTGTTGTAATTTTTATAAACTTCATCAATTGAACCAACATACAAGAAATGAGATTCTGGAATATCATCACATTTTCCTTCAACAATTTCACTAAATCCTTTGATAGTGTCTTCTGTAGAAACATATTTCCCATTTCTTCCTGAAAATTTTTCAGCAACAAAAAATGGTTGTGATAAAAAGTTTCTAATTTTTCTTGCTCTAGATACTAAGAGTTTGTCTTCTTCTGAAAGTTCATCAACTCCTAAAATTGCAATAATGTCTTGTAATTCTTCAAATTTTTGCAAAATAGTTTGAACACTTCTTGCTACTTTATAATGTTCAATCCCAACAACTGAAGGATCAAGCATTCTTGAACTTGATTCAAGTGGATTAATTGCAGGATAAATTCCAAGTGATGCTATTTTTCTGTCTAGGACAGTTTTTGCATCTAAATGGGCAAAAGTTGTAGAAGGGGCTGGGTCAGTTAAATCGTCTGCAGGAACATAAACCGCTTGGACTGATGTAATTGAACCACTTTTTGTAGAAGTAATTCTTTCTTGTAATTGTCCCATTTCATATGCTAATGTTGGTTGATATCCTACAGCTGATGGAATTCTTCCTAATAGTGCAGATACTTCAGATCCTGCTTGAGAAAATCTGAAAATGTTATCAATGAATAACAAAACATCTTGATTTTTATTATCTCTAAAATATTCAGCCATTGAAAGAGCAGTCAAAGCTACTCTCATTCTTGCTCCTGGTGGTTCGTTCATTTGACCAAAAACTAGTGCAGTTTGGTTAATAACTCCACCATCAATCATTTCATAATACAAGTCATTTCCTTCTCTTGTTCTTTCTCCAACACCTGCAAAAATAGAAAGACCACCATGGTTTGTTGCTATATTATGAATTAATTCTTGAACCAAAACAGTTTTACCAACACCTGCTCCACCAAATAAACCAATTTTCCCACCTTTTAAATATGGCACCAACAAATCTATAACTTTTATTCCTGTTTCAAAAATTTCAGTTTTTGTTGATTGTTCATCAAAAGAAGGAGGTTTTTTATGAATAGGTTCATAATGTATATCTTTTGGTATTGGTTTGTTATCAATTGGTTCACCCACAACATTAAACATTCTTCCTAAAACTCCTTCACCAACTGGAGCCATAATAGGTTTTTTTGTATTGATAACTTTTAAACCTCTATATAATCCTTCAGTAGGACCCATAGAAATACATCTAGCAATGTCATCACCTTCTAATAAAGCAACTTCAATAATTGTTTTTTTGTTTTCTGTTTCAATAAGAAGAGCATCATTAATGTTTGGCATATTGTTCTTAGAAAATTTAACATCAATAACAGGCCCAAAAATTTGGTAAACTACTCCAAAATCTGAATTATTAGAATTAAATTTTGAAATATCTTCTCGTTCTACATATACATCTATATGATCTGAATTTCTTGAAATTAAATTTTTTGTTTTACTAATAGATTCAATTTTGTCAATTTCATTAACTAGATTATCTTTTTGAATTTCATCTTTTTTATATTTTTTTAAATCAAACAAATTGTTTGCTTCATTGAAATCTTTAATTTTAACTTTTGCTAATTCTGTTTCCTGATATTCTTTTACATCAAAATTATTAAAATTTATTTCTTCAAAATCTGAAGAATTATCTGTATATTCAGGTGATAAATCTAAATCATCTGTAAAAAACTCTTTAATATCTTCTTCTTTTTCTTTAATTATTTCATTTTCTTTTGACAAAAAATTTTGATAATTTGGCACTTGATTTTCATAAAGAATTACATCATCAAATTCAGAAACAATTTTTGATTCATCAAAAACAGAAGAATCATTTTTGTTTTCCACTGCAACTCTTTGTTTTTCTTCTCTTTTAATTTCAGGTTGAGCATGTTTTTTTAAAAGATTTTCTTTAAAATCATCAGGTAAAAAATCATCATTATACGGAGGAATTTCATCAATAAAATTTTCAAATGACTCTAATTCAAATTTTTCTCCTGATTCATTTGTATTATTGTCAATTGGTAATTTAAGTTCTATTTCTTTTTGGTTAAAAATTTCATCAGATGCAATTTTTTCTTTTTCTTTATAGTTGGGGTTTTTTATAATGATTTTCTTTTTTTTACTATTTAAATATTTTTGTAATTTTAAACTAAAATCCTTTTCAGCTTCTTTTAATCTTTGATCTTTTTTATCACTCATTGTTAATTGCCTCCTGTACCTGAAATAATTTCTGTAATTTCTTGTGTAATATCTGATTGTCTTTTTCTGTTAAGCTCTAATTTATAATTTTTTATCAATTCATTTGCATTTTTAGTGGATGCTTCCATAGCATTTCTCCGTGATGCATTTTCGCAAAGTTTAGATTCTATAATTGCACCATATATACAAGTTGCTAAATAGTCATTTAAAACGGATTTGAATAATTCGTCTGCACTGGGTTTAATATGATACTCACTTCCATTTTTTGGTTTTTCTAATCTGGATTCATTAATAATTTTATCTAGTGGTAAAAGAGAAAATACTTTTGGAACAAAAGAAAGAGAATTAACAAAATTACTATATATCATTTTCACTGATTTAATATCATAATTATCATTAAAAGTTTTTAGCAAGTTATCAGCTAACAAATAGCACAAATCGTAATTTATATCTTTATCTTCTAATTCAACATCTAAAGTTATTTCATTTAGAATGTTTTTTGATTTCATGATAGGTTTTCCTTTTTTACCAATTAATCATATTTGGTCTTGCTTGGAAACATGCTTTTTTAATTCTTTTACTAAATTTATATTAAAACTGCCACACAAACCCATAGTAGAAAAAAAGCATAGTCAAATAGTTTTACCATTCTCATTTTTCTTTTTAAAAAATGTATCTATTTCAGCATTTATTTTTATATATGAAAAAAGATCATAAAACTTTTTATAATACTCTGTTTGATTATTAAACATATCTTTTTGTTTTTTTAATTTTGCTGACGCTACAAGTTTCATAGCATTTGTTATTTTTGAAGTAGATTCAACAGCTTTTATTTTTTTTCTAATTTCATTTTGTGACGCCATATTTTTTCCTATAAACCTTTAAATTCTAAATTGTAATCAGGAATCGTTTTTATATATGAAGAAATTAATGACTTAAAAATTTTTTTTAATTTTTCTTTTAATTCATCAGAAACATCTTTTGAAGAATTTATTTCTTCAATTATTTCATTTTCATTAATAAAAGCATTAATCACTTTTTCTTTAAAATCCTCAATATAATCAGATGGAATTCACTTAATATATTTTTCTTTAATTGCTAATAATATTATTGATTCAAGAGCTTGAGATAAAGGACTATTTTTATCTTGTTTTATTATTTTCATAATTTTTTTTCCGTGTTCTAGAATTTCTTTAGTTTCTTTATCTAAATCACTACCAAATTGTGAGAAAACAGCAAGCTCTCTATATTGTGCTAAATCTAATTTTAAAGATCCAGCAGTTTTTTTGATTGCTTTAATTTGAGCAGCACTTCCAACTCTTGATACACTAAGTCCAGCATCGATTGCAGGTCTTTGGCCTGAATTAAATAAACTAGTAAGCATAAATAATTGACCATCAGTAATTGAAATTACATTTGTCGGAATGTAAGCAGAAATGTCTCCAGCTTCAGTTTCAATAATTGGTAAAGCTGTAATTGAACCACCACCATTTTCTTTATTAATTTTTCCACTTCTTTCTAACAATCTTGAGTGTAAATAAAAAATGTCACCTGGATAAGCTTCTCTTCCTGGCGGTCTTCTTAAAAGTAATGAAAGTGTTCTGTATGCAATTGCATGTTTTGATAAATCATCATAAACAATCAAAACATTTTCACCTTGAGACATTCATTTTTCAGCTATAGTTATCCCTGTAAAAGGGGCAATATAATTTAATGATGGCAAATCTGATGCACTAGAAACTATGATGGTTGTATATTTTAAAGCATCATATTTTCCAAGTGTATTAATAAATTGGACAATTGTTGAATTTTTTTGTCCTATAAAAACATAAACACATTTAACATTTTTACCTTTTTGATTAATGATTGTGTCAATTGCAACTGTAGTTTTACCAGTTTGCTTATCACCGATTATTAACTCTCTTTGACCTTTACCAATTGGAAACATTGCATCAATTGATAAAATACCTGTTTCTAAAGGTTCAGAAACAGATTCTCTAGCCATAACACCTGGTGCTATTTTTTCTATTGGCATTTTTTCAGTAAACTTTATTTCGCCTTTACCATCAATAGGATTACCTAGTGGGTCTATAACCCTACCCAATAGTGCATCACCAACCGGAACATCAACTACTTGTTTTGTTCTTTTAACAATACTTCCTTCTTTTATGTCATCATATTTTCCTAACATAACAATTCCACAAGTTGTTGCTTCTAAATTAAATACCATTCCATATGAGCCATTATCAAACAAAACTAGTTCATTTAACATTGCACTTGTTAATCCACTCGCTTGAATAATTCCATCACCCACACTAATAATTCTTCCTATCTCAGAATATAATGCTTTATTTTGGTATTCTTTAATTTGGTTTTTAATAACATTAGAATATTTATCAAGATTAATAGCCACTATAATTCTCCTTTCTTAGTATTTTCAAGATTTCATTTAATTTGATCAATTTTCCCTTTAATTGAATAGTCAAATATTTCATTACCAAAAGCAATTTTCATTCCACCTATCAGATTTTTATCAATAATACTTTCATACCTTACTTTTTTCTTTGTTTTAATAGAAAATAATTTTTCTATTTTTTTTAATAATTGTTCATCAACAGTAAATGGTGAATAAACTCTTAAGAAAACAAAATTTTCATATTCATCAAGTTTTTCAAAAAAAGAAATAAATATTTCTAAAACTTTGCTAAAAAATTTATTGTCAATTAAAACAAACAAAAAATTATATAAATATTGATTAGGTAAATTTGATGAGTTTAAATCATTAAAAATTTTTGCTAAAATTTTTCTTTTCTCATCTGAAAAAATAATATTTGAATTCAGAATATTTATTATTTCGAAATTATTTTTAAGTGAAAAATAAATATCTTTAGCTGATGAAGTGAAAGTTATTTTATCCTTTGCATTCAAATCAAACCAAATTGAATACAAAGCATTTGCATAATGATCTATCTGATTTTTTTCTTTCATATCATCTACCTTTTGATATTTATTTTTCTTTTTGAGGAGTAATTCTTGCTGTTAAATCTTCAACTATATTGTTAATTATCTTTTTATTTTCTTCATCATCAATTTTCTTAGATAAAAAGACTTCAGCAGTTTCAAGAGCTAATTTAGATACTTCTAAATTCATTCTTTTTTCTAAATCAATTTCCTCTCTTTTGATTTTTAACATTGCTTCTTTTTCAATGTGATTAACTTTATCTAATGTTTCTTTCTCTAATTTTTTTATTTTTTGCTCACTTTCTAAGTGTGCATTTTCTATAATTTGTGATGCTGTACTTTTAGATTCAAGTAATTTGATTTTAGATATTTCTAAATTCTTTTCACTTTCTAATCTTGCTTTATCTGCAGCATCCAATTGACTTTGAATTTCTTGTGTCCTATTTTCAATATACTTTTTTGTTGGATTTCAAGCTAACCTAGTAACCAAAATAATTAAAAAAATAAGTGAAATTATATGGGCTATAAAAACATAAAGATTTGGAAAAATTTGATTAATTATTACTGAGTTATCTGGAATTGCACTTTCTTTAAATATAAATTCTATTCCTTGCATAACTTGATTTACTATTTCCATAACTTTCCCCTTTTGTTTCAAAAATTACCGTGCAACAAAGACAAGTAAAATAGCAATAATAAAACAGTATAAAGCTCCTGTTTCTACAATAGCAGCTGATAAAATAAATTGACTTCTAATTTTTGAAGTTACTTCAGGATTTCTAGCTATTGCCTCAAGGGATTTTGCTGCTGCTACACCTTGCCCTCAACCAATACCAAAAATAGCAAACATTGCTAATCCAGCACCTATAAATGCATATGCTCTATCAGACATACATATCTCCTTACAACTTTATAAATTAATTATTAATTTTAAACAAAATAATAATAACTACCTATTAATATTAATACTTTTTATTATTTTTGAATTTTTTTATGAATTCTTTCTAAATGCTACCCTCATTAATTAAGTTAACATTAGCTTTCCCTCTTATTTCTGCAGAATTTTGTAATTCTAATAATGAATTTTTTTCTTTTTTTATTTTTTTAACAATTGGAACTTCATCTTCTAATTCTGATGCACTGTTTCAATAACACATAGTTAAAATAACAAACACAAATGCTTGAATTGAACCAACTAATCAATCTAAAAATCCATGTACTGGAATTGCAAAAAATGAAAATAGTATAATTTCTGGTCCTGCAGGATAAACTGTTGGATCTCTTTGAAAGAAAACCATTGGGATTGCATAAAATAATGTAATTATTAAAGCCCCTGAAAGAATATTTGCTCAAAGTCTTAATGAAATGGAAATTCATGGTGTAATAATTTCAACAACACCAAATGGATTTAGAAAATAAGGTACCATGATTTTTCTACCTGTCTTCTTTGACTTTACATAAAACTTAAATAAAAATCTATAGAAATAACTGCTTTTCTGGTACCTTATTCCTATAATAATTGATCCCAACGTTGTTCCTAGCCCTAAAGCAAATGTCACAGTAGTTAAAGCTGTTGGATTTTCAAAACCAATAACACTAATAACATTACATGTAAGTATATAAACAAAAACTGTTAAAAGGTATGGCGTATATTTAACAAAATTTTTCCCTAGCACATCATATACCAAACCTTTAAAATATGATATTAAATTAAATATAAAAAATGCCAAACCTTTTGGTGGGTCTCTAGGATCTAGTTTTTTTATTGAAAAATAATAGTAAATTATTGTTCCAGCCAATATAACTGTAACTACTAAAATAGAAATAATTTCAGGCCTTAACTCAAAGGGATTCCAATAATCAAAAGCAGATTGAGCTTTGTACTGCATATTAGTTTTAAAATCATCAGTAACAAATATCATTATTCCCTCCCCTTCTCATTATTTTCTATTTCTGAACTAAAATAAAAAATTCTGAAAAATTCTGAAACTAACAGAATTATAAATGTAATTATAGCACCATAGATTAAACCAAAATTATTTATAAAAAAAATTTTTAAATCTAGTGCTAAAAAACTAAAAAGTAATAAAAAAAGTAGTGGTAAATATTTTATTTTCCAAAATAAATAAACCATTACTTTTTTTCATTTGTTAAGATTTTCTAAATTATAAAAACTAGTCATTAGTTTTTTATCAACTGTAAAAAGTAAAATAAAAACTAAAATAATGAAAATATCAGATATTAAAAAAGAATATAAGAAATTTATTTCATAGAGAAAACCAATTAATAATGCTATTAAATTAGCTAATATAAAAAAAGAAAAGTAAAATCAATTTATTATTTTTAACTTTTTTTTTGTAAATAAATTTTTCATACTACTAAAATAAACTTATTTAATTTTCATTATATTCTAGTTTATAAAATTTATTTTTTTAAATTCTTTGACAGAATTAACTTTAATAAATTTAAAACCATTTATACATCTATCTTTTAAAGAAAAAATAGGAATATTTTCTTCATTTAATAAAGAAAGTATTGCAGTTTTGTTTCTTGAAACTTTATTAAAAAATAAAATTCTACCTGAAAGTCCAGAATGTAATCTATCTTGATAAAAAGTCTTAGTAAAATCTGTCTCATTTGCAGAATAACTTTCTGAAATAATTAAATTTTTTGTTTTTAATAATTCTTGATAAACAGACTCTTTATCTATTTCACTGATACCTTTTTTAGAAATAGCAACAACTAATGCACCAATATTTAAAAGGTTTTCAATTATTTCCTTTTTTTCATAATGAATTATGAAAACAAAATCATTTAAATTATTTTTTATTTTGTCAAAATCTTTAATTGATATATGATCATCTAGTAAAGAAATTTTCAAATTACTTTTATTTAATAATTTCACATTACCTTCATAAAACAAAATAAAGGGTGGTTTTAAAATCTTTTTCAATTCTTCTGGATAATTATCATCTAAAATTGTTAATCAATTTTTTTTAATAGAATTCTTGGTTTCTAAACAAATTGCATCACTTATCATTTCTTTGTTAGAAATAGAATCATAAATTTTTTCTCAATCACCATTATGCTTAATGGCAAAATATAGCAAAACATTTCTCAATTTTCCTCCAATAGCCTTTTTTAGCTATACATATTAGACAGGTAAGAAAAAAAATAAAACTGCAGAAAAATATTTAATTTCTTTACAGTTTTATTAACTAATCTAAATAAATTTTGATTTCTTGATCATCAATAATTTTTTTTAAAATAAAATCAAAAAAAGTTTCTTCATTATTTTTACTTGTTTTGTTTTTTTCTAAAATACTTATTAATATTTCATCTGCTGATAAATTTAAATATCCAATATCAAAATATTTTTTAAAAATGAAACTTTGATTATTTTTTAAGATTTTATCAAACAAATGAATAACCAAATCCTTTTTGTTGACCAAATTTCTGTTAACACAATTTATTAAAGCTAAATTTAATCCTATTTCATAAGTTTTAACATTTTTAAAAAATACACCAGGAGTATCAATAAGATATAAAGAATCAGAAATTTTAATGTTTTCAGATTTTCTTGTTACACCTGGTCTATTTTCAACATTTAAAACCTTTTTATTAAATAAAAAATTTATTAGAGATGATTTTCCAATATTTGGTAAACCTACAACCATACCAACAAAAATTGGATTTTTTAAACCTTTTTTCAAAAATGATTGTTTTTTAGGTTCTAAACAAGAATTAATGTAATTAACTATTCTATTTTTATCTTTTGAATTTTTAATAGATGCATAAAATAGATTTTTATCCTTATTTTTTTCATCTATCAAATCACTTTTCAATGCAATTTTTATTATTGGTTTATTACTAAAAATGCTAATTAATTCACTATTAGAAGAAGAGTTTGGAAGTCTAGAATCAACTATTTCTAAAACAAAATCTATGTTTTTCTTTTTTTCAGAAATCACATCAACTGTTTTTTTCATGTGACCAATAAACCAATTTATTTTTTTTTGTTCTTTTTCCATATTTTTAAACATTTTTTCTTGCTGCATTTAAAAAACTATAAAAAATAGGATTAGGACTTAAAATTTTAGTTGTAAATTCAGCATGAAATTGACAAGCTATAAAAAATTTATGATTTTTAATTTCAATAATTTCAACTAAATTTTTTTCTTTGTTAATACCTGAAAATACAAAACCATTTTTTTCAAAAATATCAGTGTATTTTGAATTAAATTCATAACGGTGTCTGTGTCTTTCAAAAATTTCATCCTTTTGATAAATGCTATATGTTTTTGTGTTCGGTTTGATTTGACATGCAAAATTACCTAATCTTAAAGTTCCTCCTAAATTATGATTCTTTTCTTTTCCTTCTAAAATAGTAATAACTGGATTTAAAGTATTTTCATCAAATTCTGTACTATTAGCATCTTTTATTTGCAAAACATTTCTAGCAAATTCTATACAAGCTAATTGCATTCCTAAACAAATTCCAAAATAAGGGATATTATTTTCTCTTGCAAATTTTATTGCTAAAATTTTACCTTCAATTCCTCTAATGCCAAAACCACCAGGAACTAAAATTCCATCATAATCTTTTAGTTCAGAAACGTTTTCACTTGTAATTGTTGAAGAATCAATAAATTCTATTCTGATTTCTGTATTTAAATAGAATGAAACAATTTCTAAACTTGAAATAATTGATAAATAAGTGTCTGATGCATCTAAATATTTACCCACAATAGCAATTCTTGCTTTATATTTTTTAGGTTTTTTAATTAAAGCAATAAAATTGTCTCAATTTTTGTATCCTGTTCTTTCAGGTGTTTTTAATTTAAAAAAATCAAATATAGCATTTTGAATCTTTTGCATTTCTAAAGATTCTGGCATTAAATAGATATGTTTTAAATTTATTAAAGAAAAAATGTTTTCTTGTTTTATCCCTGTAGTTAAATTAATTTTGTTTTTTAAACTTTCTGTTAATTGGTCTTTTGAACGAACTAATAAAAGATTAGGAAAAATTCCAAAAGACATTAATTCTTTAACAGAGTGTTGTAATGGTTTTGTTTTAAGATCATTGCTAGTTAACAAAGCAATTAAAGGAACTGTATGAATAAACATAACTTGACTACGATATTTTGCTCTTAATTGTCTAAGTGATTCAAGAAAAGGAATAGATTCGATATCACCAACAGTTCCACCAACTTCAACAACTAAAAAATCTGGTTCATATTTATTGCATAAACTAACTACCTTTTCAGATATTGCATCTGTGATGTGTGGAACAACTTGAACTGTTGCACCTAAAAATTTACCATCTCTTTCTTTTTGTAAAGTTTCATAGTAAATTTTTCCAGCAGTTACATTTGATTCTTTTGGTAAGTTAATACTTAAAAATCTTTCATAATTTCCAATATCTAAATCAGTTTCATGACCATCTGATGTTACAAAAACTTCACCATGTTGACCAGGTGCCATAGTACCTGCATCAACATTCAAGTATGGATCAAATTTCATAATTAGTGTTTTCATATTAAAACACTTTAGCATTGCACCTAAACTTGAACAAGCAACGCCTTTTCCTAAACTTGAAAAAACTCCACCTGTTACAATTAAAATTTTTGTTTTACTATTCAAATTTGTTGATCTCATAAACGTTTATCATTAATTTTTACATATTTATTTATATCTAATTATTATAAGAAAAAAACCTTAAATTTTAATATTCTAATTAACTAAGTTAATCTTCTGAAAGAATTTTAACAAAAGTGTCGTGTGGAACAGAAACATTACCAATGGCTTTCAATCTTTTTTTACCCTCCTTTTGTTGTTCTAATAATTTTTTCTTTCTAGTAATATCTCCTCCATAACATTTTGCTAAAACATTTTTTCTCATTGCTGAAACAGTTTCTCTAGCAATTATTTTTCCACCAATAACTGCTTGAATTGGAATTTCAAATTGATGTTTTGGAATATTTTCTTTTAGCTTCAAACAAATTTTTCTTGATCTGTCACTAGCAAATTGGCGGTGCATAATGGTTGATAGTGCATCAACTTTATTTCCATTAAGTAGAATATCTACTTTAACCAAATCTTGTTTCATATAATTAACTATTTCATAATCCAAAGTTGCATAACCTTTAGAACAAGATTTTAGTTTGTCAAAAAAACTATACATAATTTCTGCTAATGGAATTAAATAAATTACTTTTTTTCTAGTAATATCAACATTAATTAAATCAATATATTCTCCACGATAGTTTTGGCATAGTTCCATAACATTACCCAAGTATTCATCAGGAACAACAATTTGAGCTTTAGCGAAAGGTTCTTGAATTTCTTTATATGTTGTTTTATCAGGGAGTTTTGCTGCTGAATCTATTTCTAAAACTTTATTATCATTCATAATAACTTTATAAACTACTGAAGGAGCTGTAGCAATTAAAGCAATATTAAATTCCCTATCTAATCTTTCTCTAATTACATCCATATGTAATAACCCCAAAAAACCACATCTTATTCCAAATCCTAAAGCTTGTGAAGTTTCATATTCATATGTTAAAGATGAATCAGATAAATAAATTTTTTCTAAAGCTTCTTTAAATGATTCATATTGTGTACTATCAACTGGATATAAACCACAATAAACCATAGGAAGGATTTTTTTGTAACCTGGTAACGATTGTAAAGCAGGATTTGCAGCATCTGTTATTGTGTCACCAACACTAATGCTTTTAATGTTTTTAATAGATGCAGCAACTCAACCAACCTCTCCTGCAACCAATCTTTCTTTATTAATAATTTTTGGAGTATTAACACCAACAGCAGTAACAATGAAACTTTCTTTGTTTGACATAAATTGAATTTTAGTTCCAACTTTAATTTGACCATTTTTAATTCTTACCAAACAGACTGCACCTTTATATGCATCATAATATGAATCAAAAATAAGTGCTTGTAAAGGCTTATTATCATCAGAATCTAATGGTGCTGGAATCCTATCAACTATAGCTTGCATAATTTTATCTATATTTAATCCACTTTTTGCAGATACCAATGGTGCTTCAGAACAATCTAAACCAATTGATTCTTCAATTTGTTTTTTAACTCTTTCAACATCTGCTGATGGTAAATCAATTTTGTTAATTACAGGAACTATTTCTAAGTTATTTTCTAATGCTAAATAAACATTAGATAAAGTTTGTGCTTCAACCCCCTGAGAAGCATCAACAATTAGTAAAGCACCTTCACATGCTGCTAAACTTCTGGAAACTTCATATGTAAAATCAACATGTCCAGGAGTATCAATTAGGTGAAAATAATAATCTTTATCATCTACAGGATTATGGTAGATAAGTTGTACAGCATTTAACTTAATAGTTATTCCTCTTTCTCTTTCGATATCCATAGAATCTAAAATTTGATTTTTCATTTCTCTACTTGTTAAAGTATTTGTAAATTCAATAATTCTATCTGAAAGAGTAGATTTTCCATGATCTATATGTGCTACTATACTAAAATTTCTAATATATTTTTTGTCTATTTTTTCCATACATTAATTTATTTTAATAAATAATTTTCTTTAATTTCTAAATTACCATTTATTAAGTTTTTAACAAAACTTCTTTTCTTTCCTTCAATTTGAATTTCTTTTACCAAAACATTAAAATCTAAAGTACTAATTTCAATTCCTTCTTTTGAAATTTTTATGATTGTTCCAGGTTCTTTGATTGATTTATTGTAAGTTAGTTCACAATTAAATAATTTAATTTTTTTACTATTAAATTCACAATAAGCACCGGGTATATCTGATAAACCTCTAATTAAGTTTTTTATATCAACAGAATTTTGATAAAAATTTATTTTTTCGTTTTCTTTTAAAATGTTATATGCAAAACTTACTTTTGATTCGTCTTGACTAATAGGTTTATAGTGGTTGTTAAAAACTTTTTCTAAATCTTTAAAAACAATTTCATAAACTAAATGGTTCATTTTTTTAAATAATGATGATGTGGTTTCATTGCTTTCGATATTAATTTTTTTTTGACAATAAACTGGTCCAGCATCCATTTTTTTTATTGTTTTCATTAAACATACACCAGTTTCAGATTCACCATTTATAATTGCTCAATGAAGTGGAGCACCTCCCCTATATTTTGGCAATAAAGAAGCATGAACATTTAAACATCCAAATTCTGGTATTGATAAAATTTCATCTGGAATAAATTGTCCAAATGCACAAGTTAAAAATGCAAAAGGTTTTAAATTAATTAAATCTTGTTTAATTTCTTTAATTTTTGTTGGTTGAAAAAAAAGAATATTTTTTTCAATAGCTAGTTTTTTAACTTCTGAAAAAATAATTTCTTTTTTTCTCCCAGAAACTTTATCAGGTTGACAAACAATTGCTACAACATTATATTTTTTGTCTAATAAAGCTTTTAATGCAAAAGTTGCAATTTCAGGAGTACCCATAAAAACTATTTTTTTGTCTTCACAACAGTTTCTTTCTTCTCCCATTTTTCTTTTTCTCTCTTTTCTTTTTCTTGCTTTTTCATCAATTTCTTTTCTTCTTTTTGGGCTTGTTTTTCATTATATAAAGCTAATTTTTCTGGATCACTTTCAATTGACTTGATTTTTTTGTCTTTAATTGTTTTTATGAAATTTAGTTTTTTATATTTTTGTTGTCTAGCATATTCTTTTTTAATTTTATTTTCTTCAGCTAATTTAATAGGTAAAATTCATTTACTTTCTTCTTCATAATTTCTTTCACCTAAAGTGATAATCTTTTTTTCAACAGGACTTTTTCTACTATTACCTTTTTTAATATTTTTTACTTCACACTCAATTGCACGTGGTTTATCTTCAACACCTGTTTTTGAATTTCTAGTCACAAAAAGAACAACATATAATTCTCTAGGTTTTTCTTTTTTATATGTTTTACCTTCTTTTTTACACTCAATTTTCTTTTGTTTTTCTTGTTCCTTTCTTTCTTTAATTAACTTCTTTTGTTTTTCTTGTTCTTCTTTTGGTAGTGCTCTGTTAACAACATAAGGATCTGCTCTTTTTACAACATATGATTCAACAAGTTCTTTACCTACTTCACCATTAGACTTAAGAAATTTTTTAATGGTATCTCTAACTTCATTCCCTTCATGTCTTTTTTGTACGACACCACCAGTACTTTGATTTTTTTTTCTTTTTTTTCATCAAAAAAAGATTCCAACAGGAACTAAAACAATTAAAAGAATTAGTAATAAATTATTGTCACCCATATCATTATCAACTTTTTATCTATAAATTAATACAATATAATATTATAATATAGTGTTTAATGTAGAGGAAAATTAATGGCAAATATTAAATCTAATATAAAAAGAAATAAACAAAATAAAGCAAGAAATGTTGTTGTTCATTCTCAAAAATCTGCAATGAAAACTCAAATCAAAAAAACACGTAACACAAAATCTGACAAAGATTTAAGTCTTGCTTATAAAAAAATTGATTCTGCTCTTTCTAAAGGAATTATCAAACAAAATAAAGCTGATAGATTAAAACAAAGATTAGCTTTAAACAATAATAAAGCATAAAAAACATAGAAAATTATCTATGTTTTTTTATTAACCATTTCATTTTAAAAATTTTGCCATTTTCATTTTTTCAACATAATTTGATGCTATTGGAACAACAACAATCAATATTAAAACCTGAATAGGTGCTTTTATGGATTCTTTAAAAACTCTTGGTATTAAATAAAAAATTGTTCCATATTTTACAAAATATGGTGAATCACTACCATACATGTATTTATAAAATTCATTTGCAGAAATAGGTCCCAAAAGAAAAGACATTAAAATTGAAAGAATACAGACCAAAGAAATTAATCATGAGCAAAAAACAAAATTTTTAAAAAATTTTTTATAAAAAATAATTTCTAAAACATTGGAAAAAATCAGAAAAAAACTCATAACACCTAAAATAACTCATTTCGAATAAACAAAAAATATTTCTTCCAATTTACTTTTACCTTCAAAGGAAACAGAATTATTTGTAAACTCAATTAAAAAATAAATAGAAATTCCTGAAAAAAAGATTAAAAAGAAATCAAAAATAATAAAATCCTTAATTTTTGTTTTTTTATCAGATACATTTTTTGAAAGTCTTAATCTGCAAAAATACCCAAAAAGACCTGCAATTAAACCAACCATTGGTTCTTGAATTGCATACAATCAAAACCAAATACTACCAGACATTAATATCCCAAGTGAATCTGTTATGAAACCAGCAACAAAACCATATATTGGTCCATATAATCAACCAATAATAATCAAAGGTGTTCATGATACTGAAATAGAAAAACTAAAAATTGGTATATAAAAAGATGTAAGTTGTAGAACCATTCTTAAAGCTATCAAAACTGATAACACTGTAATTGAACTAATACTAGAGAAAACTTTTAGTGGATATAAAGGAAAAAAGAATTCAATTATTTTTTGTTTAGAAGTTTTTTTAACTAATAATTTTTTCATTATTTTTCCCTATACTATGTTTTATTATTTTACTCATATAAATATTTATGTATAAAAAAAACTAAAAGTTTTCACTTTTAGTTTTACCCCTGCATACTTTTTATAGATTTTGCAAGTTCTTCCAATTTCATTTGTATTCTTTCTGTATCAGGTTTAGGAGCATAAATTCAACATATAATTATTCAAAGAATAAGAAAAACAAACGAGCAAACACTAACTAAACTAATTCATGCACAAATAACAAAAGCTGATTTTGCAATATCAGAATTATGAACAGAAATATTTGCATTTGTAGTGCCATTGTAAATTCCATCATTAAAATCTTGCACTCCATTTAAATTTGGTATTCAACTTGTTAGAAGAAAAATAAATATTGATCCCAAAATTAAAATTAGAAAAATTATGATGCATGCTGCTTTTTTATCAAAAGCAAATTTTTCATTTTCTGATTTTGGTTTTTTTAATAGTTTGTAACATCATATTCCAAAATATATAATTGATAAAATAGTAATTATGTATGAAAAAATGTCACTTCCTGATACTACTGAAATAGGCTGAGCATCATTAGAACTACCATACCATATGTATCCACCATATTTAACTTGCTCAGAAGTTACTATTATTTGTAATAAAAAAACAATAAATCACATTAAACATATAAGCACAAGAATAGATGACAATATTATTTTATTAATTATAAAAAACTTGGGTTTTGATTTAAATAAATAAAACTCTCCAGTATCAACTAATTTTCTTAATTGTTGGTTGGCTGCAAGAAATGCTTGTTGATCTTTTCAAGATTCATATGACATGTTATTGTTTGGGTTAGCAAACCCTCCCATAAATCCAAAATTATTGGTTTGTGATGTTTCTGATTTGAATGAATCATTTGAGACTTTTTCTGCTTTAACAACTTCTTTAAAATCATTATCTAAAAAACTTTTTAAATCTTTTTTGTAAGTGTTTTTTAAAAAAACATCAAAGTATTTTATTACATCTTTTATTTCTTCTGTTTTTTTAATATCTTTAAAATCATTTAAAGAACCAATTGGACCAATAGTTGTTATATATTGTAGTGAGCAATCACTTGATTTGTTTAAGTCTTTAATATCAATTACATCTAATTTTTTCTTACTTTTTTTAGAATTAGTAATTTCTTTTTCAATTAAATCAGGATCAGAAAGTTTTTTTTCCAAAAATTTCAAAACAGAAATTTGATCAATAAAATTAGATTTTAATAATTCATCTTTTTCTATTAATAAAACAAAATTTTTATTTTCAAGTAATTTTGTTAAATTGCTATACTGTGTTTCATAAATTTTTTTTAGTTCTTTATAGTCCATACTCACCTCCATTCAAAAGAATTACCTTTAAATAAGTTGATAGCTGTTTGTTTTTGCTCAAATAAAGTATATTCAATTTTAACAAATTATTTAAAAATATATCAATTTGTAAAACATCTAAATTGAGAATTAATTTTTTTAATTTTTCTATTTGAAACATTTGCACAGAAAAATCCTGACAAATTTTTGAATAACTTTTATTTTCCAAATAATTCAATCTATAAAATTTCAAAGAAAACAATTGAGAGACCATAACATTAAAGATTTCTAAAAAGTCTATTTTTAAAGTTTCAAATAAATAAATTTGATTAACTATTTTTTCATAATTTTTGTTAAAAAAATTATCAATTAATTCAAAGACATTTTTACTAATGTCAATGTTAATAAAATTATTTATTATTTCTTTACTAACAACTTCATTTAATAAAGAC